>JANWHQ010000022.1 GCA_025450315.1 Caulobacteraceae bacterium
CAGGCGGAAGGGCAGGGCGGCCTCGAGCCGGGCCGCCGTAGCCCCCGCCGGGATGGGCGGCGCCGGCTCGCGGCGGCGGGCGCCCTTGCGCTGAGCCATGGCCAGCTGGTGGGCGAAAAGCTCGTCATAGGCCAACCGCCGCCGCTGCGACGTCGTGAGCGAGGTGTCGGCGTCGGTCCTCGGCGAATGCAGCGCCTCCAGCGCCTGGCGCCAGCCTGGAAACCCCTCGCGCGTCCGGAAGGCCTCGTCCTGCCACTCCGGCAGCTCCGGCGCGCGCTCCAGCGCCTCGTGCGCCAGCCGCCGGACGGTGCGCGAGGGGAGGCCCGCGGTCGCGGGATACACCGCCTCGAAGGCGGGGATCTCGTCCAGCCGTTCGACCGGCAGCAGATAGTCCGGATGGTTGATCTGGAACTCGACGCCGAACTTCCAGCGCTCGACCTTGCCGCTGACGGCGCGCAGGGCGCCGGGCGGATGCTGGCGCTTAAGGCTATCTCCGAACACCTTGAAATAGACCAGGAAAAGGAACCCCGTCTCGTCCGCCACCCGGATCCGGTAGGGCTGGCCCGCGCCGCGCGGCGGCAGGTGGGCGTCGATGCGCACCAGGAAGATCTGGGCCTCCCCCTCGCGAGCCTCGGCGGCTGTCGCCCGGCGGCGGTCCACCACGCCGGAGGGGGCCAGCAAAAGCAGGTCCCGCACCAGCGGGCCCGCCAGCCGTTCGACCAGCGGCGCGACCTTCGGCCCGACGCCCTTCAGCGAGGTCGACGGCGCGAACAGGGGAAAGAGAATCTCCGGCCGCATGACCCATCATAGCCTACCCGTGCGCGCAGGCGGGTGAGGCTTGGCCGTGGCCGTGCTAGACAGGGAAGATGAGGATCGGACCTGACTTCGCGATCTCGATGGCCTGGGTCGCCTGGCTGCTGAGCTGGTGGGCGGCGGCGGCCTGGCGCAAGCAGGCGATCAAGCGGCCGGCCTGGTTCCAGGAGGCCGCGCACCTGGGACCGACCGTGATCGGGGTGTTCATGCTGTTCTGCACCCACGCCCCCCTGGACGATCCGTCCCGGCAGGTGATGAACGCCCGCCACCCCCTGTTCGAGCCCATCCAGCTCTGGATGACGCCGCCCGCGATCGGCTGGGCCTGCCTCGCCCTGGCCGTCGTGGGATATCTGTTCTGCTGGTGGGCGCGCATCCACCTCGGCCAGCTGTGGTCCGGCGACATCACGCTGAAGTCCGATCACCGCGTGGTCGACACCGGGCCATATCGCCTGGTCCGCCATCCGATCTACACCGGCCTGATCCTCTCGGCCCTGGCCACCGCCCTGGAGAAGGGGACCATCCTGGCCCTCGCCGGCGTGGCCCTGATCACCTTCGGCTTCTGGCTGAAGGCGGGATTCGAGGAGCGTTTCCTGCGCGCCGAACTGGGCCGCGAGGCCTATGACGCCTATGCCGCCAGGACGCCGATGCTGATCCCGATCAAGCTCTGAAGAACCCGCTGGCGGGCGCGGACGCCCACGCCTATATCGGCCGCTCGCCCGGATTGGTCGATGGATCCTCGCCGCAAGAAGTTGAAGTACCGCGCCTGGCACAGGGGCTTCGTCGAGGCCGACCTGATCCTCGGCCCGTTCGCCGACGCGCACCTCGAGGACATGGACGAGTCCGGCCTCGACCATTTCGAGGCGCTGCTCGAACAGCCGGATCACGACCTCTATGCCTGGATCATCGGCCAGGCCCAGCCGCCCGAGGCTTTCGATGTGCCGGTGCTGGCTCTGATCCGGCAGTTCCGTTTCGACGCGCGGCTCGCCCGCGCCAATCCTGGCGCGTAGGAGTCCCAGCCTGTCTCAGCAGAACGATCTGAAGCGTATCGCCTCCGCGCCTGGGCGGCTGGACCTCGTGGGCGCGCCCGAGGGCTTCGACGCCCTGGCCGTCTCCGACATGCTGAAGGCCCGGGCCAAGGAGAAGATCAACGCGCCGGTGGTCTTCGTCGCGCGCGACACCCAGAGGGCCCAGGCTTTCGCCGAGGCGCTGGGCTTCTTCGCCAGGGAGGTCGAGGCGCTGCGGCTGCCCAACTGGGACTGCCTGCCCTACGACCGTATCGGCCCTTCGCCCAACACCGCCGCGCAGCGCATGGCGACCCTCAGCCGGCTGGCGCACCCCGAGCTCGGCCGGCCGCCGCAGATCCTGATCACCACCGTGTCGTCGCTGCTGCAGCGCTCGCCCCCGCGCGAGGTGCTGAAATCGTCCAGCTACCTGACCCGCGTCGGCCATGACGTGAAGGTCCAGGACCTGGAGCGCTATTTCGCGGTCAACGGCTACGTCCGGGCTTCGACCGTCTCCGAGCGCGGCGAGTTCGCCATCAGGGGCGGCGTCATCGACGTCTTCGCGCCTGGGACCGAGGAACCGGTGCGCCTGGACCTGTTCGGCGACACCCTGGAGTCCATCCGCGCCTTCGATCCTGAGACCCAGCGTTCGACAAGGCAGCTGACATCGATCGATCTTCTGCCCGTGTCGGAAGTGTTGCTGGACGAGGCCGGCATCTCGCGCTTCCGCAAGGGCTACGTGGGCGAGTTCGGGGCGCCGGGCGAGGACGCGCTCTATGCCTCGGTCAGCGAGGGCCAGCGCCGCGCCGGGGTCGAGCACTGGCTGCCGTTGTTCTATGCGCGGCTGGAGACCCTATTCGACTATCTGCCCGAGGACGCCCTGTTCGTCTTCGACCACCTCGCCGGCGAGGCGGCCCAGGAGCGGATGGCGCTGATCCAGGACGCCTACGAGGCTCGCGCCGAGACCACCAAGGGGCGCTCGGGCTACAAGGCGCTGGCTCCCGAGGCGCTCTACCTGTCGCCTGAGGAATGGTCCCAGCGGATCGCCGCGCGGCCGAACCGCTGGCTGACGCCGTTCCAGCGCGAAGGCGAGACCGTCGTTGACCTCGGCGCCCGCATCGGCCGCAACTTCATCCCCGAGCGCGCCCAGGACTCCACCCGGCTGTTCGAGGCGGCCGGAGAGCACGCCACCGCCCTGGCCAAGGCGGGAAAGCGCGTGCTGTTCGCCTCCTGGTCGGAAGGCGCCTCCGAGCGCCTGGGCGTCATGCTGGCCGATCACGGCCTGAAGAACATCAAGCTGGCGCCCTATTGGGACGCGGCCCGCGCCGCCGATCCCAAGACCCCGCAGCGGGTGGTGCTGCCGCTGGAGTCCGGGTTCGAGACCGACAGCGTGGCCGTCGTCTCCGAGACCGACATCCTGGGCGATCGCCTGGCCCGGCCGCGACGGCGCCGTCGGGCGCAGAACTTCCTGGCCGAGGCTTCGGCCCTGTCGCCGGGCGACCTGGTGGTTCACATCGACCATGGCATCGGCCGCTACGCTGGCTTGACCACGCTGGAGGTCCAGGGCGCGCCGCACGACTGCCTGGAGCTGCATTATTCGGCCGAATCCAAGCTCTACCTGCCGGTCGAGAACATCGACCTTCTGACCCGCTACGGCTCCGAGGCCGAGGGGGTTCAGCTGGATCGCCTGGGCGGCGCGGCCTGGCAGGCGCGCAAGGCGCGCGCCAAGGAGCGGCTGCGCGAGATGGCCGAGGGCCTGATCGCCATCGCCGCCGCGCGCCTGACCAAGGAGGTCCCCGAGCTCGACCCGCCCCAGGGCCTGTTCGACGAGTTCTGCGCCCGCTTCCCCTACGAGGAGACCGAGGACCAGCTCAACGCCGTCGCCGACGTGCTAGGCGACATGGCCGCCGGCCGGCCGATGGACCGGCTGATCTGCGGCGACGTGGGCTTCGGCAAGACCGAGGTCGCGCTGCGGGGCGCCTTCGTGGCGGCCATGAGCGGCAAGCAGGTGGCCGTGGTCTGCCCGACCACGCTGCTGGCCCGCCAGCACTTCAAGACCTTCTCCGAGCGCTTCCACGGCTGGCCGGTGAAGGTGCGCCAGCTCTCGCGGATGGTCTCGGCCAAGGACGCCAACGAGACCCGCGACTCCCTGGCCAAGGGCGAGGTCGAGGTGGTGGTGGGCACCCACGCGGTGCTGGCCGACCAGGTGAAGTTCAGGAACCTGGGCCTGGTGGTCGTCGACGAGGAGCAACACTTCGGCGTCAAGCACAAGGAGAAGCTCAAGGCCCTGCGCGCCGACGTGCACGTGCTGACCCTGTCGGCCACGCCGATCCCGCGCACGCTGCAGATGGCGCTCTCGGGCATCCGCGAGATGTCGATCATCGCCACCCCGCCGGTCGACCGGCTGGCCGTGCGCACCTACGTGACGCCCTACGACCCGGTGGTGATCCGCGAGGCGCTGCTGCGAGAGAAGTACCGCGGCGGCCAGGCCTATTTCGTCGCGCCGCGCATCTCCGACCTGCCGGAACTGGAGAGGTTCCTGCGCGAGCAGGTGCCGGAGGTGAAGATCGCCGTCGGCCACGGCCAGATGTCGCCCTCCCAGCTCGAGGACGTCATGGGCGCCTTCTACGACGGCCAGTTCGACGTCCTGCTGTCGACCTCGATCGTGGAGTCGGGCCTGGATGTACCCACCGCCAACACCCTGATCGTGCACCGCGCGGACATGTTCGGCCTGGCCCAGCTCTACCAGCTGCGCGGGCGGGTGGGGCGCTCCAAGGCCCGCGCCTACGCCTATCTGACCACGCCCTTCGAGAAGCCGATCACCCAGTCGGCGGAGAAGCGGCTGAAGGTGATGCAGGCTCTGGACAGCCTGGGCGCCGGGTTCCAGCTGGCCTCCCACGACCTCGACATCCGCGGCGGCGGCAATCTGCTCGGCGACGAGCAGTCCGGTCACATCCGCGAGGTGGGCGTGGAACTCTACCAGCAGATGCTCGAGGATGCCGTGGCCGAGCTGAAAGCCGGCGGCGGCTCGGAGATCGCGGACGCCCGCGGCTGGTCGCCCCAGATCAACACCGGCGTCGCGGTGCTGATCCCCGAGGCCTATGTGCCCGACCTCAACGTGCGTCTGGCTCTCTACCGGCGGTTGTCGGAGACTGAGCGGCCCGAGGACCGCGAGGCCCTGGCCGCCGAGATGATCGACCGCTTCGGCCCGCTGCCGGAAGAGGCGGGGCAGCTCCTGAAGGTGGTGGCCATCAAGGGCCTCTGCCGCCAGGCCAATGTCGCCAAGATCGACGTGGGCCCCAAGGGCGCCGTGATCTCCTTCCGCGACGACCGCTTCGACAACCCCGCGGGCCTGGTTGGCTACATCCAGAAGAACGCCGCCTTCTGGCGGCTGCGGCCCGACCAGAAGGTGGTGATCAAGGGCGAATGGGACACGCCCGACCAGCGCCTCGCCGCCGCCGAGCGGATCGTGGGCCAACTGGCGAAGCTGGCGCTGGCGGCATAGCCGCAGATCCTCCCCCGCAGGGCGGGGGAGGGGGACCACAAAGTGGTGGAGGGGGCAGCCTCAGACCAGCTGGGCCCCGTAGAGCTTGAGCATCTCGCCCCAGGCGCGCTCGGCGCCTTCCTTGTTGTAGGCGCCGCCGTCGACGACGCACCAGCCGTGGTTGCAGCCGGCATAGACCTCGATGACCGCAGGGACATGGGCGGCGTCGAAGGACTCCCGGAGCTTGGTCTTCTGATCCGGCTGGCGCATGTCGTCGTTGGCCGCGATCGCGAAGTAGAACGGCGAGTGGATCTTCGACGCCAGGAGGTGCGGGCTGTCCGGCTTGTCGGTCACCAGCGAGCCGCCGTGGCACGAGACGCCGGCGCCGATGCGATCTGGCCGCGTGGCGGCCGTGCGCAGGGTGAAGGGCCCGCCCATGCAGTAGCCGACCACCCCCGCCTTTGCGCGCTTGTTGGTCGCGTGGTGGCCGTCGAGGAAGTCGACATAGGCGCCGGCGTCGCGGTTGACCGCCTCGACCGTCAGGCCCGAGATCAAGGCGCCCACCTTGGCGCGACCTTCGGCGGTGGAGAAATCGGGCCTCTCGGCCGGCTGCGGCGCGTGGCCGATGCGGTAGAAGGGGTTGGGCGTCAGCACGGTGTAGCCCGATGCGGCCAGCCGGCGGCCCATGTCGCGGAATGACTGCCGCAGGCCGAAGATGTCGGTCCACACCAGCACCGCCGGGCTCTTCCTGCCCTTGGGATAATGCAAGGCCGCGTCGGCGACGCCGTCCGGCGTCTTCACGTTCACGTCCTCTTCGACCACCTCGACCTCGGCCTGGGCCGCGCCGGCCACCGCCAGGCCGGCGGCGACGGACAGGGCCGCGAAGCCCCGGCGAGACATGTCGTTGGACTCTTCGGTACCATCCCGGTCGATGACGTCAGTCATGGACGCTCCCTCCTGATTTTCCGGCCCAGTCGTCGTTATCCGCCTCGGCGGCGGCGTCGTCACCTGTTTCGAGGTTAAGGAACCGCGGCGGCCCTGGCGGCCCGCGCCTCGGAGAGCAGCCGGCTGGCGCGCAGGAACATCTCCACCCGCTGGACGCCGAACAGGCCCACCGCGAAGGCCATGAAGGCGCCGGTGATCATCGCGATCGACAGATGCAGGCTCGAGGCTTGGGTCATGGCCAAGCCCCGCAGAGCGAAGCGGATGGCGAGGATGGCCACGATGAAGATCATGCCAGCCGGCGAGGCGCGGGTATTCAGCGCGTGGGTCTCGGGATCTACGGTGATGTGCATCAGCTTGCCCCGCCACCAGCCGAATGCGCCTCCGACGACCAGGGCCACGCCGAGATAGACCCAGGCGATGGCTTCCTGGGGCGTCTGCTCCAGAATGGTCACCGCGCCCAGGGCGATGAAGATCGCGGGAGTCACCCACAGGAGCTCCAGCCTCAGCGGCCGGCTCTGGCTCATCCGGCGCAGGCGCCAGGCCATGACCAGCACCAGGATGATGATGGGGAGGGCGTAGGGGATGACCGAATGGAGCTGACCTTGGGGCATCTCGGCTCCTCTGGCCGGCTCAGCCGCCGGCGGGTTCCAGGGCTTTGTCGATCGCCCTGACCAGCTGGTCGGGCGGATGGGCGCCCGACACGGCGACCTTGTCGGCGAAGATCATGAACGGCACGCCCTGGATGCCCGACTGCATGGCCGTCTCGCAGGCACGGGTGACGAACGCCTTGCCCGAACCGTCGGCGAACCGCCGGGCCAGGGCATCGCGGTCCATGCCGTGGGCGGCGCCGATCTCGATCAGCACCTCCGGATCGCCGATGTCCTTCAGCTCGGTCCAATAGGCGTGCATCACCGCCTCGGCGACCTCGGCGGCCTTGCCTTCGGCGCCGGCCCAGACGATCAGCCGATGGGCGGCGTTGGTGTTGGGGCTCTTCTCGACCTCGCCCGGCCGAATCTGCAGCCCCGCAGCGGCGGCCTGCTGCTCGAGGTGCTCGGACATCTGGCGCATGCGCTCGGGGTCGGAGCCGAACTTAGAGGCCATCAGCGCCTTACGGTCGACGCCTTCCTCGGGCAGCTCGGGGTTCAGCTGGTAGGGCCGCCAGCGGATGTTGGCCTCGACGCCCGGCCTCAGGGCCAGGGTCTGCAGCAGCCGGCTCCAGCCGATGTAGCACCAGGGGCAGACCACGTCGGCGACGTAGTCGATATCCATCGGCGCTTGGCTGGCGGCGGCGTCGGTCATCCCGCCTTCTGTTGTAGCGCCTTGGCGGCGGCGGTTTCCAGAGCCCGCGCGGCGTTTTCGCCCTCGACCTCGGCGACCCCGATGTCGAACTCCACGACGAAGGCCGGTTTGTCGCCCGCCTCGAAGGCGGTGCAGGCGATCACCGCGGCGATCCGTTCGCCCGCGGCCAGAGCCTGGGAGGCGCGGGTGGCGGGCAGGGCTAGGCCGAACACCTCCGGGCCCAGCCGGGCGGCGGTGTCCTCGGCGCGCACCAACCGGCCGATCATCGAGCCGATCTGAGGGACGGCGCGGTCGACCCAGCCTTCGCGGCGCAACGGGATCAGCGCGGGTTTGTCGGCGACCTTCAGCACGCAGACCGACAGCGGGCGGCGGCGAGCGCGGGCCGCCAGGGCCAGCCGCGCCAGATGGGCGGCGAACAGGTCGCGGGTGAACAGGCCGGTGGAGGGATCCATCAGGCCGGAGCTGCGCGCGCGCTCCAGCGCGTGGCGGATGGCGTTCTGGCGGCGATAGGCCCGGGCCAGCTCCAGCACCCGCTGGGCGG
>JANWHQ010000023.1 GCA_025450315.1 Caulobacteraceae bacterium
AGTTGGAGCAGCCGATGTAGCGCACCTTGCCCGAGCGGACGAGCTGGTCCATCGCCTCCAGCGTCTCGTCCACCGGCGTGGCCGGGTCGTAGCCGTGCAGCTGGTAGAGGTCGATGTAGTCGGTCCCCAGCCGCTTCAGCGACGCTTCGGCGGCGTTCAGCACGTGGCGGCGGCTGGCGCCGCCCTGGAACGGCCGCGAGCCCATCGGCACGAAGCACTTGGTGGCGATGATGAAGTCGTCACGCTTGCCCTTCAGCCAGCGGCCGATGATCGCCTCGGTGTCGCCGCGCAGCTCCTGGTCGCCGCCCAGCGGATAGGCGTCGGCGGTGTCGAAGAAGGTGATCCCGCCCTCGGCCGCCCGGTCCAGGATGCCGACCGAGGTGGGCTCGTCGCACTGCAGGCCGAAGGTCATGGTGCCGAGGCACAGACGCGAGACCTTGAGCCCGGTCTTGCCGAGCCTGACGTGATCCATGGGGTCAGTCCTTCCGATCGCTTGCCGCGGGCGGTCGGGTCGGTTCTTGGCGCCAACCAGTTGCATCGGCAACGCTATTCGCGCGCGAGCCGCGAATGCTAAACAGCCCCGCCGGACGGGGGTGGAAGACGCGTGATGCAAGCCTATGTGATGCCGCTTGGGTGCAAGTCGATCGACGATCTCAAGCTCGTCGAGCGGCCCGATCCCCAGCCCGGTCCCGGACAGGTGGTGGTGCGGGTGCGCGCCGTCTCCCTGAACTATCGCGATCAGGCCGCGGTCACCGGCAACTACTTCCAGCAGGCCGACCGCGACACCGTCCCCTGCTCGGACGGCGCGGGCGAGGTCATCGCGGTGGGCGAGGGCGTGCGGACGCTGAAGGTCGGCGACAAGGTGGCCGGGACCTTCTCCCAGCCCGATCCGGCCGGCCCGGCGGGCGGCCCGCCCTTGCCCATGGGCCTGCCGCTGGACGGCATGCTGGCCCAGCTGGTGCTGATGCACGAGGTGGGGGCCATCAAGCTGCCGCGCGGCTATTCCTTCGAGGAGGGCGCCTGCCTGCCCTGCGCCGGCGTCACCGCCTGGAATTGCCTGTTCGGGGTGGGCAGGCCGATCCGTCCGGGCGACACGGTCCTGGTGCTGGGTTCGGGCGGGGTCTCGGTCTGGGCGCTGCAGCTGGCCAAGGCCGCGGGCTGCCGGGTGGTGGCCACCACCTCGCGCGATTCCAAGGCCCAGCGGCTGCAGGCGCTCGGGGCCTCCGACGTGATCAACTACACGACCCACGAGAAGTGGGACGACGAGGTGATGCGGGTCACCGGCGGGCGCGGGGTCGACTGCGTGGTCGAGGTCGGCGGCCAGGGCACCTTGCAGCGCTCGATGAACTCCCTGGCGCGGGGCGGCAAGGTCGGGCTGATCGGCGTGCTGACCAAGGGCAGCTCCAACCCCCACACCCTGATGATGAAGGGCGGCAGCCTGCACGGCATCTTCGTCGGCGACCGCACCCTGTTCGAGCAGCTGAACGCGGCCATCGACGCCAACGGCATCAAGCCTGTGATCGACCAGGTCTTCCCCTTCGCCCAGGCCAAGGACGCCTTCCACCACCAGGCCTCGGGCGACTTCATGGGCAAGGTGGTGATCCAGGTCTGAGGCCCGTTCAGAACCCCCAGGCCGCGGGAGAGGCGATCTCGGGCCCCGGCAGGACCGCCGACAGGGGCTGAGGCTGGCGGGTCAGGGTTTCGGCGACGACGGTGCTGACCCGGCCGTGGAAGATGGATTCGATCTTGAGCGGCACGCCGTCCTCGGTGCGGCAGTCGCGCTGGCCGCCGTCCGAGATGGGGATGGTGGGACCGAACCAGCGGCATGATACCCCAAGCACGACCTCCGCCGGACGGTCGGGGATCGGGCCTTCGTACGGCTCGTCGAGGTCCGGATCGCGGCGGTCGATCGACAGCTCGCGCCGGCCCCCGCCATAGCGGACGTATCTGAGCGCCAGGCCTGCTCGGCGATCGGTGACGGCCAGCCAACGGCCCCCTCCGGGTTCGTCGCGGTCAATCGAGGTCCAGGCGCCGCTGCGGCGGACCGTGACGCGCGGCGTAGCGCCTCCGCCGGCCCGGAGCACGACCTCGACATCCCCATGGTGATCCCCTGCCAGGGACCCGGAGCGAGCCCAGGAGGCCAGCTGGATGGCGTGCAGCGGAGGCCGCACCTCGGTCTCCGCGACCGGCGCCCGGACGATCCGCGTCGCGGCGCGCAGGTCGACCCCGTCCCGCCGCCAGAGCTCGATCCCGTCGTCCGTGGCGCAGCCGCTGCGTTCGTAGGTCAGGGTCGACCCCGGCCGGGGCGCCAGCCTCCAGACCCGGCATCTTTCCCCGAGACGGGTCTGGGACTCGCCGGTGAAGGTCCGCCGGCCAACCGGCGGGATCGCCGAGCCGGGCTCGTCGACGATCATGATGTCTCGGATCGGTGCGCCCTCTTCGGCGTAGGTCTCCAGGCTCACCGGGCTCCCCAGGCGCGAATAGAGCCGATGAACCTCGGGCTTGCCGGCGCTCCCGCCCGGGGTGCGCTGATCGATCCGGATCTCCCGCCCGTGCAGCCGCAGCGTCTCCACCGCCGGACCGCCGTGCGTGATGGGCTCGATGTGGTACGTGACGATGGCGTCGGCGCGCGCGCCGCCGGCCGCGGCCAGCGCCGCCCAAAACGCGATGTTCGAGGCTCGCCCAGCCACCCGCACCTCCTTCGAGGGCTCAGCCTATCGCGGCGTGGCTGACAAATCGTTCGGCCCTGGCCCCAGCGGAAGCGTTTTCGACGCCGGCCTCCGCCAGCGGCCGGTCGCGGTCTAAGGCGCATCCCACCTGAAGGCGGCGTCCGCGATCCGTTGGGCGGGCGGACGGCGGTCGGAGCCGTAGTCGGCGGCGGGTATGGCCAGTTCGCGACCTTCGGCGGGGAAGACGGCCGGATCGGTCGCGCGGTCGTAGATGCGGCCCGAGGGCGCGAAGGCGATCCTGCCTCGCATGCCCTGCTCGATCACCACCACGGCGCAGTTCCAGGCCGCGGCCAGACGCCGGAAGATTTCCCGCCAGGCGGGTTGGTCCCACGCATGAGGCCGTCCGATCTCGGCGCAGACCTTCACCACCGTCGGCCAGGTCTCGAGCTGATCGACCGCCAGCATGAAACCGCACCCCGCCGGGAACATCTCCGCGGGCAGCAGGCTGTCGGACCGGCGCCAGAGGCAGGTGAAGCTCTTGCACGACGGGGGGTGGTCGCCCCAGACCGCACAGCCGCCCTCGCTCGCCAGGTGCGCGCAAGCGGTCCAGGCCGGCTTGTCCAGCTCCCGGATCGCCATGACGGTGCAGCAGAGCTGGCACCCATCGCAGGTGCGGGCCGTGGGCTGGGCCTGCAGCCGCCGCCGCCAGCTGTCGTCGGATCGTCCGCTCACTGACGGTCGCCGCTAGGACTCAGAAGCTGGCCTCGACGATCACGTCCACCAGGAACGGTCCCTTGGAATTCAGGGCCTGCATCAGCACCCCGTCGAGGTTCTCGGCCTTCTCCACCCGCGCCGCCTCGCAGCCCAGCGCGCGGGCCAGGCTGACGAAGTCGATGCCGGGCAGGTCCACGCCCACCAGGTCCTGCATCTGGAACAGGGTCCCCATGTGCTTCAGCGCCAGGTAGCCTGAGTTGTTCACGATCAGGATGGTCATCGGCAGCCTGGACTGCGCCGCGGTCCACAGGGCCTGGACGCCGTACATGGCCGAGCCGTCGCCGATGATGGCGATGACCCGCTTGTCCGGTTCGGCCAGGGCCACGCCGACCGACGCCGGCAGGCCATAGCCCAGTCCGCCCGAACCGGTGGTCAGGAAGCCGTTGGCCTGCTCGATCGGCAACTGGTCGTTCATCGGCTCGCGGGTGGTCGGCGCCTCCTCGACGATGATCGAGTCCCTGGGCCGGAGCCTGCGCAGCTGCTGCATCAGGTAGCGCGGCGGGATCGGGGTCGCGGCGGCGATCTCGGGCGGAGCGGCGCGACCCTGGGCCGAAGGCCGGGCCGGCGGGGCGGGCCGGGCCAGCAGCTCGGCCACCGCGGCGCCGACGTTGGCGACGATCGAGACGCCCTCGGGCGTGTAGGCGGCTTGGTCCGGGTCGGAGACCACCTGGAATAGCCTTGAGCCCTCGGGGATGAACGGGCCCGGCGCCTCGTTGTGATAGGTGAAGGCCGGCGCGCCCAGCACCAGGATCAGGTCGTGCCCCTTCAGCTTGGCCGAGACGGCCGGCTTCATCGGGGCGAGGAATCCGGCGAACAGCGGATGGCTCTCGGGAAAGCCGCAGCGGTAGGTGCGCGGCGCCACCCAGACCGGGGCCTGGAACCGCTCGGCCAGCGCCACCACCCCGCCGAAGGCGCCCGAACGGTCCACGTCCGAGCCGACCACGATCACCGGGCTCTTGGCCGCTTCCATGGCCTCGCCGAGGTCGGCCAGGGCGGCGGGGTCGGGGCCGCGGCGGGTGATCACCTGGCGGGGCTCGATCAGCTCGCAGGCCTTGTCCCAGTCGTCGACCGGCACCGAGACGAACACGGGGCCCATCGGCTCGGTCATGGCGGTGTAATAGGCCCTGGCGACGGCCGCCGGCACATCCTCGGCCCGGGCCGGCTCGATGGAGTACTTCACATAGGGGCGGGGGAATTCGGCCGCGTCGCGGGCGCCCAGGAACGGGTCCATGGGCAGCATGGAGCGGGCCTGCTGGCCGGCGATCACCACCACCGGGGCGTTGTTCTTCCAGGCGGTGAACAGGTTGCCCAGGGCGTGGCCGGTGCCGGCGGCCGAGTGCAGGTTGACGAAGGCGGCGTTTTTCGAGGCCTGGGCGTAGCCGTCGGCCATGCCCACCACCACCGACTCCTGCAGGCCCAGGACGTAGCGGAAGTCCTTGGGCCAGTCGCGGAACAGCGGCAGCTCGGTTGAGCCGGGGTTGCCGAACAGGGTAGTGCAGCCGAAGCCGCGCATCAGATGCAGCACCGCCTCGCGCACGGTGACTTGGCGGGTGGCGGATGCGCCCAAGCGCTGGGTCGAAGCGGCGTCGTCCATGGCGTTCTCCAACTTCTCCTCTCCCTGAGGGAGTGGAAGGGGCCCATCGCGCCAGCGATGGGAAGGTGAGGGGTTGCGCCCCTCCGCCTTCTCCCCCTCATCTTCCCGCGCCTGCAGCGCGGGCCCCTTGTTCCCCCGATGGGAGAAGAGATTCTCAGCCGACCTTCATCACCACGGTCTTCAGCTCGGTGTAGAGCTCGATGGCGGCGGCGCCGTTCTCGCGGCCGATGCCCGACTGCTTCATGCCGCCGAACGGCAGGTTCGGGTCGACGACGTTGTGGGTGTTCACCCAGACCGTGCCAGCCTTGATGCGGCGGGTCAGGCGATGGGCCAGCGAGAGGTTGTTGGTCCAGACGCTGGCGGCCAGGCCGTAGGTGGTGTTGTTGGCCTCCGCCGCGATCTCGTCGACCGACTTGTAGGGGGTGGCGACCACCACCGGCCCGAAGATCTCCTCGCGGATCAGGGTGGAATCCGACCCGAGGCCGGTGAACACGGTCGGCTGCACGAAATAGCCCTGGTTGCCGTGGCGCGCGCCGCCGGCGACGGCCTCGCCGCCCTCCGCCCGGCCCTTCTCGATGTAGCCCAGCACCCGGTCCATCTGCTCCTGCGAGACCACCGGGCCCATCTGGGAACTTGGATCGTGGCCGGCCCCGAGCTTGATCGACTTGGCGACGTTGGCCACGCCCTCGACCACCTTGTCGAACAGCTTGTGCTCCACATAGAGCCTGGAGCCGGCGGTGCAGACTTGGCCGGAGTTGAAGAAGATGGCGTTGGCCGCGCCCGCCACCGCCGTCTCGACGTCGGCGTCCGCCGCCACGATCACCGGCGACTTGCCGCCCAGCTCCAGCGACACCCGCTTCAGCGAGTTCATCGCCGTCTTGCCGATCAGCTTGCCCACCTCCGTCGAGCCGGTGAAGGCGATCTTGTCGACGTCCGGATGCTCGGTCAGGGCGGCGCCGGCGGTCTCGCCGAAGCCGGTCACGATGTTGACCACGCCCGGCGGGAAGCCGGCCTCGAGGATCAGCTCGCCCAGGCGCAGGGCGGTCAGCGAGGTCTGCTCGGCGGGCTTCAGCACGCAGGTGCAGCCCACCGCCAGGGCCGGCGCCAGCTTCCAGGTCGCCATCGCCAGGGGGAAGTTCCAGGGCACGATCTGGCCCACCACCCCCACCGGCTGGCGCAGGGTGTAGGCCTGGTATTCCTCGCCGGGCATGCCGAGGGAGACGTCCAGCGTCTTGCCCTCGATCTTGGTGGCCCAGCCGGCCATGTAGCGGAAGAAGTCGACTGTGCCCTGGACGTCGACGATGCGGGCGAAGAACACCAGCTTGCCGTTGTCCAGCGACTCCAGCTGGGCCAGTTCCTCGGCGTTGTGCTCGATCAGGTCGGCCAGCTTCAGCATCAGCCGCTCGCGCTCGACCGGGCGCATGCGGCTCCAGGCGGAGTCGTCGAAGGCCCGGCGCGCGGCCTTCACGGCGCGGTCGACGTCTTCCTTCTCGCCGGCGGCCAGCTGGCAGATCACGCTCTCGGTGGCCGGATCGATGGCGTCGAAGGTCTTGCCCGAGGCGGAGGCCACCCACTGGCCGTCGATCAGCAGCTTGCCCGCCCGCGACAGGAAGGCCTGGGCCGCCTCGCCCAGGTGGGAGATCTTGGTCATCTCGTTCATGGCGCTGTTTCCTCCGCAGGCCGGTTTGGCCGCACCAAACACCTTGGATGGGTGGATGGGAAGAGGCCGCGGCGCTAGCTTTCGGCCATGACCGCGCGCCGCACAGAACCCTTGGGTCTCGACCGGATCGCCCCGCTGCTGGCCGAGGTGAAGGACAACCTGGGCGGCGACCTATCCCTGGCCGCCCTGGCCAAGGCCCATGGCGCCTCGCCCTTCCAGTTCCACCGTCGGTTCTCCAGCCTGGTCGGCGAGACCCCGCGCCGGCACGTGGAGCGGCTGAGGCTCGAGCGGGCGGCCTACAAGCTGGCGGTCACCGACGACCGCATCGTCGACATCGCCCTGTCGGTGGGCTTCGACAGCCACGAGGCCTTCACCCGCGCCTTCCGCCGATGGGAAGGCCGCTCGCCCCGGGCCTATCGCGCCGCGGCCAGGGCGGCTCAGGCCGAGCGGCTAGAGCGCAACCGGCATTTCCAGGGCGACGGCTGCCGTTTCACCGAGGCCTGGTTCGAGCCCCGGCCGCCGACCCCGATGCTGGCGGTCCGCATCCTGGGCGCCTACGCTGGCCTGGATGCCGCCAGGCGGAGCCCGGTCTGGCGCGAGATCGCGGCGTGGGCGGCCGCGCACGGCATGGCCTTGGGCCCCGAGCGCTGGGGCCTGTTCCCTGACGATCCGACCCTGACCCCGCCCGAGCTGCAGGGCGCCGATCTCTGCATTCCTGTCGCCCGGCCCGTGCAGGGCGACAAGCGGGTGCGCTGCCTGGAGCTGGCCGGCGGGCTCTACGGCAAGATCGGCCACGTCGGTCTGGGCTCCACGGTAGGACAGGCCTATCGCCAGCTGGCGGACGCCATCCGCCGTTCGCCCTACGCCTTCCGCGAGGACCCGCCGGTGCAGGTGTTCTTCGAGGACGACGCCGAGCGTTTCGAGGTCTGGTTCCCGGTCCGCCGCCGATGAGCCGCAAGAAAGATCAAGACGGCCGGCTCCGGTGATCCTAGCTTTCGCGTCACATCGGCGGGAGGGACGCATGGGGAAGTCGGGTCTTGCCGCGTGGGCGGCCATCGGGCTCGCCCTGGCGCATCCGGCCGCAGCCGCCACGGGAGGTCACATGCCGGCTCCGATCGTGTTCTTCGACATCGCCGGGCCGGACATGGCCAGGCAGGCGGCCTTCTACCGGACGGTGTTCGACTGGGACGTCGACGCCAGCGGCGGCTTCACGGCGCCGGCCATCACCCCCCTGCCCGGGACGCTCCGGGCCGATCCGGCGGGGCATATGATCTACGTCGGGGTAGACGACGTCGCCGCCACCCTGGCCAAGATCGTCGCCAACGGCGGCAAGATCGTCACCCCGCGCTTCGAGGTGAAGGGCGTGGTGGTGCTGGGCCTGTTCACCGACCCGGCCGGCAATCCCATGGGCCTGGTCGAGATGGCGGGCGGCAAGCCGAAGGTTCCTTAGGCCCCTGACCCCGCTCGTCCCGCTGGGATGGGCGGGTCAGGAAGAATGTTCAGGCGCTCCTCACCCCGCCCACGGCTCGTGCGCGGCCTTCTGGTCCTGGGTCTGGTGGGCCCGGTGGATCAGATAGCTGCGGATGTCGGAGGCGTCGTCGTGGTTGATCACCGGCGCCCATGAGACCATGCCCTGGTCCTTCAGGATGCCGCCCAGCACCACGTCGTAATAGCTGTCCGACGCCAGCAGCTGCGAGTAGCGCAGGTCGGGGGTGATGCCGCCCGACACCGCCGCGTCGCCGTGGCAGGCCGAGCAGTATTTGATGAACAGCTTGAAGCCGTGGCTGATCTGCAGGGCCGTGGCCTCGTCCGGCGGCGGATTCAGCACTCTGGGCGCGCTGGTGGGCAGCGGCGGCAGCTTGGCCGTCCCGCCCAGCTTGAACACCAGGATGCGGCTGATGTTCCTGGTGTTGCCGGACTTCAGCGAAAGGATCCCGGGCACCAGCGCGTAGGTGCCGCCCCAGCCGGACAGCACCGCGACATACTGGTCGGCGCCGACGGTGTAGGTCACCGGCCCGGCCATCACCGGGCTCTGGGCGTCGAACGACCAGACCTTGGTCCCGTTGTCGGCGCGGTAGGCGGCGAATTCGCCGGTGGCGTTGCCTTCGAAGATCAGGTTCCCCGCGGTGGAAACGATGCCGCCGTTCCAGGGGCCCTTGAGGCCGGCGCGCCAGACTTCCTTCTGATGGACGGGGTCCCAGGCCGAGATGTGGCCCTGCAGGCTATCCATCACCTGGGCCTTCACCTTGGGGTCCTGCGGCATGGAGGTGGTGACGAAGTCCAGCCCCATGTTGGTGCCCATGGGGCTGTGCTTGAAGGCAGGATCGGCCTTGTAGGTGAAGCCCACCTCCTGCACCGGGATGTAGACCAGGCCGGTCTTGGGATCGAAGGACATCGGCATCCAGCTGTGGGCGCCGTGGGGGCTGGGCGAGCCCTGCCAGGTCTTGCCGGTCTCCGAATAGCGGGCCGCCGGGTTCTCGATGGGCCGGCCGGTCTTCGGGTCGATGCCCTTGGCCCAGGTCTCGGGCGCGAAGGGCTGGGCCGAGATCAGCTTCCCGTTGGTGCGGTCGAGCACATAGAAGAAGCCGTTCTTGGGCGCCTGCATCAGCACCTTGCGCGGCTGGCCGTCGATGGTCAGGTCGGCCAGGATCATCTGCTGGGTGGCCGAGTAGTCCCACTCGTCGCCCGGGTTCAACTGGTAGTGCCAGACGTACTGGCCGGTGTCGGGCTTCACCGCCACGATCGAAGTGACGAACAGGTCGTCGGTGCGCCGTGGGCTGCGGATGTGCTTGTTCCAGGGATCGCCGTTGTCGGTGCCGAAGATCAAGAGGTCCTGCTCGGGATCGTAGACGATGGAATCCCACACCGTGCCGCCGCCGCCCCAGGTCCACCACCTGCCGCTCCAGGTCTTGAGCGCCAGCTTCCTCAGCGCCTGGTCCGAGGCCGCATGGTCGGGCTTCGCCGGGTTTCCGGGCACGGTGTAGAAGCGCCAGACCAGCTTGCCGGTGTCGGCGTCATAGGCCGAGACATAGCCGCGGACGTTGAACTCGGCGCCCGAGTTGCCGATCAGCACCTTCCCCTTCACCACGCGCGGCGCGCCGGTGATGGTCTGCGGCTTTGAGGGATCGGTGGTCTGCACCTGCCAGGCGACGTTGCCGGTCCTGGCGTCCAGCGCCACCAGCCGCCCGTCCAGCGTGCCGACGTAGACCTTGCCCTTCCACACCGCGACGCCGCGGTTGACCACGTCGCAGCAGGCCTTGGGCCCCCAGGAGCCGTCGACCTTGGGATCGTAGGCCCAGAGCAGGGCGCCGGTGCGCGCGTCCAGCGCCTTGACCTTCGACCAGGCGGTGGAGACGTACATCACCCCGTCCACCACGATGGGCGTGGCCTCCTGGCCGCGGGCGGTGTCGAGGTCGTAGGACCAGGTCAGGCCCAGCTGGCCGGCGTTCTGGTCGTTGATCTGGGCGAGCGGGCTGAAGCGCTGTTCGTTGTAGGTTCGCCCGTAGGTCATCCAGTTTCCGGGCTCGCTATCGGCCGCCAGGAGGCGCGCGCCGTCGACGTCGGCGGCACCGCGCTGGACCGCCGGCTGGGTCTGGCTCTGGCCGAGAGAGAAGGCCGGTCCGCCGCCCTGGTTGTGCTGCTTGGGTTCCCCGCAGGCGGCCAGCGCCGCCAGAGCTCCGGCCAAGGCCAGAGCACGCCACAGTCCACGCATGAGCCCTCCCGCCAAGCTGCTGCGAGCTTCGCTGACGGCACCGTAAGGCGCCCTGACTGAGGGTGTCTACGGTGGGTATCGTGCGTGGTCCGAGACGCCGGCTGCGCCGGCTCCTCACCATGACGAGCTCAATGCCCGCACAGACGGCGTCATCCTGAGGAGCGGCCGCGAGGCCGCGTCTCGAAGGACGCAGGGCCTACGGCGCCCCCAGGGTCAGCTGCACCACGTCCGTCCGGCCGGTGACGAAGCCGGCGCGGCAGTAGCTCAGGTAATAGTGCCAGAGCCTGCGGAAGCGCTCGTCGAAGCCGAGCGGGGTGATGTCGCGCCAGGCCTTCTGGAAGCGCTCGGCCCATTCCTGCAGGGTGCGGGCGTAGTCGGGGCCGAAGCGGTCCAGGCTCCTCCAGTCCAGCCCCGCCCGGTCGGCCTCCTGCCGCAGCCGGGCCTCGGACGGCAGCATGCCGCCGGGGAAGACGTAGCGCTGGATGAAATCCACGTGGGCGCGGTAGCCGGCGAACAGGTCGTCGCGGATGGTGATGATCTGCAGGCCGGCGCGGCCGCCGCCCTTCAGCACCTCGCGGATCTTGTCGAAATAGGCCGGCCAGTAGCGCTCGCCCACCGCCTCGAACATCTCGATCGAGGCCACCCGGTCGAAGGCGCCGGTCACGTCGCGGTAGTCCACCAGCCGGATGTCGGCCTTCTCGGCCAGGCCCTTCTCGAACATCCGCCGGCGGGCGAACTCGAACTGCGAGGGCGAGATGGTGACGCCGGTCACCCGGGCGCCGACGTCCTTGGCGGCGAACTCGGCGAAGCCGCCCCAGCCGCAGCCGATCTCCAGCACGTGGTGGTCCGGCCCGAGCTCCAGCCGGCGCGCCAAGGCGGCGTACTTGTTGGTCTGGGCCTCCTCCAGCGGCTGGCCCGCGCGCTCGTAAAGGGCCGAGGAATAGCTGAGGGTCGGGTCCAGCCACTTCTCGTAGAAGGCGTTGCCCAGGTCGTAGTGGGCCTCGATGTTGCGCCTGGAGCCGGCCTTGGTGTTGGCGTTCAGGGCGTGGCCGACGGCATGCGCCAGCGTCAGCAACGGGTTGCCCTTGATGGCGTCGGTAAGCCGGTCGAAGTTCAGCGACAGGGCTTCCAGAAGCGCGTGCAGGTCGGGCGTGTCCCATTCGCCGGCCATGTAGCCCTCGGCGAAGCCGACGCCGGCGCCGGACAGCACCCGCTTCAGGCCGCGGTAGTCCTTGACCTCGAGCCGCGCCTCGGGCCCCGGCTCGGAGCCGCCGATACGGACGCGCTGGCCCGAGGGCAAGGCCACGTCAAGACCCCCGAACAGCCAGTTGCGCGCCGCCAGATCCAGCACCATGCGCACCCCGCGCGGAGTGTCCAAAGGCGATCCGGCGATGGGCTCCAAGACGGCCATGCCCTAGCTGTAAGTCACTCGTAAGCTTGGGCCAAGTCTCATGGTTTATCGAGCGCTCCGGCGGCGATGCAGCCCGCCAGGGCGGCCACGCCGGTGATCGCCGCGCCCCAGGCCATGTCGAGGAGGCTGAGCCGGGTGGACCAGAGCTTCAGGGTCGCCTGGTTGGTCAGGTCGTAGACGCCGTAGGCCACGAGGCCCAGCAGGGCGCCCCAGCCCAGCGCCGCCAGCGGCCGTCCCACCCTCAGGCCCGGCGCGATGGCGAAGGCGCAGACGCCGACGCCGTAGAGCAGGTAGAAGACGATCGCGGGCCGAAGATCCGGCTTGTCGGCCAGCAGGGGCCCGATCGCCGGCCGGTAGAGTCGGGGTCCGGTCAGGCTCAGCCAGGCCAGGTCCCCGGCGACGAAGACGACCATGGCGGCGAGGTATCCGGCGATCCATCGGGTCATGCGACGGGCTCCTAGACGCCGGCCACGGGCTGCAGCACCCGGCCGATCAGGCTGTGCATCCGCAGCCGGCCCTGGGTGGAGATCAGGCACAGGCAAGCCTCGCCAGCCTCGGCCAGCGGCTCGTGCACCAGCTCCTCGTCGCCGCAGGCGAAGTCGCCCGCGCCATAGCGGCCAGTGGCGTCCGAGAAGGCGCCTTCCAGCACGCAGACATATTCGGCGCCCTGGTGCCCGTGACGGGGCAACCGCCGGCCCGGCGAGGTGTGCAGCAGATAGGTGTTGAACCGCGAGCGGCCCTCAGGCTCCAGCCGCCGCAGCCACAGGCCCGGCGCCAGCCAGCGGCGCGGGCCGAGACGCTCGCCCGCCAGCAGCTCGGGCAGGCCGACCTCGATGGGCGCGCGCAAATCCGGCCGTTCCGGGGCCTCGATGCGGGCCAGCGCCCGCGCCAGGGCGTCGTCCGCCCTCGGCGCGGCGGGGAGGGCGGCCATCAGGACCCCCCCCACCGCCTCCAGCCGGGCCGTCTCGCCTCGGCAATCGGGGCAGGCGCCGAGGTGCGCCTTCAGCACCAGGGCCGGGCCGTGCTCCAGCCGGCCGGCGGCGAAGTCCAGCAGCAGCTCCTCGGAGGGATGGTGCGCGAGGCTCATCTGAGGTCCTCCAGCAAGGCGCGCAGCCGCGTCATGGCCAGGCGCAGGCGCGACTTCACCGTGCCCAGCGGCAGGCCAAGGGACTCGGCGATGGCCGAATGGGGCGCCTCGGAAAAGAACGAGAGGCGGATCACTTCCAGCTGCTCGGGCGGCAGGCTGCCCAGGGCCTGGCGGACGCGGCCCTCCTGCTGCGAGCCCAAGATCAGCGCGTCGGCCAGGGGCGAGGGGTCGGCTTCGTCGTCGGGCGGCGGCGGCCGGCGCTCGCGGCGCAGGGCGTCGATCCTGAGGTTGCGGGCGATGGTGAAGATCCAGGTCGAGGCCGAGGCGCGGGCCGGATCGAACTGTCCGGCCTTGCGCCAGACGGCCAGCAGGGTGTCCTGGGCCAGCTCCTCGGCGGCGGCGTCGGCCGCGCCGAGCCTCAGGCCGTAGCTCTTCACCCGCGGGGCGAAGTGCTGGAACAGTTCGGCGAAGGCCGCGCGATCGGCGTCGGCGGCGATGCGGGCGATCAGGGCGCCGAAGTCCTGCCCGGGCGCACTCGCGGGCCGTCTCACGCCGCCCGCCTCCCACCGCGCGGGGGAGCTGCGGCGCAAGGGCCTCGGGCTCGGGGTCTGGCTCCAGACATGGACCGCGCTCATGCCCCTGTTACGCAGCCGCGGCCCGGACGGATCACTCGGCCGGATCGCTGGCCGCCCAGGCGGGGGCCGGTGATCCGCCCCGTCCGCCGCTCCGTAGAAGCCTAGGTCAGCGCCGGACGCCTGGCCAGGGCGGCGCGGCAGGCGGGGGCGAAGGGATGGAGCATCGGATGGACAGGCCGTCGGAGATCGCGGTGATCGGCCAGGGCATCGCGGGCATGTCCGCCGCGTGGCTGCTGAGCGAGCGGCGCCGGGTCACGGTCTACGAGGCCGAGGACCGCCTGGGCGGCCACAGCCACACCGTGCAGGCCGGCCCGACCCCGGTCGACATGGGCTTCATCGTCTACAACGAGCTCAACTATCCCAACCTGGTGCAGCTGTTCCGACATCTGGGGGTCAAGACCCGCCCCACGGAGATGAGCTTCTCGGTCTCGCTCGACGACGGCGCGCTGGAATACGGCGCCAACACCCTGGTCAGCCTGTTCGCCCAGCCCAGCAACCTGGTCTCGCGCCGGTTTTGGTCGATGCTGCGCGACATCCTGCGCTTCTACGGCCATGCGCCGACCCATGCCTGCGCCCTGGGCGGCGAGCCGACCTCGCTCGGCGACTACCTCGGCGCCCACGGCTATGGCCGGGCCTTCCAGGAGGACCACCTGCTGCCCCAGGCGGCGGCGATCTGGTCGGCCTCCTGCGCGGCCATCCGCGAGTTCCCGGCCGAGGCCTTCATCCGCTTCTGCGAGAACCACGGCCTGCTCAAGGTGTTCGGCCGGCCGGTCTGGCGGACCGTCGAGGGCGGCAGCCGCGCCTACGTCGAGCGTCTGACCCAGCGCTTCGCCGACCGGGTGCGCCGGGGCGCGCCGGTGGTCCAGGTGCGGCGGACGGCCGGCGGAGTGTTGGTGCGGGACGCCGAGGGGGGCGAGGCCCGCTACGACCAGGTGGTCATCGCCGCCCATGCGGACCAGGCGCTGAGGATGCTGGCCGAGCCCACGCCCGACGAACGGAGCCTGCTCGGGGCCTTCCGCTACACCCGCAATCACGCGGTCCTGCACACCGACGCCCGGCTGATGCCGCGCCGGCGCGGGGTCTGGTCGGGCTGGAACTACCTCGGCCGGCGCACAGACAATGGGTCCGAGCGCGAACTCTGCGTCACCTACTGGATGAACCGGCTCCAGGGCCTGGACGATCCGCGCCAGCTGTTTGTCACCCTCAACCCCGTGCGCACCCCGGCGCCCGGCTCGATCCTGCGCAGCGAGATCTACGAGCATCCGCTGTTCGACGCCGAGGCGGTGAAGGCCCAGCGGCGGCTCTGGGAGCTGCAGGGTCGGGGCGGGGTCTGGTTTTGCGGCGCCTACTTCGGCGCGGGATTCCACGAGGACGGGCTGCAGGCGGGCCTGGCCGTCGCCGAGGCCCTGGGCGGCGTGCGCCGGCCCTGGCGGGTCGAGGGCGAATCCGGCCGCATCCATCTCGGGCCCGCCCGCGCGGCCCCGCCCAGCCTGGAGCCCGCGGCGTGAGCGGGTGGGCTTCGGGGCTCTATCAGGGTCTGGTGATCCACCAGCGGCTGCGGCCGCGGCGCCATCGGCTGCGCTATCGCATCTTCCAGATGCTGCTCGACCTGGACGAGCTGGACGCCCTGGACGCCGGGCTCCGGCTGTTCGGCCACAACCGCCCGGCGCTCGTGGGCTTCCACGACCGCGACCACGGCCCAGGCGACGGGCGGCCCCTGCGCGCCTATGTGGAGGGTCAGCTGGCCCGGGCCGGGATCGACCTGGAGGGCGGGCCGATCCGGCTGCTCTGCATGCCCCGGGTGCTGGGCCAGGCGTTCAACCCGCTCAGCCTCTATTTCTGCCACCATCGGTCGGGCGCGCTGCAAGCCATCCTCTATGAGGTCAACAACACCTTCGGCCAGCGCCACAGCTATCTGATCCCGGTCGAGGACGGCGCGGACGGCCTCGTGCGCCAGGCCTGCGACAAGGCCTTCTACGTCTCGCCGCTGCAGGACATGGCGATGACCTACGCCTTCGCCGTCCGCCCGCCCACGGACGCGCTGTTCGTCGCCGTCGACAGCTCCGACGGCGCCGGCCCGATGCTGCACGCCGCCTTCTGCGCCCGGCGCGCCGAGCTCTCCGACGCGGCGATCCTCAAGGCCTTCCTGGGCGCGCCGCTCCTGATGCTGAAGGTGCTGGCGGGCATCCATTGGGAGGCGCTGCGCATCTGGCTGAAAGGGGGCCGGTTCCATGCCCGACCGGCCCTGCTGGACGAGGCGGTGACGGTGGTCGGGCCGAGCCGCCTCCGCCGCGCGGCCTAGGGTCCGGAGACTAGGCGTCCTTGAGCTGCAGGTCCCGCTTCAGGGTGCGCGAGGCCAAGAGATAGAACGCCGCCCCCAGCAGGTAGCAGCCGCACATGATCAGGATCGAATGCTGCAGCCCGTACGACGAGGCGTGGGCGCAGGCGGCGACGATCTGGGCGGGCGCGTGCGGATGCGGCGGGCAGAGCGCCCGGTAGTTCCCGAGGGTGAAGTCGCCGCGGGCGATGACGTCGCTGATCAGGCCGATGACCACCGGCCCCAGCGCCTGGCCCATCATGTTGATGGCCAGGAACAGGAGCGAGGAGGCCGTGGCCCGCATGCGCGGCTCGACCAGGTTCTGCACCACCGCGAAGGTCGGGGCGAAGTAGAAGGTGACGACGAGGTAGCCCAGGAAGATGAAGCCGATCGAGGCCAGGGCGGTGTGCTGGGTGAAGGCGGCCAGATAGATCGGGAAACCCATGGCGCAGCCGAACGCCGGCGCCCAGGCGTACCAGCGGATGTCTTTCTTGCCGGCGATGTCGGCGATGACCCCGCCCATGGTCATGCCGAAGACGCCGGCGGTGCCGATCACCAGGCCATAGAGCAGGCCCACGGCGGCCAGGCTGAGATGGAAGGCCCGCACCAGATAGGTCTGGGTGAAGGCGGCCATGGCGCTGCCGCCGAAGTTGGCCGAGACCAGGCCGCAGACCAGCAGCACGACGGTGGGGTTGGTCGCCAGCTTCTTCACCACTGCCCCCAGCGAGGGCGCATCGGCGGGCGGGGCCTTGCCCTCCACATGTCCGCGGGGCGGCTCCCTGAGGGTCAGCTTGGCCAGGACGGCCAGCAGCACCCCCGGCAGGCCCAGCACCAGGAAGGCCACGCGCCAGTTGAAGGCCGTGGCCAGCCAGCCGCCCAGGATGGCGCCGACCATGATCCCGAAGGGCACGCCGGCGAAATAGATCGCCAGGGCCGTGGCCCGGCGCCGCGGCGGATAGTGGTCTGACAGCAGCGAGTGCGCCGCGGGGCTGCAGCCGCCTTCGCCCACGCCCACGCCCATGCGGAAGATCAGCAGCGGCAGGTAGGAGCTGGCGAGGCCGCAGAGCGCGGTCATCAGCGACCAGAGGGCGATGCAGATGGAGATGATGTTGATCCGGCTGCGGCGCTCGGCGATCCGCGCGATCGGAATGCCGAGGACCACGTAGAAGACCGCGAAGGCGGGCCCGGAGAGGAGGCCGAACAGGGTGTCGGAGATCCTGAGGTCGCTGATGATCGCCGGGCCGACGGTCGAGATGATCACCCGGTCCAGGAAGCTGGAGGCGTAGATGGTGACCAGCAGTCCCAGCAGCCAGCCGAGATAGGCGCGCGAATACGCCGGCTTGGCGGCCGCGGCGGCGACCGGTTCGGCGCCGGACTCTAGTGTTGTCGCCACGGTTTCCTCCCTTGGCGAGACGATCCTAGGCAGGAAATCCGCCCCCTGGATAGCCGCCGCCACTTCACGAGCGCGCCAGGCTTGGACCAAGCTGGCGAGGGATTCGCGGAGGGCGCGCGTGGCGCGGGGTAAGGACAGTCTGTCGGCGGGCGAGGCGCGGCGCATCGCCCTGGCCGCCCAGGGCCTGGCGGGGCCGAGGCCGCAGGGCGCGCCCGGCCGCGCGCAGCTGCTGAAGACCCTGGACCGCCTGGGCGTGGTGCAGATCGACTCCGTCAACGTGGTGTCGCGCACCCACTACCTGCCGTTCTTCTCGCGCCTGGGCGCCTATCCGCGCGAGCTGCTGGACCAGACCGCCTGGGGCCGGCCGAAGCGCCTGGCCGAGTACTGGTGCCACGAGGCGGCGCTGCTGCCGGCGGCGCGCCACCCCCTGTTCCGCTGGCGGATGGAGGATGCGCGCGCGGGCATCGGCACCTGGAGGGGCGTGGCGCGGTTCCTGCGCGAGCGGCGCGATCTGGTCGACCGGGCTCTGGAGGAGGTGCGGGCGCGGGGCCCGATCTCGGCGGCCGAGCTGGAGCTCGGCGAGAAGCGGCAGGGCGGCTGGTGGGGCTGGAGCGACGCCAAGCGGGCGCTGGAGTGCCTGTTCTGGGCCGGCGAGCTGACCACCGCCACGCGGCGGGCGACGTTCGAACGGGTCTATGGCCTGCCTGAGATGGTGCTGCCACGGAGCGTCCTCGACGCCCCGACCCCGCCGCGCGAGGAGGCGCAGCGCCAGCTGATCGCCTTGGCCGCGCGCGCCATGGGCGTGGCCGGCGAGCTCGACCTCAAGGTCTATTTCCGCATGCCGGTGGAAGGCTTCAAGGCCCGTCTGGCCGAGCTGGTCGAGGCGGGGACGCTGCTTCCCGTGACGGTGAAGGGCTGGCGCGGGCCGGCCTACCTGGACCCCGCCGCCCGCCATCCGCGAAGGGCCGGCGGCCAGGCGCTGCTCTCGCCCTTCGACAACCTGATCTGGTTCCGCGACCGCACCGAGCGGCTGTTCGGCCTCAGGTACCGGATCGGGATCTACACCCCCGCCCACAAGCGCGAGCACGGCTACTATGTGCTGCCGTTCCTCGAGGGCGAGGCCGTCACCGCCCGCGTCGACCTGAAGGCCGACCGCAAGGCCGGCGTCCTGCTGGTCCAAGCCGCCCATGCCGAGCCCGGCGCCACGCCCGAGACGCCGGCGCGGCTGGCCACGGAACTGCGGCTGATGGCGGGCTGGCTGGGGCTGTCGGACGTCGTGGTGCAGCCGCGCGGCGGTCTGGCGGAGGCCTTGGCGGCGGAGCTCTAAACCCCTCTCCCTTCAGGGGGAGGGGCAGGGGCAGGGGTCCGCGCGGCGCTTCTGCAGCGGAGCGAGCCGCTTTCGAAGCGGTCAGGGTTCTTTGGACTCCCTCCCTCGATCCATTCCCCTGGGGGGAGGGAAGCTAGGCCGCGACGGCTTGCGTGGTCTTCCGCCTGGCCTTGGCCAGCTCTTCGCCGGGGACCCAGTTGCCGTGCAGGCCGAAGCGCATGCGCAGGGGCACGTGGATGGCGGCCATCGGGCCCTCGTCCACGTGCTGGGCGTCGAACAGCAGAAGGTCCGACTTGCCGTCGTCCTGGTGCTGCTGGATCTGCACGATGTAACCCTCGCCCTCGGGCGCGTCCTTGGACTTGGGGATGAAGCAGGGCTCCTGCAGCGCGCGATTGGCGCCGGCCTGCCACACCTTGGCCTGGCCGGTCGAGGTGTCCACGTGCCCGAGCGAGGCCCGCGAGCCGGGCCCCATGCCCATGCCCAGCATCCAGCCATGCCGGTAGGCTTCGGTGTTGTAGCGTTCGTCCATGCGCGGGAATTCGCCGACGAACTCACTGAGCCGCTCGCGGCTCTCGAACTCGCCGGAGTTGGAGTCCATGTCGACGGTCCAGCGGGTCAGGTGCGAGGCCGACTCGGGCCCGTTGAAGGGCGCGCCGTGGATGTCGGGGAAGAAGGGGAACATGTTGTTCTTCGCCTCGGGGGTGTCGAAGTAGATCTTCGTCCCGTCGTTGAAGGCGTTCATCACGTGGCTGGCGAACAGGTTGGGCGCGGTGAACATCTTGATGTCCTTGGCGTCTCCACCCCTCGGCAGCACCACCAGGTGCACCGGCATGGTGGTGTCGAAGCCGAAGTGGGGCAGCCCCGCCTGCAGCCGCTCCCAGGACGAGGTGATCGGCACCACATGGAAGAGGGCGTAATCCCGGGTCAGCCCGAAGTCGTGCATCATGGCGTAGTAGGGGATCTCGAAGGCGACCTCGCGGGTCTTCTTCCCTTCGGGCGTGATCTCCCAATAGACCATGTCGCGCGTCAAAAGGCCCTTGGAGGCATAGCTGAAGCAGCACATGTCGCCGGTCTCGGGGTCGATCTTCGGGTGGGCGGTGAAGGTCGGCGAGGTGATCTGGCCGTCGAAGTCGTGATAGCCGAAGGTCTCCAGGCTGTTGGCGTCCATCGCCACCGCCGGGGAGTCCTCCTTCAGCCCGAACAGATAGCCGCCGTGGAAGAAGGCGTTGGTGTTGGCGGTGCCGCGGTAGCGGCCCTTCACCGAAGGATCGTCGGTCAGCGGGTTGCGGTAGGCGCCGAACAGGGCGCGGCCCGCCTTTTCCTCCAGGTTGAACTTGTCGGTGCGGACATAGCGCTGCTTGAAATCGACCCGGCCGTCCTTGAAGCGGAACTGGGCGATCATGCCGTCGCCGTTGAAGGCGATGTCGTCGCCCAGCAGCGGCGGGTGCTTGGGATCGGGCTGCACGCGGAAGAATGCGCCGTCCAGATCGGCCGGGACCTCGCCTTCGATGTCCAGGTCCGTCACGTCGCCCTCGATGCGGATCGGCTCGAACACGCCGGTGAAGCTCGGGGAGTTGGGGAACTTGGCCATGTCAGGGTTCCTGTCTTGTGGCGTCGACGAATAGGCGGCCATGCAGCCCGGGATCAAGCTGGGGCAGAATGATTTCGATCAATCGGTCCAGTCTCCCCGCTTGCGCTTGGCGTGTTCGCGCACGCCCTTGTGGATGGAGCGCCACTTCCGGCGCTGGTCGGCCTGGGCGAGAGGATCGGCGCCGCGCTCGTGGTGATCGAGTTCGCGTCTCAGCTTGTGGAACCCCGCCAGCCGGTCGGCCGCCAGGACCCCGGCTTCCGCCGCGCCCCTGACCGCGCAGCCGGGCTCGGCCTGGTGGCGGCAGTCGCCGAAGCGGCAGGCCCGCGCCAGGGTCTCGATGTCGGCGAAGGCGGCGTCCAGGCCCGCGTCGCTGGCGGGAGTCAGGAGCCGCATGCCGGGCGTGTCGAGCACCATGCCGCCGCCGGGCAGCAGGATCAGCTCCCGGCGCGTGGTGGTGTGGCGTCCTCGCCCGTCCCCGCGGATGCCGGCCACGGCCTGGCGCTCTTCGCCGAGCAAGCCGTTCACCAGGCTCGACTTGCCGACGCCCGAGGCGCCCAAGAGGGCCGCTGCGCGGCCCGGGCCGATCAGCGCGCGCACCGCCTCCACGCCCTCGCCTGTGGGATTGCAGACGCCGACCACCGCCGCGCCGGGCGCGATCTGAGCGATCAGTTCGATCAGCCGGCCGGCGTCGGGGACTAGGTCGATCTTGGTCAGCACCACCACCGGCTCGGCGTCGCTTTCCCAGCCGGCGGCCAGGAAGCGCTCCAGCCGGCGGAAGTTGAGGTCCAGGTGGGCGGCGGTGACGATCAGCACCAGGTCGGCGTTGGCGGCCAGCACCTCGGTCCGGGCGCTCGCCTCGGGCCGGTTCGGATCGGCGTTCGAGCGGGTGAAGGCGCCGCGGCGGGGCAGCACCTTCTCGATCAGCGCCTTGCCTGGCGAGGCGCGCGCGGCGACCCAGTCGCCGACGGCCGGGAAGCCGCCGGGGCCGACCTCGTGGCGCATGCGTCCCGAAGCGACGGCGTCGAGTTCGCCGGTCTCGGCATAGAGCACGAAGCGGTCGCGGTGCTGAGCCGCGACGCGGGCGGGGAGGAGATCGGTCTCGCCGAGCGCGGCGAAGGCGGAGGCGAGCGCGGGCGTCCACCCGAGCTCATCGAGGTCGTAGGTCAATGCGAGGGCTCCAGTCGGAAATCCGAAGGGCGGCGTAGAGCGCGCGCCTGGAGCCGGAGCCGGATGCTAGCCGGCCACGGGCGCGCGCCCGCTGGGGCGGGAGGTCGAGACAGCATCCATGTGTCGCCCTCCTTTGCGGCTGGAGCCGATGAGCGGCCTGAGACTAGCCGATGCGGGGCCTTGCGGCCATGAAAAAGGGCGCTCCTGCTAGCGACGCAGGGGCGCCCACGGCTTGAACGCCGCCCGCCAGGATTTGTTCAACCGACGGAGCCCGGGCAAGCCGAACCGGCCCCAGGGCCGCCAACAACAGGATGTTGCGGAACATCCGGGCGCCCGCGCCGTTCGTGCAGGCATGATCGTCACCCTGATCCGCCCCCAATCCCCCGGGACCGACTGGTTGCTTGCGCCCGAAGACGGGTCAGAGCCGGAGCGGCTGCGCCTGGGTCTGAACGAGAAGCTGACCCTGGAGATGGTGATGGGCGGCTCGGACCGCGTCCGCGTCCACGCCCGCCGGGCCGGCGACGGCTGGGACATCCTGAGGCGCGTCGCCGACGCGTGAGGGGCGGCGCGGCCCGATGATCTGGCTCACACCCTGCGACGGCCGACGACGGCGTGCCAGATCACCAGCACCACAACCGCGCCGACGGCGGCGACCAGGATGCTGTAGAGGTTGATGCCGCTGACGCCGGAATGGCCGATCAGGTGGAACAGGAATCCGCCAACGAACGCGCCGACCGCGCCCACCAGGATGTCGCCGAGGAAGCCCTCGCCGCGACGATTGACGATCATGCTGCCGATCCAGCCGGCGATCAGGCCCACGACGAGCCAGGCGATGATGCTCATGAGTCCCCTCCGTAGGACTTAAGCCCGGCTGTCAGGCCAAAGCGCCGCGCGCGCGGCCCCGCCATCAGACAAGACGCCCAGGCGGCGAGGGAGGTTCCGCGGGGGAGGGCCGCAACGCATGCGCGGCCGGAGGGGTCCCCGGCCGCGCAACGGTTCGGACGACTGTCTTCTTGGGCCGGCTTACTTGGCGGGGGCGGCGTCGGCCTTCGCCTTGGCCTTCTTCGCGGCCATGTGGTGCTTGGCGGCCACGTGGTGCTTGGCGTGCTTCTTCATATGCTTGCCGTGATGGGAGGCCTTGGGCTTCTCCGGCGGATTGGGGATCGGGGCCATGGTGCCCGGGCCCGACGGAGCGGCGTCCTGCGCATAGGCGACGACGCCGCCGGACAGGACGAGCGCCGACAGGGCGGCGGCCCCGACGAGAGCTTTGAGGTTCATAAGCGTTGCTCCTTGGAGTTTCTGGGAATGGCGAGGGCCCATTCGGCGCCCAAACTCTCATGGGTCCTTCGACGCGACGCAACCATGAGTCTACGCCGCTTGCGCCAAGCCGCACAACGGCCGGCAGACAAGTCCTGGAGCTGGGGTTCGTACTCAATTGATGCTCGGCAGAATCAGTTCACTCCGCTCGTCCCGGCGAAGGCCGGGACCCAGGTCAAGTGACACGGATCATGCGGCGCGCGGCCACGGCGCCGCCGCGCCCTTCTGCTGAGAGTCCGCTCTGACCTGTCCTGGGCTCCGGCCTTCGCCGGGATGAGCGGATTGAGTCCAGACCTTAGGGCAGGCTGGCGAAAAGCCGGAAGCGCTGTTCGGCGCTCAGCCAGCGCGCGAGGCTGTGGTCCAGGGCCTTCTGGTCCAGGCCCGGGGCGATATCGAGGTCATATTCGCCCCAGACCCGGCCCGACGCATCCAGATAGGCCCGGACGTAGCGGCTCTGGCGGTTCCAGGCGTTGACCCGGGCGGTGGTCATGCCCGGGGGCGCGGCGACACCGGCGGAATACTGCATCGAGGCGCAGCGGTCCTTCCTGCAGTCGTAGAGATAGATGGCGAAGGGCGCGCCGGCCGACTGGACCCGGATCACCGTCGCCGCCGCGTCCTTCCTGGCCGGATCGACCTCGGCGTCCAGATGCCGATGCTTCAGCCAGTCGGCGATGTCCTTGGCCCGCAGCCCGTCGTTCGGCAGCCCCGCCAGCGCCGGACCGGCGAAGGCGCAGATCGCCAGGATGGCCAGACCCGTCCGCATGCAGCTCCCCAAAGGCGCGCCCGCGAGGGAGGGTAGGGAGCGTCGCCCGGATTGTCAGCCCTCCACCGGGATCCAGATCTCCACCCACTCGCCCGCCTTGCGGCCGGTGAAATAGGGCGGATAGAGCTCGAAGTCCGGGCCGCGCGAGGGGTTCAGTCCGGCTTCCTTGAGCCGCCGGCCCCAGATGTCCCGCACGGCGGCCTGCATCTGCGGGTGCAGCGCCTCGCCGCTGGCCGTCAGCCGCCAGACCGCATAGGCCTGGGCCGGAACCTCCACGGTCTCCAGGCCCGGCGGATCGGGGGCGCCGTCCTGCAGCTCCACCCCGGCCATATAGACGAAGTCGCCGGCGTCGGGTGCGCCGGGGAGGCAAAGGCCCAGCGTGCCGCTCTTCGATCCCGCGACGGGCAGGAACGCATCCAGCCGGTCCCAGAGCGCCGGGATGGCGTGCACGCTGTCGCGGTCGAAGCGGTTCGTGATCCCGGCGACGCGGAAGGCCGGCCGGCGGGTGATCTCGCCCATCCTTTCCAGGTTGAGGCTCGCGGGAATGGTCAAGACAGGGTCTCCGATCTGGTAGCGGGGATAGCGGCCGGGGCTGCGGAAGCGGCCGGGCGAGACGCCGAACTGGCGGGTGAAGGCGCGGGTGAAGGCCTGCTGGGACTCGAAGCCGCTCTCCAGCGCCAGCTCGACCAGCGACACCTCGCCCTCGTCGCTGAGCCGCCGCGCGGCCCGGGCCAGGCGCCGGCGGCGCACATAGGCCATGACGCTCTCGCCGTGCAGGGCGGTGAACAGGCGCGAGAAGTGGAAGGCCGACAGCCCCGACGCGGCGGCGACGTCGGTCAGGCTCAGGGGCTCTGACAGGCGCGCCTCGATCAGGGCCAGGGTGCGGCCATGGGCGTCAAGCCGGCTCATGGCGCCAACATGCCGGACCCGCCGGCCCGCGTCTTCACCGGCCTTGCTGCGATTTGCCAGCCCGCGCCCGCCGCGCTACTCGCGGCCCATGGCCCAGATCGATCCGGTCGAGCTCGCCAAGGCGCTGATCCGCCGGCCGTCCGTCACGCCGCGCGACGAGGGCGCCATGGACGTCGTCCAGCAGGCGCTGGAGGGCCTGGGCTTTTCCTGCCGGCGCATGCGCTTCGGCGAGATCGAGAACCTCTACGCGCGGCTGGGAACCCAGGGTCCCAACCTCTGCTTCGCCGGCCACACCGACGTGGTGCCGCCCGGCGAGACCGACGCCTGGACCTCCGGCCCCTTCGAGGGCGAGGTGCGGGACGGCGTGCTCTACGGCCGGGGGGCGGCCGACATGAAGGGCGGCATCGCCGCCTTCATCAGTGCGGCCTCGCAGGTGCTGGCCTCGGGCGCGCCCAGAGGATCGCTGTCGCTGCTGATCACCGGCGACGAGGAGGGGGTGGCCACCCACGGCACGCGGCGGGTGGTCGAGGCGCTGATGGCGCAGGGCGAGAAGATCGACGCCTGCGTGGTGGGCGAGCCGTCCTCGGCCGAGACCCTGGGCGACATGATCAAGATCGGCCGGCGCGGCAGCATGAACGCCGAGATAGCCGCCCACGGCCGCCAGGGCCACGTGGCCTATCCGCACCGCGCCGCCAACCCGGTGCGGCCGCTGGTGCGGCTGCTGGACCGGCTGCAGGCGCACCGGCTCGACGACGGCTATCCCCAGTTCCAGCCGTCGAACCTGGAGGTCACCAGCATCGACGTCGGCAATCCGGCGACCAACGTCATCCCCGCCCGCGCGGTCGCCCGGCTGAACATCCGCTTCAACCCCGCCCACACCTCGGCCACCCTGGCCGACTGGCTGGACGCCGAACGCGCGAGGGCCGAGGCCGACTTCCCCGGCGTGAAGCTGGAGATGAAGGTGCACGTGTCGGGCGAGGCCTTCCTGACCGAGCCGGGGCCCTTCGTGGAGACCGTGGTCGAGGCCTGCGAGTCGGCGCTGGGCCGCCGGCCGGAGCTCTCCACCACCGGCGGCACCTCGGACGCCCGCCTCATCTGCCGCATGTGCCCGGTGCTGGAGCTGGGCCTGGTCGGCAAGTCCATGCATGGCGTCGACGAGCACGTCCCCGAGACCGACCTGCGCGCCCTGGCCGGCCTCTACCGCGCCCTGATCGACCGGTACTTCGCGCGCTTCGGCTGATGCTGCCCTGCACCGTGGCTCCTCCGTTCGCCCGTCTTGCCATCCCCGGACCGCGCGCCTAGGTTCCGCGCCCTTTGGGCCCGCCCACCCCCCCTTCGTTTTTCGATGGGGGCTTTTTGGCGTTGGGCCCGTGCGATGGAGGCGCTCATGCCCGGCGAGACCCCCGCGGTGCTCGGGATCGACTTCGGCACCACCAACACCGTGGTCGCCATCGCCGATCCGGACGGCCAGGCGCGGCTGGTGCGCTTTTCCATGCCGCTGGGCGGCCCGGCTTCGGCCTTCCGCTCGGTGCTGAGCTTCGAGGAGGGCGAGGATGGGCGCGGCCTGGCCATCGAGGCGGGGCCCTGGGCGGTCGAGGCCTTCCTGGACGCGCCGCGCGACACCCGGCTGATTCAGTCGTTCAAGTCCTTCGCCGCCAGCCCGGCCTTCTCGGGCACGTCCATATACGGCAAGCGCTTCCACTTCCCCGACCTGATGTGGGGCTTCCTGCACCGGATGCTGGCCCGGGCCGAGGGCGGGCTGGACGTCTCCGGCGCCCGGGCGGTGGCCGGCCGGCCGGTGGTGTTCGCCGGCGCCGAGCCGGACGAGACCCTGGCCATGAGCCGCTATCGCTCGGCCTACGCCCGCCTCGACGTCGCCGACCTGGCCTATGCCTATGAGCCGGTGGGGGCGGCGCTGTTCTTCGCCCGGCGGTTGAAGGCCCAGGCCACCGTGCTGGTGGCCGACTTCGGCGGCGGCACCAGCGACTTCTCCCTGATGCGCTTCCGCCGCGAGGGCGGGGCCGTGCGGGCCGAACCGCTCAGCCGCTCGGGCGTTGGGGTGGCCGGCGACGCCTTCGACTACCGGATCATCGACCAGCTGGTCTCGCCAAGGCTGGGCAAGGGCGGCGACTACCGCTCGGGCGGCAAGCTGCTGCCGGTGCCCGGCCGCTACTACGCCGCCTTCGCCCGCTGGAGCCAGCTGGCTTTGATGAAGGGCTCGCGCGAGCTGCGGGAGCTGCGCGAGATCGCCCGCACCGCCCGGGATCCGGACGCCGTCGGGCGCTTCATCGCCCTGATCGAGGGCGACCACGGCTGGCGGCTCTACCAGGCGGTCTCGGCGGCCAAGGAGACGCTGTCGAGCGAGCCGGTGGCGCGCTTCCGGCTGGACGCGGGCGAGCTCCAGATCGAGGCCGACATCGCTCGCGCCGACTTCGAGCGCTGGATCGTCCGCGAGCTGGCCGCCATAGAGGCGGCGGTCGACGAGGGCCTGGCCCGCGCCGGCCTCGCCGCCGCCGACATCGACACGGTGTTCCTGACCGGCGGCTCCTCGTTCGTGCCGGCGGTGCGCGAGATCTTCCTCGACCGCTTCGGGGCGGCCGCCATCGAGACCGGCGGCGAATTCGAATCCATCGCCACGGGCCTGGCCCTCCTCGCCGCCGCCCCGGATCGGGAGGCGTGGGTCACGCCGGCGCAGATCTGATCCCCGCTCATCCCGGCTCCCGGGTCCGGCCTGTGGCCGGCCCGAGGACAGGTTACGTCCGGGATCCGGGACGCAAGGGCCCCATCCCGCTTGGTGTCCTTGGTGTTCTTGGTGGTTCCTCTTTCTGGGACGGCGCGAACCTGTCCTGGATCCCGGCCGTCGTCGGGATGAGCGGGTCAAAAGGGGTCGGTCCGATCACGACGCCAGCAGCCGTTCCGCGATCTGGACCGCGTTCAGGGCCGCGCCCTTGAGCAGCTGGTCGCCCGCCACGAACAGCGACAGGGTGCGGCCCTCCGGACCCGACAGGTCGCGGCGCACGCGGCCGACCAGCACCTCCTCGCGGCCGGCCGCTTCCGACGGCATGGGGAAGCGGTTGGCGGCCGGATCGTGCACCACCCTGACCCCCGGCGCGCGCGCCAGCAGCGCCAGGGCGTCTTCCGGCGTCAGCGGCCGCTCCAGCTCCACCGTCATCGAGATGGCGTGGGCCCGCAGCACCGGCACGCGCACGCAGGTGACCCCCACGCGCATGCCGGGCGCCGACAACAGCCGCTGCAGCTCCTGGACGATCTTCTGCTCCTCGCCGTTGGCGCCGGTGTCCGGGTCCACCTCGCTGTCGTGGCTGAACAGGTTGAAGGCGTAGGGATGGGCCAGCACCCTGGGCCGATAGGGGCGGCCGGTCAGATAGGCCGAGGTGGACTGCAGGAGCTCGTCCATCGCCTCGGCGCCGGCGCCCGAGGCGGCCTGGTAGGTGGAGGCGATCACTCGCCTGAGCCCCGCCGCCCGGTGCAGCGGCGCCAGGGCCAGGACCGCGATGGCGGCGCAGCAGTTGGGGTTGGCGATGATCCCGTCGTGACCCTCGAGCGCCTCGCTGTTCACCTCGGGGACCACCAGCGCCGCCTGCGGGTCTATGCGGAAGGCCGAGGAGTTGTCGACGACCACCGCGCCCCGCGCCGCCGCGGCCGGCGCGAACCGGCGCGAGGTGGCCGCATCGGCGGCGAACAGCACCAGGTCGCTGCCGGCCAGGCTGTCCTCGCCCAGCAGCTCCACCGTCAGCGCCTCGCCGCGGAAGGCCAGCCGGCGCCCGGCCGAACGCTCCGAGGCGAACAGGCGAAGGCCCGCCACCGGGAAGCGCCGCTTCTCCAGGCAGGCGATCATCTCGCGCCCCACCGCGCCGGTGGCGCCGACGATGGCGACCTGGGCCGGCGCCTTCAGGCGCGCGGGCGCGGTGCGGTGCGGGCTGGCGAGGGCGGCTGAAAGGGGGGGCGACATGGGTCCGTCTCCTGGAGGGCCGGGAGACGGGGGCTGGTCCCTCAGCCCCGTCCGAACCGGCCGGGGCTTGAGGGCTGTGCTGGCGTCAGTCTGGACGCGCGCGCATCAGCCCCCGCCCCGGAAGGCGGATGGCGATGGCGATGCGCTTGGTGTCCATGCAACGCAGCATGGCGCGGTGATAACCGCGACGGGCTTGGCTGTAAACCGGGGGCGAAAATCACCCCGCCAAGACGCCTTGCTTCCCGGCGGCCCAGACATTAGGTTCCGCGCCTTCGCCGAAAGGCCAGCGCGCGCCCGTAGCTCAGCTGGATAGAGCACCAGACTACGAATCTGGGGGTCGGGCGTTCGAATCGCTCCGGGCGCGCCAATTTCTCTCGATGGTTCGGATCTCAGGGCGCGCGCTCCCGCGATCGCGAGAGCTTCGCAAGCCACAGCTGGTCACCGAGGTGCAGCGCATCGCCTCGGCCGCCCTCACGGCCGAAGGCGTCGGAGGGCCCCGGCGCCGTCCTTACCGTTCCGACACCCAGGCCTTGGCCTGCGCCGCATCGGTCAAGGGGAACACCCGCGCCTTGCCGGGCATCAGGAAGGCGAAGGTCTGGATCGCCAGCCGCATCCACGCCACGTCGGTGACGACCGCGACCCGCTCCCATCGCGAGAGGTGCTCCATCCCCAGGGAGAAGTCCTCCCACATGGCGCCCGGCTCTATCCCGGCGAAGTCCGCGCCGACCTGGTAGTAGAGACGCAGCTTCGGATGGGCCTTCAGGGCCGCCTCCACCGTGGGGATCAGCACCGTCTCATAGTCGCTTCGCGTCACGTGGCCGCTGCAGGCGACGGCCACGACGTCGCCGGCGAAACCGCCGAGTTTGGTGATCATGGGATGCGCTCCTGGAAAGGCCCAGGCCTAATATATCCTGGCATGATGTGGTTTGATGCACATCAACGATCGGCTCGCGCGCCCGTCGATCATCGCCATGCCAGACCCACGTAGGCGCGGAAGATCAGCAGTCCGCCGAGGGCGATCAGGGCCGCGGCGAGCACCCGGGCGGCCAGGATCGTGGCGATCCACCGGTCGGCCCGGTTGTACGGCCGGCTGAATTCTTCCGCCGACAGCAACGCCGCCGTTTCGAACGCCTTGTATCCCGCCAGCACGGCGATGAAGCCGACGACGACCGCGGCGAGGAAGACGCCGGACGCCACGATCAGCAGGCGCAGGACGTGGGTCGGGGCCCGGTTCGCGTAGAGGCTGCCGATCACGAACCAGCAGGTGACGGCCCCCGCGCCGCCGCCGCTCAGCAGATAGCCGGTGAGGCTGAAGGATCGGCGGAAGCGTTCCTCCAGCAGAAACTGCGCCAGGTCCCCGTCCGGGGCCTTGCCGCGCAGATCCACCAGCCGGGCCGAACGATGGCGCCTGGCGTGGGGCGGTCCCGGCGGCGCGATCGAAACATCTTCCTTGGGCATGGGAGGCTTCTTGTCTGAATGGAGCCGGCGGGCCGGACCCGCCTGCGCCGCTACTGGGCCACGGCCGCACTCCGCCTTTCGGCACAGGGCCGGGTGCGGATCACCTATGGCGTCCGGGCGCGATTGTGATTGATCCGCCGCAACCACGGGTCCGGTCCGCATCCGACGCCCGCAGGCCGAGGCGCGCCCAACGTCGCGATCGTCGCGGCAAGCGTTGCGCTTGGCGCATTTCGCAGGGACGGTGGCTTCACCACCTTACGGGAAGCAGGTCATGGCCTCACGTCATCGCCAACGCGAGAACCACTACATCGACCGGATCGGCTGGCTGCGGGCGGCCGTGCTGGGGGCCAACGACGGCATCCTTTCGACCGCCAGCCTGATCGTCGGCGTGGCGTCGGCGGCCGCCGACCATCGGCAGGTGCTGATCACCGGCCTGGCGGGGCTGGTCGCCGGCGCGATGTCCATGGCCACGGGGGAATATGTCTCGGTCAGCTCCCAGACCGATACCGAAAAGGCCGACCTCAAGAAGGAAGAGGCCGAGCTGCAAGCCAGTCCGGACGCCGAGCACCGGGAACTGGCGGGGATCTACGTCAAGCGGGGCCTGGAGCCGAAGCTCGCCCGCGCGGTCGCCGAACAGCTCATGGCCAAGGACGCGCTCGAGGCGCATGCCAGGGACGAGCTGGGCATTTCGGAGGCCACCACCGCCCGCCCCGTCCAGGCGGCCTTGGCGTCGGCGGCCAGCTTCGCCTGCGGCGCGGCCCTTCCCGTCGTGACCGCCGCGCTGGCCCCCGGCAAGGGCGCCGTCTGGATCGTGTCGGCCGCCTCCCTGGCGGGACTGGGCGTGCTGGGGGCCCTGGGCGCCCGCACCGGCGGCGCCCCCATGATGCGCGCGGTCGTCCGTGTCGTGTTCTGGGGGGTGATCGCCATGGCCTTCACCGGCGGCGCCGGCGCGCTCTTCGGCGCCCGCGGATAGGGGCCGGTTCCCGGCGGTGGGCCAGGCGATCCTGGGTCAGGGGATGGCGAGCGCGCGGTCGAGCGAAAGCCGCCCGGCGCCCCGGCCGATCAGGAACAGCAGCAGCGCCGCCCACGTCAGGTGGGTGGGCCACGCATCGGGGTAGACGAAGATCTCGATGACCAGGGTCATGAACAGGAAGGTCGTGGCCGAGAGCCGGGTGAACAGCCCCAGCACGATCAGCACCGAGAACAGGTGCTCGGCGTAGGTGGTGACGTGGGCCGCCACCACCGGCGGCAGCAGCGGGACGCGGTATTCCTCGGCGAACAGCACGTAGGTCGAGTCCTTGATGTGCAGGAAGCCGTCGACCTTGGTGCGTCCCGACAGGAAGAAGATCGCGGCCACCGCGAACCGGACGACCAGGGCCAGGAACCCGTCCGGCAGCAGCCGCCCGGCCCAGCGGGCGTAGAGGCGCAGGGGCTCGCGCCAGGCGAGGCGGCGGGGGGCGGCGGTCGCGTTCATGCGGTGATCTCCAGGCAGGCGAACAGGCCGTCCTCCAGCGCCGCGGCGAGGATCGCGGCGAGGTCGGCGCCGGGCTGAGCGTCCAGAGCGGTCCGAGCGGCCTCCGACAGCGGGCGGCCTCGCGCGCAGGCGTCGAGGAAGGCGAACTCGGCGGCGCCGACGATGCGGGCCCGCACGGTGTGGTCGGGGCGGGCGATCACGACCCCTTCGGGAACGGTGTCGAACTCCAGCTCCGGCGCCACCCCGGCGGGCCAGCGCGTCGCGAGCCACAGGCTGGCGCTGTTGTCGCCGAACCACGCCGTCCGCACGGACGGATGAAGCCGGACGGCCGCCCGCTCCAGCGCCTCCGCGTCCAGCCGGGCCAGATCCCCGCCGCCGACCGGCTCGGCGTCGTGGGCGAGCAGGGCGTCGAGCCAGAGCCGGTCCAAGAGGGCGATGGAGGGTAGGTAGGGCAGGGCCGCCGCCGGCGGGAAGGCCGCCAGCCATCCGGCGAATCCAGCTCCATAGGCGAAGAGCGCCGCGCCTGTGGGCGGCGCGAACAGCACGAACTCGCGGGCGGCGGCGCGGAACCACTCGGACCCTACGAGGGTGGCGACCGTGGGGAAGTTGGCCTCGAGCGCGTCGATCGCGCCCTTGATCCAGGTGTTGCGGTGGACGCGGAGGCCGGGAGCGCCGGCCGGGGCCCAGCGAGCCAGGCCGGCGTCGTCGCCCGCCAGCGCGGCGGCGAAGGCGTCCTGGAAGTCGGTGAGGTCAGGCATGCGCCTGCTCGCGCGCCGGCGACGCGGCGGGCGCCTGGAGCACGGCCTCCGCCCGGTTCCGCTCGCTCAGCAGCTCGTCGAAGGCCGGGATGTTGTCGTCGCGCTCGATCAAGGTGGGGCGGGGTCCGATCCGGGCCACCAGCCGCCGGTACAAGGCCCAGACCGGCTCGGAGACCGGCGCGTCGTGGCTGTCGATCAGCAGCGCCTGGCCGAGCGCGCCGTCGTGGGCATGCCCGGCCAGATGGATCTCGCCGATCGCCTCGGCGGGCGCCGCGTCGATGTAGGCCGCGGCGTCGAACCCCAGATTGTTGGCGCTGACATGGACGTTGTTCACGTCCAGCAGCAGGCCGCAGCCGGTCCGGCGCACCAGCGCCTCGAGGAACTCGACTTCGCTGAAGTCGTGGCCGTCGAGCGCCAGGTAAAGCGAAGGGTTCTCGATCAGGATGCGCCGTCCGAGCGCCTCCTGGACCTCGTCCACGTGGGCTGAGACCCGCGCCAGTGCTTCGGCCGAGCGGGGGAACGGCAACAGGTCGGGATGATGGACGCCGCGCCAGGTCGACCAGGCTAGGTGCTCGGAGACGACGAACGGCTCGAACCGGCCGGCCAGGCGCTTCAGGGCGGCGAGATGCCTGCGATCCGGCCGCTCGGCGCCGGCCAGCGACATCCCCACCCCGTGAAGCGAGAGCGGCCGATGCGCGCGGACCGCCTCCAGCCACGCCAGGCGCGGTCCGCCGTCGCACATGTAGTTCTCGGCGTGGACCTCGAACCATAGGCCCGCCGCCGGCGCAGCGAGCGCCTCCTGGTAGTGCTGGGGCTTCAGCCCCACGCCGGCGGTCGGACCGGAGATCATGGGTCAGGCCGGGAGCGGCGTCAGCGAGCCGTGGCCCTTGGGCGTCTTGATCGAGGTGCAGGTCCCCTTGGGCGTCAGAGCCCAGGCGTTGCCCTGGTAATCGACCTTGGACGTGCCCGCGCAGGTGGTGCCCGCGCCGGCCTTGCAGTCGTTCTCGTGGGCCTTGGCGATGCCGTAGCACTTCTCGTGGCCGACCATCTGGGCGGCGGTGACAGGCTTCTTCAGCATCCCCATGGCGCCCATGTGGTTGGCCATCGAGCCCATCTGACCGGCGGCGCCGGCGGTTCCGGCTGCGGCCAGCGCGATGGCGCTGAGAAGGGTGGATGCGGCGATATTGGCGGTCTTCATGGACAAGTCGCTCCGTTGCGGGTCAGTAGGGCGCGCCGGAAAGCCCGGTCGCGACGGTTATTCGCGGCGGACGTGGAAAGGTTACATGCGGCGCAGCGGGACCCGCCCATGACCAGCGAGCGACGCGCCGAGGCCGTGCGGCAAGACCGGGCCTGGGCCATGCTGATGGCGGCGGCCCAGGACGGAGATGGCCGCGCCTACGCCGAATTGCTCGCCGCCGTCGCCCCGTTCGTGCGCGCCTTGGTGAGGCGCCGCTGCCCCGAGCCGGATCTGATCGAGGACGTGGTGCAGGACACCCTGCTCACCCTTCACCGGGTCAGGGCCACCTACGATCCCAACCGATCGTTTTGCGCATGGCTTGCGGCCATCGCCGCCCGGCGGGCCATCGACGCCCTGCGCCGGCGCGGCCGGACGCGGACACGGGAGGTGCGCGACGAGGTCGCATATGAAACCTTTGCCGATCCGGCAGCGAACAATTCGGATCAGGCGAGCGAGGCGGCCGGGATGGTCCAGGCGCTGATCGCGGCGCTGCCGCACCGGCAAAGGCAGGCATTGGAATTGGTGAAGCTGGGCGACATGTCGCTCGCCGAAGCGTCGGCGGCCTCGGGCCAGACCACGGGCGCTCTGAAGGTCAACGTCCACCGCGCGCTGAAAGCCCTGCGCGCCCGGCTACGGGGAACCGAGGCATGAGCGGCCGGACCGACGAGCTGATCGCGTCGCTGGCGGCGCAGGCGCGGCCGGTGAAACGGCTGTGGCCGCCGGCCCTCAGGGCCGCGGTCTGGCTCGTCCTGCTGCTGGCCATCTGCACGGCGATCGTCGCCCTCTGGGCCGACATCCCCGACTGTCTGCGCCGAAACGCCGGCGTCAGGCCCATGCTGGCCTGGGCCTGCTCCTTGATGACCGGCGCCAGCGCGATCGTCGCGGCGGCCTATCTGGCGATGCCGGACCGCTCCCGTCGGTGGGCGTGGGCGCCCGTGCCGTTCCTGGCGGCCTGGCTGGTCCTGAGCGACATCGGATGTATCGGGCTCGATCCCCACCCTCAGGGCGACAGCGGCATGTGCTTCGCCTTCATCCTGGGCGCCGGCGTTCCCATCACCCTGTTCCTGCTCTGGCGTCTCGGCCGGGCGCGGCCGATGGACGCCTGGCTGGTCATGGGCATGGGGGGGCTGGGGGCGGCGGGCCTGGCGGCCGCCCTCCTGCAGTTCTTCCATCCCTTCCCGATCACCTTCATGGACCTGGGCGTCCACCTCGCCGGCGTGGCCGTCATCGTCTTCGGCGGAGGCGTCGCCGGACGGTTCTTCGGCCGCCTCCGGTCGCCAACCAACATATGAGGGAGGCGCTGTTCGGCGGCGTCTTTGGCCGGAGCAGGAGCTGCAAGGGTCGCGGGGGCCCTTGGCTGCTGTCTTCGCCAGGCGGGGCAGATCATCAAACTCAGGATCGCGCAGGTCTGTCCTTACGACATCGACCGGCCGGGCGGCGTTCAGGCGCACGTCCGGGATACCTCGGCCGCGCTGGTCGCCCGCGGCCACGAGGTGACGATCATCGCGCCCAGAACCGCGCCTGGACCGTCCCGCGCCCGGACGAGCTCCGACGTGCGGATCGTGAAGCTGGGCAGCTCGCTCACCGTGAACCTCTCCAAGACGCGGTTCGAAACGACCGTGGCGCTCGGCTATCAGCGGCGGCGTCTTCGGGCCACGCTGCGGCGCGGCGGCTTCGACGTGGTCCACTACCATTCGATCTGGACGCCGCTGCTGCCGATGCAGGTGATGAGGTGTTCCGACAGCGCCAGCGTCGTCACCTTCCACGAGACGCCGCCCGACACCTTCGGCGGCGCGCTCAGCGCGGCGCTGATGGCCGCGGCCAGCCGGCTCCTGCTGGCCCGGATCGACGGCGCGATCGCGGTCTCCGAAGCGCCCCGGCGGCACCTGCGGCCCAAGCCCGGCCAGAACGTCTGGATCGCGCCCCCGTGCACCGACCTCGGGCGCTTCCGGCCGGCAGCCGATGCCGGCGAGCGCGCCGATGCGACCGTCACCATCCTGTGCGTCGGCCGGCTCGAGCCCCGGAAGGGCGTGATCCTGCTGCTCGAAAGCTTCAGGAGGCTCCGGGCCGACGGACTGGACGTGCGCCTGGTGATCGCCGGGGTCGGCAGCGAGGAGGCCCGCCTGCGCCGCTTCGCCGAACGGCATGGCCTGGCCGAGGTCGAGTTCACCGGACGTTTCGACGACGAGGCCGCGCCGCGGCTTTACGCCCGCGCCGACATCGTCTGCGCGCCCGCGCCGTACGGCGAGAGCTTCGGGATCGTCCTCTGCGAAGCCATGGCCAGCGGCAAGCCGGTCGTCGCCGCCGCCAACCACGGCTATCGCACGGTGCTGGGCGCCGACGCGCCGGAGCTGCTGGCGCCGCCCGGGGACGTCGAGGGGCTCTACCGGCGGCTGCGCGCCCTGGTCCTGGATGGGGATTTGCGCGCCCGATACTCGGCCTGGGGCGCGGCCGAGGCCCTCCGCTACGACAGCCGCGAGGTCTCGGCCCAGATCGAGGACGTCTACCGCCAAGCCATCAGATCCTCCCGCCAGCCGGGAGGTCGGGCGCTCGATCCTGGGTTCGCTGCGGGCTGAGGCCGAGGGCCCCGGGCACTCAGCGGATGTGGACGCCCAACGACAGGCCCACGGTCAACGGCCGCAAGGGCGTGCTCTGCGCGGTGGTGTGGAACGAGAACGGATCGCCATAGGAGAAGGTGTCCCCAGCGCCGCCGACCGGCGACTTGACGAAGGCCGTCAGCACCCACCGGTCCGTCGCCAGCGCCGCCGACATTTCGGCATAGGCGTAGTCGCCCATCTCCGGCGAGGTCGTCGCGTCGAGCGTCAGGTGCGACCCGCCCACATAGGTGTAACGCGCCTGAAGCCGCATCCGGGCCCAAGCCGACAGCGGCCGCTGGTAGGTCGCCATCGCGCCGGCGGTGAACCTCGGCGCGCCCGGCAGCCCGTTGTCGGGCCTGGAGAGGAAGCCGGCATAGGGATGGACGAGCTCCGGCTCGGCGACGGTGGCGTTGGCCTTCAACGTCAGTTCCGGCGTCGGCGCCGCTTCCGCTTCGATCTCCCATCCCAGGTCCCGGCCATCGCCGACGTTGGCGGTGAAGATCAGGCCGTCCGCCAGCAGCTGGTCGCTCTGGACGCCCTTCCAGGTCATGTAGAAGACCGCCGTGCGCAGGCGCGCGGCGCCCCCGAACAGGGCCGTGCGGATTCCCGCTTCGTAGTCCCACAGCTCGTCGGGGCCGAAGCGTCTCTGAGGTCCGGGCGAGGCGGGGTCGGCGGCGAAGCGCTGTCCCGGCGGCCCGGCCGAGTTGAAGCCGGGCGCGCGATACCCTTCCGAAGCCTGGAGGTAGAAGGTGGTGTCGTCGCTGGCGACGTAGCGGGCCACCAGCTGGGGCGCGAACCCCGACGCCGCCGTTTTTCCGGTGAAGGCGGCGCGGCCGCCGGGGAAGGCCTCGATCCGGGAGCTGGTCTTCACCGATGTCCGAAACCACCGGCCGCCCGCGGTCAGCATGACGCGCGGCGTGGGCGCGAACGAGATCTGGCCGAAGCCGGCGTACTCTCGCACGAGGTCGTAACGCTGCTCCCGGTAGACCGGGACCGGCGCGCCGCCGGACCCCAGGGGGGCGTCGAGCCGTGTCGCCAGATCGTTGTCGCCGACGCTCTGGAAGACGCCCGCAAGCCATCGCACGGGACCGGTTTCGGGAGACGCGACGGTCGCCTCGTCGACCAGGATCTCGGCGGTGTCGGCGTCGGTGAACGGACTGGGCGCCGCCCCGGCGCCGGCCACGAACTCGGGCAGCGCCGCCGAGGCGTCGTAGACGCTGTCATAGCGGTGGTGCAGCAGCGAACTGGTGACGCGCACGGTCCCCCATGACGGCCGCCCTTCCAGGTCGAGGCCGGCCTGCAGGAAGTCGTTGTCGTGCGGCTCGCGCAGCAGATTGTCGCGCGCGTAGGCGCCGACGGCCGGCTCGGCGTAGTGGGTGTCGTCGGAATTCAGCCATTGGCGCACCACCCTTGCGGTCAAGGTCCAATCGCTGGCCGGCCGCCATTGCGCCGCCGCCCGGCCGCCGCGCCGGCGGACCCCGTTGACGTTCTTCAGGCCGAGGGCGGGATCGTCGATATAGCCGCCCTGGCGCTCGTCGTAGGCCGCCACCCGGACGCCCAGGCGGCCCGGGACAAGCGGAACATTGGCCATCCCCTCCATGGAGGCGCTGGGACCGCCGCCCGCCGTGGCCGAGGCGCTGCCGGTCATGTCGGCCTCGTAGCGGTCGAGGTTCGGCTTGCGCGTGATCACATTGACCAGGCCGCCGATCGCCCCCGCCCCATAGAGCGCGCCCTGGGGGCCCCGCAGCACCTCGACGTGGTCCACGTCGACCAGGGCCAGATCGGGATCGGGCGCGTCATAGGTCACCCGGCTCCCATCGAGGTAGAGGCCGACGGTCGATTGGGTGCGGCCGGTCAGGGCGCTGTCGGACAGACCGCGGATGAAGATCTTGTCCCGCCCGGGGCCGAGATCGGTCATGGAGACGCCCGAAACCAGCGGCTGCAGATCGCCGAGGTCGGGCAGGCCGTTGTCCGCCAGATCCGATCCGGTCGCCGTGCTGATCGCGTAGGGGGCCTGCGCCAGCAGACCCTCCCTGCGCCCCGCCGTGACCACCAGCTCGGCGACCCCGGCGACCTGCGGCGGCGGCTCGGAGGGCGGCGGCGCCGGCGGGGGTCGCTGGGCCGGCCGCGGCGCAGGCGCCGGCTCCGGGAGGACGATCACCTCGTCGGGGCCGGCGAAGCGGAAGGTGCAGCCTGTTCCGGACAGCAGCCGGCGAAGGCCCTCGGCGACGTCGAACCGCCCTCTGAGTGACGCTCGAGCTCGACGGCAGCCGTCCGCGCCCGTGGTGGAGATCGAGATCCGCGCCTGGACGGCGAAATCCAGCAAGGCCATTCCGATCGGCTCGGCCGGGACATCGAAGGCGACGATGCGCTCGCGCGCGCGGGCGGCGCCGAGGGGGAGGATCGCCGCGACGCCGACAAGCAGCGCGGTCGTCCGGACGCTTCGGCTCACTCCCAAATCGGCGGCTCTTATCGGTGCGGTGACTTCGACCTTAGCTGAATATGCTCGGCGGAGCGAACCGCCTCGACCGGAAGGAACCGTTGCAGCGCGCCAAGCATGGCGTCCTCGTCGCTCAGCCTGAGCGCGCCGGAGAACCGGAGGTTGGCGGCCGAGGCGTCGACCGTGATCGGCGTGGGAAGGAATCTGTCGAGGTCGGCCGCCACCTCGCCGAGCGGCTGGTCGCGATAGACCAGATAGCCCTTGCGCCAAGCCATGACGTCGTCCAGCCGCGCCCGGGACAGGATCGACTGGCTCGAACCGTCCTTGCGCCGGAGTTGATCGCCCACGGCAAGGCGGACTTCCGCCTCCGGGCCGGCATGGACGTCGGCGACCTCGACGACCCCGCGGCTCACGGTCACCGAGACTTCGCCGCGGTATTTGAGGACGTCGAATTGAGTGCCCACCACGGTGATCCTCTGGTCGCCCGCGGTCACGCGGAAGGGGTGGCCGCTGTCCTTGACCACATCGAACAGCGCCTCTCCCTTGACCAGGACGAGATTGCGGCTGCTTCGGCTCACCCGGGCCAGGAGCCGCGTATCGCTGTTGAGCTCGACCGCACTGCCATCGGCCAGGCGAATGGCGCGCGTCTCGCCCTTGGCGGTGGTGAAGACCGTCTCCGCCGGCGGGCGTTGCAGCCAGAGCCCGGCGCCGACGGCGATCAGCAGCACCGCGGCCATCGCGGCCCAGACCGGGGCGCGTAGGCGTGGCGGCGGCCCGCGCCGATCGGCCAAGGGCAGCAGGACCACCTCGGCGGACCGATCGTCGATGGGACCGCGCAACCGTCCGGCCTGATCGTCGAGCTCGCTCCAGAGCAGCTCGACGTCCTCGAACGCGGTTCTGTGCGCGTCCGACTCCGAGAGCCACGCCTCGAGCGCGAGCCAATCGTCTCCGGTCGCCGCGTCGGATTGGACGCGCACGAACCAGTCGGCGGCTTGCGCCCTCAGGCTTTCGATGTCGTGTTCAGGCGCGGTCATGCAGGGGCATCCGCCACAATGACGCCGCAAAGGCCGGATGGCCCCACCTGCGGACAACGGGTCGGCCTGCGGGCGTTCATTTGTCGAGCCTCGCGAGGAGATGCTTGAGGGCGGCGCTGATGTGCTTTTCCACCGCGCTTCGCGAGATCCCCATCGCCGCCGCCGTTTCCGCGTGGCTGAGCCCGTCGATCTTGTGCAGCTCGAACGCCCGCCGTCGTTGCGGCGGCAAGTCTTCGATCGCGGCGGCCAGTCTTCGCCAGCGCTGGCGCGACGCGGCGGCCTCTTCCGGCGAGGCCGCGTTGGCGACGTCCTCGCCACCCGCGCGCCGATACTGGCTGGCGTGCCAGGCGTCGTCGCGCGCTTCGGCGCGCCGCTTCTGCTTCAATCGGTCCAGCATCAGGTTGGAGCCGAGGCGGTAGAGGAAGGCCGCCGGGTTCTCGACGCAACCGATCTCGGCGCTGACAATCCTGACGTAGATGTCCTGCACCACGTCCTCGGCAGCCGCCTGGGAGCCCAGCCGCATGGCGAAGTAGCGGACCAAGTCCTGGCGCCTCTCCAGATAGGCTCCGACCAGCGCTGAGGGGGGACTGTCGTTCAATCCGGCGCGCCTGACGAGGTCCGTAAGCGGGCGGGGGGCATGGCCAAGCTTATGGCCGGCCAATCCCGCGGGATCAAATCATCCGGCCGCCGCTGCGGCGCAAGGCCGCGAGAAAAATCGCCAGGCGAAGCTGGGGCGATCGCCGGCCAGCGTCGTCGTGTCAGCAGCGACGCCGGGCTCCCGCCCAATGGGCCTGGCGTCGCGCCCCATGTCCCGGACGATCGAGGTTTCATCGATGAGCTTACGTTTGAGGGCCGCCGCGGCCACAGCGGCGATGGCCGCATGGCTGCCCGCCCAAGCCAACCAGCCGGCGGACCTTGATCTGTCGGCGTACCGTGGAAAGGTCGTCTATCTCGACTTCTGGGCGTCCTGGTGCGCGCCCTGCCAAGAGTCCTTCCAGTGGATGGCGGACATGCAGAGCAGTTACGGCCACAGGGGATTGGTCGTGATTGCGGTCAACGTGGATCACGATCACTCCGCCGCCGAGCGTTTCCTCTCAAGCCACTTCGCCAATTTCAAGATCATCTACGATCCGAAGGGCCAGATCGCATCCAAGTACAAAGTCTCGGGCATGCCGATGGCCTTCCTGATCGCCAAGGACGGCCACGTCGCCTCCAGCCACAACGGATTCTTCGAGAACAAGGAAGACGCCTATGCTTCGCAGATCGCGCAGCTGCTGTCGCAGCCTGAGCGCTGACGCCCATGTCCGCTGGGGCCGCGCAGCGCGCGTCTGCAGCGTGATCGCCATCGCGAGCCTTCTCGCGGCCTGCGCCTCGATCGGCCCCAGGCCTTGGCAGCACGACCTGATGGCCAAGCGAGACATGCAGCCCAATCCCTACCCGCTGCTCACCAGCGCCGACGACCACATGTACTTCAGCAAGGAAGGCTCCAGCGGCGGCCGCAGCTTCGCCGGAGGGGGTTGCGGATGCAATTGAGCAAGCCTCGCGCCGGGCAGGTCACCTGCGCCCTCGCCGGTCTCGCGGCCAGCCTTCTGGCCGGCGCCGCCCAGGCCCAGGACAATTCGGGTTTCGACGATCAGGGGTCGGGCGATTCCAGCACGACGGAGCAGTCGAGCGCCGACGCCGCCCTGCTGGTCTACCAGGAGGAAGGCGGGCGGGTGCGGGCCATCGAGCCCACGGCGAACCTCACCCTGCGCGGCAGCGACAACCACGTCCTGACCTTCGGCTTCGTCGCCGACACCCTGACGGGCGCCTCGCCCAACGGCGCGACCCCGTCGGACAAGACCCAGACCTTCGTCACGCCGCTCAAGCTTTCGAGCACCAGCATGACGGTCACCACCGCGTCGGGCGGATCGACGGTCATCCAGGTTCCACCGACGCCGGGCCAGATCGCCAACGCCACCACCTACGGCCGGCAATACACGGTGGCGGCCGGCAAGCTGCCGGAAGACCCCGGCTTCCACGACCAGCGTTTCGCCGGTTCGATCGGATGGTCGCAGCCGCTCGGGCGCTGGAACAGCTTCAGCGTCGGGGCCGGCTATTCGAGCGAGCACGACTACCGCGCGGCGACGGGCAACATCGGCCTGACCCAGGATCTGAACGCCCACAACACCACCCTGAGCGCGGCCTTCAACTTCGAGTACGACCAGTCGTTTCCCTACGGCGGGACGCCGGCGCCGTTCACGCAGATGAGCGCCCAGCTCAAGGGTCCCCAGACGCACAGGACCAGCGAGGACCTCGTGGCCGGCCTGGCCGAAGTCATGACCCGGAACTGGCTTCTGCAGCTGAACTATTCCTACGGGCGATCGAACGGCTACCAGAACGACCCCTACCGGATCATCTCCCTGGTCGACCCCTCCAGCGGCGAGCCGACCAGCTATCTCTACGAGAACCGGCCCCGGTTGCGGACCCGCCAGAGCGTCTATGCCGACAACAAGGTCGATCTGGGCCCGAACATCTTCGAGCTGTCCGGCCGCTATTACTGGGACAGCTGGGGGATCAAGTCGGAGACCGTCGAGGCCGCCGACCGCATCGCCCTGGGCTCGGTGGTGTATGTGAAGCCCGACGTGCGCTGGTACCGGCAGTCGGCGGCGAACTTCTTCCAGTACTACCTGGTCCAGGGCCAGGCCCTGCCTCCGTTCGCTTCCTCCGACACGCGCCTCGGCAAATTCACGGCGTGGACGTTCGGGGCGACCATCGGGGCGAAGGTGTTCGACTCCAGCGAGGTCTACCTGCGCGGCCAGTACTACGAGCAGCAGGGAGCCGCCCGTCCGGCCAACGCCATCGGGCAACTGGCGAACCAGGACCTGTTTGGCGGCGTCAAGGCCATGAGCGTGATGGTAGGCTACTCTTACCACTTCGACTGACGCCGGGAGGCCGACCAGGGTGAGCGAGGGCGTCGCGGCGAGGACAGGCGACGTGGCGGCGGCCGGCGTCTCGGCCGAAGGTTCGGGATTCGTCTATCGCTTCGACGCCATGGCCTCGCCGTGCGAGGTGCGGATCGACACCGACCAGTCCGCCGTCGCGCTGGCAGCTGGCCGAGCGGCCGAGGCCGAGGCGCGACGGATCGAGACCAAGTTCAGCCGCTATCGGGCCGACAGTGTGGTCGGCAGGATCAATGGCGCGCGAGGCCGGCCGGTCGAGGTGGACGGCGAGACCGCGCACCTGCTGGATTTCGCCGATCAATGCTTCGTCCTCAGCCAAGGCCGCTTCGACGTTACCTCCGGGGTCCTGCGCCGGATCTGGAGGTTCGATGGTTCGGACCGGCTCCCCTCGCGCGACCAGATCCTCGGGGTGCTGCCGCTGATCGGCTGGCGCCGGGCCACCTGGAACGCGCCGCACCTGACCTTGCCCGAGGGGATGGAGATCGATTTCGGGGGGATCGGCAAGGAATACGCCGTCGACCGCGCCCTGGCCGCGGTCCAGCGCCTGACCGACGCGCCGGCGCTGGTGAACTTCGGCGGCGATCTTCGCGCCTCCTCCGCGCACGCCGACGGCTCTCCCTGGCTGGTCGCCATCGAGTCGGTCGAGCATGAAGGATGCGCCGCCGGCGTGATCGAGCTTCGCCAGGGCGCCTTGGCCACCAGCGGCGACGCCCGGCGGTTCCTGGCCCGCAACGGGATCCGCTACAGCCACATCCTGGACCCCAGGACGGGCAGGCCGGTTCGCAACGCGCCCCGCTCGGTCACCGTCGCGGCGCCGACCTGCATCCACGCCGGGATGGTCGCCACCCTGGCCATGCTCCAGGGCGCCAAGGCCGAGGCCTTCCTCAAGCGCGAGGGCGCCAAGGCCTGGTGCATCCGCTAGGGTCCGGACTCAATTGAGCCAGTAGGCGCAGGTTGCGGCGAGGAAGGCTCCGGAGAGGTAGTTCCGGGCGAGCTTGTCGTAGCGTGTTGCGACCCTGCGGAAGTCCTTGAGCCTG
>JANWHQ010000024.1 GCA_025450315.1 Caulobacteraceae bacterium
ACTTCATGGAGCGCGCCGTCGGCGAGCGCACCGCCGAGCTCGCCGCCGCCAACCGCCAGCTCAAGGCCCAGATCGACGAGCGCGAGCGGGTCGAGGCGGCGCTGCGCCAGGCCCAGCGGCTGGAGGCGGTGGGCCAGCTGACCTCGGGCGTCGCCCACGACTTCAACAACCTGCTGACGGTGATCCTGGGCAGCGTCGCCTTCCTGGAGCGCGACGAGGCCGACGCCAAGACCCGGCGGCGGCTGGAGATGATGCGCACGGCCGCCGAGCGGGGGGCCAAGCTGACCGCCCAGCTCCTGGCCTTCTCGCGCCGCCAGCGGCTGGAGCCCAAGCCGGTGGACCTGAACGAGACCGTCGCGGGCATGCGCGACCTGCTGCAGAGCACCATGGGCGGCTCGGTGCGCATCGAGATGGTGATGCACGAAGGGCTCTGGCCGGCGCTGGTGGGCCCCACCCAGATCGAGCTGATCATCCTGAACCTGGCCATCAACGCGAGGGACGCCATGGAGGTCGGCGGCGGGCTCACCGTCGAGACCGCCAACGTCACCCTCCCCGAGGGGCCGCGCCGCCCGGAGGAGCCGCCGGCGGGCGACTATGTCGAGGTGACGGTGTCGGACACCGGCTCGGGGATGACCGAGGAGGTGCTGGCGCGGGTGTTCGAGCCGTTCTTCACCACCAAGGCGGTGGGCAAGGGATCGGGCCTCGGGCTCAGCCAGGTGCTGGGCTTCGCCCAGCAGTCGGGCGGCGGGGTGAGGATCGACACCCGGCTCGGCGAGGGCTCGTCGGTGAAGGTCTACCTGCCCAGGGCCGCGGCGGCGGCGGCGGGCGTGCGCCCCGCCGAGCCCCGGCTGGCGGCCAGGGCCGCTCCCGGCCGCGCGGGGGTGATCCTGCTGGTCGACGACGACAGCGCGGTGCGCGAGATCACCCGCGCCTTCCTGGACGAGGCCGGCTACCAGGTGGTCGAGGCGGGCAGCGGCGGCGCGGCGCTGGAGGTCCTCGACCGCGGCCAGGCGGTGGACCTGCTGCTGGTGGACTTCGCCATGCCGGGCATGAACGGGGTGGAGGTGGCCAAGGCGGCCCACGCCCGTCGCCCGCACCTGCCGCGGCTGTTCGTCACCGGCCACGCCGACCTCACCGCCCTGAAAGAGGTGGGCGAGGACCTGATCGTCCAGAAGCCGTTCCGCCAGGACGAGCTGCGCCAGAAGATCGAGCGGGCCCTGGGCCGCGCGGCCGCCGACTCCAAGGTGGTCTCGCTGGCCGCCGCCCGCAGCCGGCCCGGCTGAAGCCGAATCGCCGCAGCCCCGGCCTGTTGGACTCCGCGCCAACCATGCTAGGGTCGCCGCCGTGAACCTTGGGGGAGGTTGACGCATGAGGCTTTGGATCATCGTCATGACGGCGCTCGCAGTGCTGGCGTTCACGCCGGACGCCTCGCACGCGCGGCCGGCCGGGGCGCCTGCCCAGCATCGTCTGGCGGTCTAGAAGCGACGAAGCGCGGTCTTCCGGGGGGAGGGCCGCGCTTCGACTTGCCTCCACATCACAACGTCAGCGCGGCGGCCCGGCTAGACCGTGATCTGGCTGCCCATCTCCACCACGCGCCCGGCGGGGATGTGGAAGAAGTCGGTGGGGGCGGCGGCGTTCTTCATCATCAGGATGAACAGCTTGTCCTGCCAGTTGGGCATCAGGCTGTGGCGGGCCGCGGCCACCACCGTGCGCCGGCCCAGGAAGAACGAGGTGGTCATGTGGATGTAGGACAGCCCGGCGCTGCGGCCCTGGCGCAGGGCCTCCGGCACGTTCGGGCTTTCCATGAAGCCGAAGGTCGCCACCGCGGTCTTGAAGCTGTCGTTGACCGTCTCGACCTTCAGCCGCTCCGACGGCGCCACGCGCGGCATGTCGGCGGTGCGCACGGTCATGATGATGTTCTGCTCGTGCAGCACCTGGTTGTGCTTGAGGTTGTGCAGCAGGGCCGCGGGAGTCCGCTCGATATCGGAGGTCAGGAAGACGGCCGTGCCCTTCACCCGCGTCGGCGGCCGCTCCGAGATCAGCCGCACGAAGTCCTTCAGGGGCGGCGATTCCCGGCTGGTCTTCAGGGTCAGGAGGTTGGTGCCCCGGACCCAGGTGTACATCATGGCGAACATGCCCGCGCCCAGCAGCACCGGCACGAAGCCGCCCTCGAAGATGCGCATGAGGTTGGCGCTCAGGAACACCAGGTCGAGCGCGATCAGCGGGCAGGCCACCGCCATGGCGCCGATCAGCGGCCACTTCCACAGCTTCCACATGACGATGAAGGCCAGCGAGGTGGTCACCGCCATGGTGCCCGAGACGGCGATGCCATAGGCCATGGCCAGGGAGCCGGAGGTCTTGAAGATCGCCACCAGCAGGATGACGCCGATGGCCAGCATCACATTGACCTGCGGCATGTAGATCTGGCCCGCGTGGGTGGCCGAGGTCTGGCGCACCTCCAGCCGCGGCAGAAGGCCCAGCTGGATCGCCTGGCTGGTCATCGAATAGGAGCCCGTGATCACCGCCTGGCTGGCGATGATGGTGGCCAAGGTGGCGATGATCACCAGCGGCGCGCGCACGACGGCTGGGGCCATCTCGTAGAACCAGTTGTGGTCCCCGACGATATGGCCGTGCGAGGCGGCCAGGGTGGCGAGGGCGAAGGCGCCCTGGCCCAGGTAGTTGATGGCCAGGCACGGCAGCACCAGGAACAGCCACGCCGCCTGGATCGGCCAGCGGCCGAAGTGGCCCATGTCGGCGTAGAGCGCCTCCGCCCCGGTGACGGTCAGGAACACCGAGCCCAGCACGAAGAAGCCGATCATGCCGTGGGTCAGCAGGAAGCGCGCCCCCATCCAGGGGTCCAGCGCCATGAACACCCTGGGCTCATGGACGAAATTGAGCACGCCGAGCGCCGCGATGCAGAGCAGCCAGACCAGACAGATCGGCCCGAACAGGCCGGCGACCTTGGCGGTGCCGCGCGACTGGCCGACGAACAGGGCCAGAAGGATCACCAGGCTGGTGATCAGCACCACCGCCAGCGTCACGTGCTCGCCGATGTGCGGAATGCTCCTGAGGCCCTCGATCGCCGACAGCACCGAGATCGACGGCGTGATCAGGGCGTCGCCGTAGAACAGCGCCGCGCCGCAGACGCCCAGGAAGAAGACCCAGCGGGTCCGCCCGCCCAGGGCGTGCTGGGCCAGGGCCATCAGCGAGAGGATGCCGCCCTCGCCCTTGTTGTCGGCCCGCATGATCACGATTACGTACTTGACCGTCACCACCAGGATCAGGGCCCAGAGCGCCAGCGACACCACCCCGATGATGGCGTCCGCGTGCACCCCGCGCCTGCCCGCCTGGGCCAGGGCGTCATGGAAGGCGTAGAGCGGGCTGGTGCCGATGTCGCCGAAGACGACGCCGATCGAGCCGAGGGCCAGCCCCAGGAGTCCGCCCCGGCCGCGCCCATTGGGCGCGTGCGCGGGAGTATGAGCCAGCCGAGCGTCAGATGGATCGGCCAGAGCGCTGTCGCTCGTCATGGATGTTGAAATGCTCCAAACGGCCGAATGGGGCCACGAGCGATCATCGGCCGGCGCCTCTAAACCTCTTCACCTGGGCACGCAACTCCTATCAAGTGCGTTGCAGCAGCTTGGCGCGGCCGCCGACGGGGCGCCGGCCAAGGGAGGAAGCCTGATGGCTGAAGGCAAGCGCTACAGCGCCATCGCGATGACGCTGCACTGGATCATCGCGGTGCTGATCATCGTCCAGCTGTGCCTGGGCTGGTACATGAACGAGATCGTGCCGGACCACTCGCCCCTCCAGGACCGGGTCCAGGACATCCACGTCACCGTGGGGCTCAGCATCCTGATCCTGGTGCTGGTCCGCATCGGCGTGCGCCTGACCCATCCGGCGCCGCCCCTGCCCAGCGGCATGCCGGCCTGGGAGCGGGCGCTGGCCCACGCCAGCCACTTCGTCTTCTACCTGTTGCTGCTGGTCATGCCCCTGACCGGCTGGGCCCTGGTGTCGGTGCGCCACGAGGACATCCCGTTCTTCGGCCTGGCGTGGCCGGCGATGCCGATGCTGGATCACCTGGCCAAGCCCGAGGCGCGCGCCGTCGCCCGCCAGCTCAAGCACATCCATATATTTATTCTTGTGTGGATCGCACTGATCAACCTGGCGCTGCATGTCGCCGGTGCCCTCAAGCATCAATTCGACGGGAATCCGGTGCTTTGGCGGATGCTTCCTATCCGCCGGCCCCTCTGAGGGGTGGTCTAAACTCGTTCGTGGCGGGTTTTTTCTGTTTTGCGCCCGTGATTTGTGCTTCTGAACCGGCATGGAGTTCAGCCGCAGGAGAGCCCTGGCCACGGCGTTGTCGGCGTTCGTCGCCGGTCCGGCGTGGGCCGCGGGCGCGCCGCTCGAGGCCCAGGGGGGCCAGTACTCCAGCTTCGACGGCGCCCAGCTGTTCTACCGGCGCATGGGCTCGGGACCGCCGGTGGTCCTGCTGCACAGCTTCCTCAACGACGGCCCCCGCACCTGGTTCAACACCGGCATCGCCCAGGTCCTGGTCCAGGCGGGCTTCTCGGTGGTTGCGCCCGATTGCCGGGCGCTCGGCCTGTCGGCGGCGCCGGCGGGCGCCTATCCCAAGGACGTCCTGGCCATGGACGTCGAGGCGCTGATCCGCGCCCTGAGGCTCAAGCCCTTCCGCCTGTTCGGCTACGCCATGGGCTCGCGGACCGCCCTGCGGCTGCTGGCCCGGGGCTGGAAGCCCGAGCGCTGCGTGCTGGGCGGCACCGGCATCCAGGGGGCGGTGGATGTCGAACGGCTGGCCGCCGCCAACATCGAGACCATCCGCACGGGCCGGAACGCCCGCGATCCCCGCCTCGGCGTGCGCGTGACCTCCGCCATCCGCCTGCAGAAGCTGAAGCCCGACGCCCTGATCGCGGTGCTGCGCTCCCAGGTCTCCACGACGCGCGCGGCGCTGGCCCAGATCCGGACCCCCGTGCTGGTGTTGGACGGCGACAAGGACACCGTCGAGGGCTCCCCGGCCGAACTGGCCGCCCTGATCCCCGACGCCGCCGTCATGCACGTTCCCGGCGATCACTTCGAAGCCTTGCGCGACCCGCGCTTCGCCCAGATCGCCGCCGCCTTCCTGAAGTCCAAGGACCCGCCGGCGCGCTTCGCCGCCTCGGCCGCGCTCCAGCTCTAGCGTCCCGGTTCCGAAGTCGGCGCGCGTGTGCGCCGTCTCGGAGCGACCTTCAGATTCACCGCTCTAGCGCTGCACCGCCAGGAACTGGCCGCCGTCGACGCGGAAGCTGGCGCCGTTCACGAAGCCGGCCTGGGCCGAGAGCAGGAACACCGCGACCTCGGCGATCTCGCGCGCCTCGCCCCAGCGGCTGTGGCCCATGTCCTGCCGGCGCAGGATCTCCTGGCAGGCCTCGTCGAACGAGCGCCCTTCGGCCGCGGCCAGCGCCTCGGCGCGCGCCCGCCAGGCGCCGGTCAGGGTGTAGCCGGGCATCAGGCAGTTCACGTTGATCCGGTCGTCGATCAGCTCGCGCGCCAGATAGGCGGTCAGGGTCACCATGCCGGAGTTGGCGATGGCGGTGACCGCGACGCCCGGCATGATCCTCTGGGCGGTGATCCCGGAGATGTTCAGCACTCGCGCCTGGTCCGAGCGCCTCAGGTGCGGCAGGGCCGCCTGGGTGACCAGCATGGCGCCCACTACCTTGGTGTCCAGCCCCTCGCGCAGGGCCTCGGGCGTCAGCTGGGCCAGCGGGCTGCCGCCGAAACGGCCGGCGTTGTTGACCACCGCGTCGATGCGGCCGTGGAGGTCCGCGACCTCGGCCACCGTGGCGCCGATCCGGGCCTCGTCGGAGACGTCGCACAGGTGCCAGCTGGCCCGCTCAGGCCCCAGGGCCCGGACCGTCTCTTCGCCCGCGGCGGCGTCGCGACCGATCACCGCGACCCTGGCCCCCTCGGCCACGGCGGCCTCGGCGATGGCGCGGCCGATGCCCCGGTTGGCGCCGGTCACCAGCACCACGCGGTCCTGCAGGTTCAGGTCCATGCTCGGGGGCCCTCCGGGCGGCCATCAACGGCCGCCGCGAGGGAAAGGCAAGGCCTCAGGCGGGAGGCCGGCCCATCGACCGGCCCAGGGCGAACAGCGCCACGCCGCCCATGATCAGGTCGACGCCGACCACGAAGCCGATCAGCACCGCGCCGCCGACCGGGCCCAGGCTCAGCGCCAGGATCGCCAGCAGCCAGTCGACCACCGCCGAGACGATCTGCCAGCGCCAGGGGTGGCGGCCCCTGCGCCTCAGGTCCAGCCCGATCATCAGCGAGCTGATCCCGTCCAGCACCAGCCAGGCGGCGACCACGAAGACCAGGGTCATGGCGCCGGCCAGCGGGAAGAACGCCACGATCAGGCCGGCCACCAGGGCCAGGATCGAGGAGACCAGCGACCAGCCCAGGTGCACGTGCGGGCGGGTGGAGAGGGCGCTGACCACGCCGGCGACCCCGATGACGATCAGGATCCAGCCGAACAGCACCGCCGCCGCCACCCCGGCCAGGACCGGAAACACCAGGGCGGCGATGCCGAGCACGACCAGCACGGCGCCTTCGACGCCCAGCCATCTGGACGCGCGCCGGGGGTCGCCGGCGTCGGGAAGCGGCTGAGGCGAGGGGATGGTCATGGCGGACGTCCTTGGCTCACGCGCCAACGGCTTAGCTCAGGGAAAGGTTCCTGTCCGCCGCCAAAAGCTGTGACTTGACCGTACGTCGCCGGATAGGCGACAACCGTTCGCGTTTCGTTCGATCAGCCGTCCGGGAGCCTGTTCGGCTCTGGCGCGTTCTCGTGGTCGCATCAGTCGAAGGCCCGCACAGGGCAGAGGGGCGGATAATGACTGCTGAAGCCTCGGCGTCTGTGTCGCCGGATGGCAGGATTCACGATCGGGAGGCCTGGGCGGCGCGGTTCGAGATGGTGCGGGCCGAGAGCCTGAGGCTGGCCGCGCCGCTCAGCGCCGAGGACCAGCAGATCCAGTCCATGCCCGACGTCAGCCCCACCAAGTGGCACCTGGCGCATGCGACCTGGTTCTTCGAGACCTTCCTGCTGCAGCCGAACCTGGAGGGCTACGAGCCCTTCGATCCGGTCTTCGGCTATCTGTTCAACTCCTATTACGAGGCCGTGGGCGAGCGGCATCCGCGGCCCCAAAGGGGCCTGCTCTCCCGGCCGACGCTGGAACACGTGCTGGCCTACCGGGCGCACGTGGACGGTGCCATGACGCGGCTGATCGGCGAGGCGCCCCAGGCGAAATGGACGTCGCTGGCCCCGCTGGTCGAGCTCGGCCTGCACCACGAGCAGCAGCATCAGGAGCTGATCCTGATGGACATCAAGCACGTGTTCTGGACCAACCCGCTCCAGCCCGCCTATGCCCCGGCCAAGGCCCCGGCGCCGGGCAAGGCGGCGGCCCTGGAGTGGCTCGATTTCGACGGCGGCCTGGTGGAGATCGGCCACGAGGGCCCGGGCTTCGCCTTCGACAACGAGGGTCCGCGGCACAAGGTCTGGATCGAGCCCTATCGCCTGGCCTCGCGCCTGGCGACCTGCGGCGAATACCTGGCCTTCGTCGAGGACGGCGGCTATCGGCGCCCCGAGCTGTGGCTGTCGGACGGCTGGGCGGCGGTGGGGCGCGAAGGCTGGACCGCGCCGCTCTACTGGCGGGACGGCGAGGACGGCCGGCAGGTCTTCACCTTGGCCGGTCCGAGGCCGCTGGATCCGGCCGAGCCGGTCGGCCACCTCAGCTACTACGAGGCCGACGCCTTCGCCCGCTGGTCGGGCGCACGGCTGCCGACCGAGGCGGAGTGGGAGGCCGCCGCCCGCACCGCGTCCCTCTCGGGCAACCTCGGCGGCGAGCGCCGGAACCATCCCGCGCCGGCCCGGGGGCGGGGCCTGCAGCAGATGATCGGCGATCTGTGGGAATGGACCATGAGCCCCTACGTCGCCTATCCGCGCTATCGCCCGCCCGAGGGGGCGGTGGGCGAGTACAACGGCAAGTTCATGTCCGGCCAGATGGTGCTGAGGGGCGGCGCCGCGGTGACGCCGGAGGGCCATATCCGCCCGACCTACCGCAACTTCTTCCCGCCCGCCGCGCGCTGGGCCTTCTCTGGCGTGAGGCTCGCCGCCGATGCTTGACATGCGTCCTTCCGAAGCCGGCCTGATCGCCTTCCACGACCACGCCCCCGAGGAGGAGAGCTTCCTCGAGGCCACGCTCGAGGGCCTGTCGCGGCCGGACAAGGCCATCCCCTGCCGTTTCCTCTACGACGAGCGCGGCTCGGCCCTGTTCGACCAGATCTGCGAGCTGGAGGAGTACTATCCGACCCGCACCGAGACCGGCATCCTGAAGGCCTGCGCCCCCGAGATCGCCCGCCGCATCGGACCGGCCGCCCAGCTGATCGAGCTGGGATCGGGCTCCTCGGTGAAGGTCCGCGTCCTGCTGGAGGCCTTCGACCACCCGGCCGCCTATGTGGCCGTCGACGTCTCGCGCGCGCACCTGCTGCGGGCCGCCCGCCGGCTGGCCGCCGACTTCCCCGACCTGGAGGTGGCCGCCATCTGCGCCGACTACGCCGCGGCCTTCCCCCTGCCCGAGCTGGGCGGTGGCGGCCGGCGGCTGGCCTTCTTCCCCGGCTCGACCATCGGCAATCTCGAGCCCGAGGCGGCCCTGGCCTTCCTGAAGCTCTGGGCCCGCCGCCTGGGGCCGGGCGCCGCCATGCTGGTGGGCGTGGACCTGCGCAAGGACCCCGGCGTGCTGCACGCCGCCTATGACGACTCCCTTGGGGTCACCGCCGCCTTCAGCCTGAACCTCCTGGCCCGGGCCAACCGCGAGCTGGGCGCCGACTTCGATCTGGGCGGCTTCCGCCACGAGGCCCGCTACGACCAGGGCAAGGGCCGCATCGAGATCCACCTGCGCAGCCTCAAGGACCAGGGCGTGCGGCTGGGCCGGCGCAGCTTCGCCTTCGGCCGCGGCGAGCGCATGCACCTGGAGCACTCCTACAAATACGAGATCGGCCAGTTCCAGGACCTGGCCCGGGCCGCGGGCTTTCGGCCCGACGCCGTGTTCACCGACCCGGCGGGGCTTTTCAGCGTGCATTATCTGACCACAAGCTGAGCCCCATGAGCGGGGGGGCCATCATCGAGCTGGAGGGCGTCGGCAAGTCGTTCGACGGCGGGCGCAGCTTCGCGGTCGACGGCGTCAGCCTGACGGTCGGGACCGGCGAGTTCCTGGCCCTGGTCGGCGCCTCGGGCTCGGGCAAGACCACCACGCTCAAGATGATCAACCGCCTGGTCCCGCCCGATCGCGGCCAGGTGCGGATCGAGGGCGCCCCGGCCGGCCAGCTGCCCGCGCCCGAGCTGCGCCGCCGCATCGGCTATGTGTTCCAGGGCATCGGCCTCTTCCCCCACCTCAGCGTGGCCGAGAACATCGGCATCACCCCCGCCCTGCTGGGCTGGAGCCGGGCGGAGGTCGAGGCGCGGACCCTGGAGCTGCTCGACCTCGTGGGCCTGCCGCGCGGCTATGCTCCGCGTCCGCCCGCGGCCCTCTCCGGCGGCGAGCGGCAGAGGGTGGGCGTGGCCCGCGCCCTGGCCGCCCGGCCGCGCATCGTGCTGATGGACGAACCCTTCGGCGCCCTGGACCCGGTCACGCGCGACGGCCTGGGCGGCGCCTATCGGGGGCTGCACGACAAGCTCGGCCTCACCACCGTCATGGTCACCCACGACATGCAGGAGGCCATCCTGCTGGCCGACCGCATCGCGGTGATGCGCCAGGGCCGGCTGGTCGCCCAGGGCGCGCCGGGGGAGCTGGTGTCGGGCTCGGCCGATCCCGAGGTCCGCGCCCTCCTGGACATGCCGCGCCGCCAGGCCGAGCGGGTGCGCGCGCGCCTGGGCGGAGAGGACGGCGGCCATGGATGACCGCTTCGCCGCCGCCTGGCGGCTGCTGCCGGGGTATCTCGGTCAGCATGTGCTGCTGAGCGCCGCGGCCCTGGCCCTGGGCCTCGTCATCAGCCTGCCGTTGGCGCTGCTGGCCGCGCGCAGCCCCCAGGTGCGCTGGCCGGCCCTGGCCGTCGCCAGCCTGATCCAGACCATCCCGGGCCTGGCGCTCTTGGCCCTGTTCTATCCGCTGCTGCTGGCGGTCTCGTCGCTGACCCTGCACGCCTTCGGCTTCGGCATTCCGGCCCTGGGCTTCCTGCCCTCGCTGCTGGCCCTGACCCTCTATTCCATGCTGCCGATCCTGAGGAACGGCGTGGCCGGCCTGACGGGGGTGGATCCGGCGGTGCTGGAGGCGGCCGACGGGGTCGGCATGACCGCCCGCCAGAAGCTCTGGCGCGTGGAGGTCCCGCTGGCCGCGCCGGTGGTGATGGCCGGCGTGCGCACGGCGGCGGTCTGGACCATCGGGGCGGCGACGCTGTCCACGCCGGTCGGCCAGACCAGCCTCGGCGACTACATCTTCGCGGGGCTGCAGACCGAGAACTGGGTCTATGTCGTCTTCGGCTGCGTGGCCGCCGCGGGCCTGGCGCTGGTGGTCGACCAGCTGCTGGGCCTGATCGAGGCCGGCGCCGCGCGGCGCGACCGGCGCCGGGTCCTGGCGGGCCTCGCGGGCCTGGCCCTGGGGACCCTGGCGGCGCTGGCCCCCTTCGCCCACGCCGGCGCCCCGGCCTATGTGATCGGAGCCAAGAACTTCTCCGAGCAGTTCATCCTGGCGGATGTGATCGGCGACCGGCTGAAAGCGGCCGGCGCGCAGGTCCGCCACAAGGACGGCCTGGGCTCGGCGGTGGTGTTCCGCGCCCTGGCGAGCTCGGACATCGACGTCTATGTCGACTACACCGGCACGCTCTGGACCAACGTCCTGAACCGCGCCGACAGCCCGCCGCGCGCCCAGATGCTGGCCGAGCTGACCCGCCAGCTGAAGGCCCGCTATGGCGTGGTGGTGCTGGGCCCGCTGGGCTTCGAGAACGCCTACGCCCTGACCATGACCTCGCCGCGCGCCCGGGCGCTGGGCGTCCGCACCCTCGAGGACCTGGTCCCCAGGGCCGGCCAGCTGACCCTGGGCGGGGACCTGGAGTTCCTGAGCCGGCCGGAATGGTCGGCCATCCGGCGGGCCTATGACCTCAGCTTCAAGGCGCAGCGGTCCTACAACCCCACATTCATGTACCGCGCCCTGGAGGACGGCGAGGTCGACGTGATCTCGGCCTTCTCCTCGGACGGCCGCATCGCCGCCGACCACCTGGCGGTCCTGGCCGACCCGCGCCACGCCATCCCCAACTACGACGCGGTGCTCCTGATCTCGCCCCGGCGCGCCGGCGATGCGCGCCTGCGCCAGGCGCTGCAGCCCCTGGTCGGCCGCATCGACGTCGCCCACATGCGCCAGGCCAACTTCATGGTCGACCGCGACCAGGACAAGCGCCCGCCCGAGCAGGCGGCCCGGTGGCTGGAAGCGGCGGTCGGGTTGAAGTAGGCCCCTCAGGCCGGCCGGGCCTCGATCACGCTGAAGGCCGCGCCCGAGGGGATGATCTGCTCGAGCCGCCAGCCCGCGCCGACCAGCAACGCGCCGTACTCGGCCGCCGTGCGCTCCTTGCCGCCCATGCCCATCATGGTGAGGTCGCCGCGGATCACCGCCTGGTGCTCGGGCGTCGCGGCTATGGTCTCGGGGACCACCTGTTCCAGCAGGACCAGCGTCGCGCCGGGGTCGGCCGAGGCGCGCGCCTGGGCGAGGATGGCGTGGGCCTCCTCGTCGCCCCAGTCGTGGATGATGAACTTCATCAGGATCAGCTCGAAGCCGCCCGGCACGGCCTCGAAGAAGCTGCCGCCCAGGAAGGCGGCCCGCCCGGCCGCGCCGGCGCGCTCCAGGTAGGCCCTGGCGCCCGCCTCGAGGTAGGCCAGGTCGAACACCGCCCCGGTCTGGGCCGGATGGGCCCTCAGGAGCTCGGCCAGCACCCCGCCATAGCCGCCGCCGAGGTCGAGCACCCGCCCGAAGCGGCCGAAGTCGTAGACCGTCATGGCGTCCCGGGCCGCGATGGTGCTGCTCTCGGCCATGGCCTGCTGGAAGGCGTGTAGCCGCGGCGGATCGTTCTTGAGGATCTCGAAGCCCTCGGCGCCGGAGACCATCGCCCCCGTGCGCCCG
>JANWHQ010000025.1 GCA_025450315.1 Caulobacteraceae bacterium
CCCCCCACGTGGCCCAGCCAACCCCCCATCCGCATCGGCACCCGCGCCTCCACGTTGGCCCGGACCCACTCGGGCCACATGCAGCAGAGGATCGCCGCCGCCCTGGGCGCGCCGGCCGGCCGGGCCGAGGCGGTCGCGCCCCTGGTGCTGATCACCACCTCCGGCGACCGCATCCAGGACCGGCGCCTCCTGGAAGCCGGCGGCAAGGGCCTGTTCGTCAAGGAGATCGAGGAGGCTCTGCTGGCCGGCCGTATCGACTGCGCCGTCCACTCGATGAAGGACGTGCCGGCCGACATGGCGCCGGGCCTGGTGATCGGCGCCATCCCCGAGCGCGAGGATCCGCGCGACGCCCTGCTCAGCCGCAGCGGCGAAAGCCTGGACGTGCTGCCCCAGGGGGCCAAACTCGGCACCGCCAGCCTGCGCCGCCAGGCCCAGGCCCTCTATCGCCGCCCGGACCTCGGGATCGAGGTGCTGCGCGGCAATGTCGACACCCGCCTGGCCAAGCTGGACGCCGGCGAGTTCGACGCCATCCTGCTGGCCGCGGCGGGCCTCCGGCGGCTGGGACTCGAGGCCCGGATCACCGAGTTCCTCGACCCGGTCGAGGCGCCGCCGGCCCCGGGCCAGGGCGCCCGGGCCATCCAGACCCGCGCGGCCGACGCCGGCGCCCCCTGGCTCGAGGCCCTGCGCCACGCCCCCACCGCGCTCGCCGTCGCCGCCGAGCGCGGCGCCTTGGAAGCTCTGGAAGGCTCCTGCCGCACCGCCATCGGCGCCCATGCTCGCCTCAGGGCGGGGCGCCTCGACCTGATCGTCGAAGCCCTGACCCCCGACGGCGCCGCGCGTTTCCGCCAGGAGGAGGGCCTGCTGCTCACCGGCCGGGACGACGTGGCCGCCGCCCGCGATCTCGGCCTGCGCCTGGGCCACCAGATCCGCGCCGCCGCCGGCGACCGGATCGTCTTCGGATAGGGGAACGGTAGCGGGTGCACGCTTGTGTTGCGCCGGGCGGCGCCTAAGCTGCGCCTGGTGGAGGCGGCGAACGATTGCTGGCTGGCTGCGCTCGGCGCCCGATCCGGTGGTCGCGGTTGGGGGGCGCCATGGGCGGTCAGGTCTGGCGAGCGCTGTTCGGGGCGACGGTCCTGGCCGGTTGGGTCCTGGCTCTGGCGCCCTCAGCCCGCGCCGACGAATGGGTCCCCGCCGCGCGCACCAAGGCCGGCGATGTCTACGAGGTCGACCTGAACTCGGTCTCCAAGACCGGGGCCGTGGTCGAGGCCTGGGTGCGCGAGACCCTGCTCCGTCCCCAGCGGGACACAGCCTCGGGCAAAAGCTTCGTGCTGGAGTTCGACCAGCGCTACGAGGACTGCACGGCGCATCGCTTCAAGCTCGGGATGGTCACCCGTCGCGACAAGAAGGGCGCCGTGGTCGCCTCCGGGCTGATCCCCGCGCCCTGGCAGGAGATCGTCCCGGAGTCGATCGCCGAGGGCGTCGACCGCGTGATCTGCCGGGTCGCCGATCCGCCCCCGGCCAAGCCCTGGCTCGACGACATCACCGACGGAAAGTGGGTGCCGATCGGGATCTCGGCCGACAAGAAGTACTATTTCTCGGTGCTGTTCGATCGGATCGTGAAGATCGGCGATGGCGACGCGGTGGTGGTCGCCCGGTCCGACTACATCACCTACGAGTCGGTCGACGGTTTTCCGGTCAAATATGTGGTCACGGCCGATCTGCTCGACTGCAAACACCAAAAGACCGCGCTGCTGGGCGTCGATTCCTACATGAGCAAGACCGTCCGGGCCGAGTCGCTGCGCGTGGCGGAGAAGGCGATCTCGTTCCAGCCCATCAATACGGGCAGCTTCCTGGCCAGTTCCGTCAGCCAGATTTGCGCCTCGGCCGTCGCCCCCGCGAATTCGCAAGATGAGGGCCAGCCCGGCGACGTCGCCTCCGGCACCGCCTGGGGCGTGACCAAGGGCTACCTGGTGACCGCGAGCCACGTGATCAAGGATGCGCGCAAGATCGCGGTCTATGTCGACGGGCAGCCGGTGGGAGCGGCGAAGGTGGTGGTGGACGACCCGGCCAACGACGTGGCGATCCTCAAGCTCGCGGGCGCGTCGGCCGCGCCTCTCAACGTCCTGCCCCTGGCCGAGCACGGCGCGCCGCTGGGCAAGAGCGTCTTTACCCTGGGCTATCCAGAGCCCGACACCCTGGGCGAGCATGTGAAGATGACCTCAGGCGAAGTGAGCGCCACGACGGGCGACCAAGACGACATCCGGCTGCTGCAGATTTCCGTTCCCATCCAGCCGGGCAACAGCGGTGGGCCGATTATCGGCTGGGACGGCGAGGTGGTGGGGGTCGCCGACGCGTCCATCCAGAAATTCGACGACGCTCCCTCCCAGAACGTCAACTACGCGGTCAAGGTCTCGTACGTGCGCGCCGTGCTCGAGGACCTGCCGGACCTCGGCGGCTATGTGGTGGTGAAGCCGGCCGCCAGCCACGACGCCATGGTGACCGCCGCCCGCAAGGCGGTGTTCATGCTGGTGGTGACCCAGTAAACCTCGGGCGGGCGCCGCAGCGCTCGCCGTTCCAAAGCCCCTCATGCGCATCTGGATCACCCGCGCCCAGCCCGAGGCGGACGCCACAGCCGAGCGGTTGCGGGCGCTGGGCCATGCGCCGGTGGTGGGGCCGGTGCTGAAGGTCGAACCGGCCGGCGCCGCGCCCAGCCTCGACGGGGTCGGGGCCCTGGCCTTCACCAGCCGCAACGGCGTGCGGGCCTTCTCCGCCCTGAGCCGCGAGCGCGACCTGCCCGTCTTCACCGTCGGCGACGCCACGGCCGAGGCGGCGCGGGCGGCGGGGTTTGCCGAGGTGGCCAGCGCCTCGGGGGACGTCGCGGCCCTGGCCGAGCTGGTCGCCAGCCGCAAGGCTTCGCTCAAAGGCGCGGTGCTCCATGCGGCGCCCGAAGAGCCGGCCGGCGATCTGGCGGCGGCGCTGGCGGCGCGCGGCGTCACCGCCACGACCCAGGCGGTCTACCGCACCGCCCCGGCCGATTTCGTCCTGCCGCCCGACCTCGACGTGGTGCTGATCCATTCCGCCAAGGCCGCCCGCCGCTTGGCGCAGGATGCGGCGCTGACGACGGCCGCCCCGGCCATGACGGCCCTCTGCATCTCGCCCGCCGCCGCCGCGCCCCTGCAGGGCCTCGGCTTTCGCGAGGTGCTGAGCGCGCCGGAGCCCAGCGAGGCGGCCCTGCTCGAGACCTTCCGCGCCTGGGCCGGCCGCCAGGCACCGCCAAGGCTGTTCACGCCGCTGTTCTGGATCGTCATCGGCCTGGGCCTGGCGTGCATCGCCGCCGCGATCCTGGTGGCGGCCCTGGGCCCCCAGCTGTTCCCGCCCCGCGGCCATTAGCGCGCCAGGCGCCACGGCCCAGCCGCTTCAAATCCTCCGAGTTTCGGGCTAAGACCCCCATCCCCAAGCGGGCCGCCATAGCTCAGCCGGTAGAGCGGCGCATTCGTAATGCGTAGGTCGGGTGTTCGAGTCACCCTGGCGGCACCAGCCTTTCCCGAGATTGTCCCGCTCGCTCCCCCCGTCCAGGCGGCGGGGCGGCCAAGGCCCGTCGTCAGCTCCGGGCGGAGATCCAGCCAGCGTCCGCGCCGGCCTGCTCGAAGGCGGCGATGTCCGGGGCCAGGCCGAAATCGACAAAATGCCCTTGGCGTCGGCCGGAACGCTCGCGGTTGGGTGCCGGGGCGGCTAAGAGTTTCCCCATCGGACCAATGCTTCATTCCGTCCCAAGGCGCGCGGGCGGACTTCATGGATCACAATTCGACCCCGGGCTTCATAATCCTGGAGCAACGGCAAATAGTTCCGGTTCAGTTTGGCCTTGCGAAATTCCCATGCAACCTCAACCGGCAGGTCCGCGCCGTCGTTGAGTTGCCAGTCCACGAACTCGAAGCTCATCACGTCAACCTGAGGCGCAATCTCAAGCAGACCATCGATGAATTGTTCCGGCAGAATTTCAACCTTATCGATAGCTGAACTCGTCAGAACGAGAACTCTTCGGTATCCCTGCATCAGGCTGCGGAACTGCGGCGCGTGAAAGTCGAACCGACTGGCGTATATTCTTGGGCCCCGGTTGACCACGCCGGAAATCCGGCGGCAAGTCTCGACCCCGCGATCCGTAAGCTCGAGGCAGTGGTAATCGACATCCGGTCCTCCGCGCAGCCAGATGTGGAACAGGTTGAGTCCCCACCCTGCCCCCAGCTCGACGATGGCGTCCACCTCCCCCGCGTGCTCGATGACGGTGTCGGCGACGGCCGATCTGGCCAGGCGCTGGACCGCGATGGGCGGCCGGTCGGGGGGATAGCCCAGCAAGGCCCCGAGCTCGGCTGGATATCCAAAGACGGCGCCGAGACTTTTGCCTCCCTTCAGGGGCTTTCCCCGCACGAGATGCAGCAGCCTGGAGAGGTCGCGCTCCCCTAGTGCGATCAATCGCTCCAGATCGGCCGCCACCAAGGACCAGCGGTGCTCGTACTCAGCAAAGGTGAAGGCAGATCCGGCGGCAGTTTCGACTGTCACAATCGATCCCCTCGCTGCGGATGCGCCATGACCAGAAGTCCAGCGTCGTGTTTTCTGTCAATGCTTCGAGCGCGGCGCGTTTTATGCGGGCGAAACGGGAAACCCCAAACCACGATCTTCCGACGACGGGTCTTCAGCGGCCTGCTGCGTCAATCTGCCGCTGCGGCCCGGCCCCAGTGACGCCTCTTGAACCCGTCGGGACGACGCCTCTGCGGCCTCACTTCAGCTGGGACTGAAGGTCCAGCCTGTAGCTGCCGGAGACGTCGGCGGGATTGGGATTGGCGATGGCCAGCCGCTCGCCCGGGCCGATCAGCAGATAGACGCTCTGGCAGCCCTGAACGTCGATCAGGGGGCGGCCGGCCATCTGCAGTTCCACGCGCGGCGCGGCCAAGCCCGGGCCGCGGGTGCAGACATAGGCCTGCATCGGCTGCGAATGCTTGCCGAGGTTTGCGTAGATGTCCTGGGCGGCGCCCGGGTGGACGATCCAGGCGCCTTCGTTGGCGGCGGCGACCGCCTTGTGCCTCTTGCCGGGCAGGTGGACCGGAAAGGCGGCCGCGGACGAGGCGGCGGCCAGGACCAAGGCGACCCGCCCCGCCAGGGCCAAGGCGCGTCCCATCCACCGCCGCATCCGAATCCCTCCACGCTCGCCGACGGCAGGGAAGGTGGCGCCGACTCGTCCAAAGCCAAAGGGCCGATCTGGCCTGCGCCTCAGTCGCCCGCAGGCGTCGGCAGCAGCACCGAGGGGACGTTCCCCGGCGCCGCCAGCCTGAGATAGAAATAGCCGATGCCGGCCAGGCCGGTCATCAGCCCGGGCGTTTCGCCCGCGCCGGGAACGCCGCTGATCCACCCCGCCCCGGAGGCCGCCGCTTCCAGGCCCCTGGTCCCGACCGCTTCGGCCAGGGCGACCAGATCCCGCCCCCCCAGCGCCTGGCCCGCGACGATCGCCAGCTCCGCGTTGCCGCCGTGACCATGACAGAGGGTGAAGCTGCCCTGGCCGCTGGCGGCGGCCGCCTCCAGCAGCGGGAGCGTCGCCGCCAGCGCCGCCGCGGCTTCGGACATCCGCTGGCCGTCCGCGGTCAGGGCGTGGGCGCGCAGCCGCGTCAGGCCGATTCCGGCCGCGCCATGGCACCAGGCGACCGCGCATGGCGCCGGTCCGTCGGCGGCCGCCACGTCGCTTCGGAAGTCCGGCCAGCCGTTGCGCGCCGGGTCGTATCGCCTCCGTTCATACTCGAACGCCGCCTCGGCGCCGGCGGCCAAGTCGGGCCGGCCGCCGCCATGGGCCAGCTCCAGGAGGGCCCAGCCGATCCCCGCGGCGCCATGTGACAGGCCCGTCAGGTCCCGCCCGGGCGGCGAGGCGGGAGCGCTCCAGGACCAGGCGCCGTCGTCGCGGTTGGCCGTCTCCTGGAGGCGGGCCGCTTCGAGGTCCAGCGCCCCGCCGATCCAGGCGTCGTCCCGCAGCGCCCTCAACTGCAGCAGGGCGGCGATGGCGCCGGCGGCGCCCGCCATCAAGTCGACGTCCTGCCGCCCGGCGTCGCGTTGCATCGCCGCCAGGGCGAAGGCCGCCCCGGCCTCGGACAGCTCGTCGGAGTCCAACACATGGCCGGCCTGCGCCACGACCGAGCCCACGCCCGGCGCGCCGCTGTAGTATCCGCGCGGGGCCAGGCCGGAGCAGTTCGCGCCGGCCGAGATGGCGTGCCGGGCCGCGGCTTTCGCCACCTGGCGCACCAGGGCGTCGCCGGTCAGGGCGAAGAGACGGGCGAGGAACAGGGCGACGCCGGCCGATCCGGCATAGACGTCCGGGCCCGCCGCCCGATGCGCCAGCCTCCACTCGCCGTCGATCGGCTCCAGCGAGTCGGTCAGCCAGACGCAGCGGTCGCCATCCCAGATGGCGTCGCGGCACAGCCGCCAGCCGATCCTGGCCGCCGCCTCAAGGAACAGGGGATCGGGCGCGCTCATGGCAGCTGATAGCCGTTGGCCGGACCGGGGCCGAGGTGCGGCGCGGCGAGCGACAGGCCGCGCCGGCGAAAGGCCGCCTCCAGCGCGCGCCCGACGTCATCGGCGCTCGGACGGTCGATCCGCGTCGCTTCCATGATCGCTTCGGCGAGCAGGCCGCAGCGATGCAGGCCGAAGCTCGACCCGTCGCCCGGGTCCTCCGCCACGGCCAGGCCGGGGGCCAGGGGCTTGGCGAACAGCGGGGTCGATGGCCGCAGCCACGCGGCGACCCGCTGGCGCACGCCGGCCACCAGTTCGCGCGCCAGGGGGAAATGCACGCGCGCCAGGTAGAGCACCGCCGCATCGCTGCGGGTGTAGGCCGCGGGCGCCGCCAGGCATTTGAACTGGAAGGGGATCGCCCGGCGCTCCAGCGCGGCCTCGATCTCGCCGACGAGAGGGCCGGCGCCGGGATGCGTCAGGTTCCAGTACAGCCGGACGCGGGCGATCTGGTCGTAGGGCTCCGCCGCCGCCGATCCCAACAGATGGACGAAGCCGTCCGCGGCCCAGATCCCCGGGCGGGCCGCCTTGGCCATCAGCCCGGCCAGGAAGTCGGCTTCCGACGGCCGAGTCTCGGAGCCGATCTCGCCGCCCGCGCAATAGGCGGGGTAGAGCGCAAGGGCCAGCCGCTGGAGGGTTTCGGGCGGCCCGGCGGACCCGGCCGCGGCGTCGTCGACACAGAACCGCTCGCCGGCGAACGAGACGGTCCGGGCCCCCTCGAAGGCGACCTGCTCGACCACGGCCCGCACGCGCTGGTCCATCGCCCCGCTCAAGCCAGCAGGTCCCACGCCGCCTCGTCGGACAGGGCGAAGATGTTGGCGGCCAGCTGGAGCATCAGGATCGCCTGGGCGTTCAGCGCCGCGGCGGCGGCCGAAGCCTCGTAGACCGCCTGCAGCAGGCGCCCGGCGGCGTAGCGGAAGGCGAGCGCACCGCGGTTGCGCGCCCCGGCCGCGTCGCCGAAGTAGGCCTCGAGGAAGGCGCGGATGGCCGGCCTCGCGGCCTCCAGGGAGGCCTCCGCGAGGGCCGACCGGGCGCCGGGCTCGGTCAGGGCGTCCACGCCGGCGCCATAGAGCCAGTAGCCGAGATAGGCGTGCAGCACCCCCGCCACGTCCCAGAGGGGATCGCCGCGGTCGGCGAGCTCCAGGTCGACGAACCTCACTTCTTCGCCTCCGGGCGCGACCAGGCAGTTGTCCCACTTCATGTCGCCGTGGACCAGGGAGTCGGGCGACCACGACGATTTCAGCGCTTCCAGGCCCTCCCGCAGCGAGGCCTCGCCCTGGACGATGCCGATCAGGCTGCGGTTGGCCGGCCCGATCGGTTTGCCCATGCCCGGCAGGCCGTCGCCAAGACCGAAGATCCATGGGCGGGATGCGGCGAAGATCTGCGGATCGTCCCTCGCCGCCTGGCCGTGTTCGGGCCGGTGAAAGTCCCTGAGGGCGCCGCCGAGCCGCGCCGCCACGGCGGGCTGGTGCGCGCCCTGGCCGGAGGGGAGCTCGGCAAGGCTGCGATAGCCGGTGAGC
>JANWHQ010000026.1 GCA_025450315.1 Caulobacteraceae bacterium
AGCGGCCCCGGCAGGTAGCTCGGCCCACCCAGCTCCAGGGTCTGAGCCTCGGGGACGAAGACGTCCTTCAGCGCGGTGGTGTGGCTGCCGGTGCCCTTCAGGCCGGCGACGGTCCAAGTGTCGCGGATGGTCCACGCCTGGGCCGGCAGGCCGACGATCCTGACCAGCGGCGGGCCGCCTTCGACGGGGCCCGGCAGAGGCTCGCCGTTCTCGGTGACGATGCAGGCGCCGATGATGAAGTCGGCGTGCTCGCAGCCCGAGGAAAACGGCCATTCGCCGGAGACCAGGTAGCCGCCCGCCACCCGCTCGGCCCGGCCGCGAGGGGCGCCGGCGAGGCCCGCCTGGATCATGTCCGGGCCGAACCGGGCGAAGATCTCATCGAAGGTCGCGCGCGGCATGCGCGACAGGATGGGCGCGGAGGCCGAGCCGATCATCACCGTCCAGCCGGCCGAGCCGTCGGCCTTGGCGACCTCCTGGATCACCTTCAGCCCCTCGGGGAAATCGAGCTCCAGCCCGCCGTGGGATCTCGGCGCATAGATGCGGAAGGCGCCGGCGACCTTCAGCCTGTCCACCAGGTCCGGCGGCATCCGGCGCAGGGCCTCGGCCTCGGGCGCCCGCTCGCGCAGCTCGGGCGCCAGGAGGCGGACCTGCTCAAGAACTTCCTCGGCCGAGCCCGTCATCGCATTTCCCCGCCCCGACCCCCTGTGTACGAGCGCCCGAGCGGGCGGATCAGGTCAACCCCTATCCCGCTCATCCAGGACAGGCCGGCAGGGGCCGTGGGCCGACAGGCCGCTGGAGCGCAGCTTCCCTCCTGGACCGGCCCGGCGCTAACCTGCCCTGGATCCCGGCCTTCGCCGGGATGAGCGGTTATCGAGGGGCCCATGGCGGGGATCATTCGCAGAGACGTTCTTGCGGGCGCGGGGGCGCTGGTGGCGAGCCCGGCCTGGGCTCAGGCGCCGGCCGCCAATCCGAAGGTCGCGATCACCACCGACCATGGGGTGATCGTCGTGGACATCTTCCAGGACAAGGCGCCGATCACCGGCGCCAACTTCCTGCGCTACGTGGACACCAGGCGCTACGACGACTCCCAGTTCTACCGGGCGGTGCGGGCGCAGGGCGCGCCGACCATGGGCCTGATCGAGGCGGGCCTGCCCAACCATCCCGAGCGGCTGCTGCCGCCGATCAAGCACGAGCCCACCACCGAGACGGGGCTGCACAACGTCGATGGGACCCTGTCCCTGGCCCGCTTCGCGCCGGGCACCGGGCGGGCGGACTTCTCCATCTGCGTGGGCGACGCGACCTACCTGGACGCCGACCCCAGCCAGCCCGGCGACAACCTGGGCTTCGCCGCCTTCGGCCACGTGGCCGAGGGCATGGACGTGGTCAAGGCCATCCTCGCCTTGCCCACCGACGGCGTGGCCAAGAACCCGTCGATGGCCGGCCAGATCCTGAGCCCGCCGGTGAAGATCCTGACCATGCGGCGGGTGTGAGCTCCCCGCGCCGACGAAAAAGGGCCCGCCGAAGCGGGCCCTCCATACGTGGTTCGAGACGGCCGCCGGCGCGGCCTCCTCACCGTGACGAACCGCGTGCAGCCTAGTCCTTGGCCTTTTCCTTCTCGCGGAGCGCGGCGCCCAGGATGTCGCCCAGCGAGGCGCCGGAGTCCTGGCTGCCGAACTGTTCGATGGCTTCCTTCTCCTCGGCCATCTCCAGGGCCTTGACCGACAGGGACAGCCGGCGGGCCGCCTTGTCGATGTTGGTCACCTGGGCGTCCAGGCGGTCGCCGACCGCGTAGCGCTCGGGGCGCTGTTCGGCCCGGTCGCGCGACAGGTCGGACTTGCGGATGAAGGCCGTCATCGGCGCTTCGTCCTCGCCGAACTTCACCTCGATGCCGCCCGAGGTGATCTCGGTGACGGTGACGGTGACGGTCTGGCCCTTGCGGAAGCTGTCGCCGGCCATCGGATCGCCCGACAGCTGCTTGATGCCCAGCGAGATGCGCTCCTTCTCGACGTCGACGTCGAGCACCCGCGCCTTGACCATGTCGCCCTTCTTGTAGCGGGCCATGGCCTCTTCGCCGGGGGCGTTCCAGTCGATGTCCGAGAGGTGGACCATCCCGTCGATGTCGCTGTCCAGGCCGATGAACAGGCCGAACTCGGTGGTGTTCTTGACCTCGCCCTCGACGGTCGAGCCGATCGGATGGTGCTCGAGGAACTGATCCCAGGGGTTGGACTGGGCCTGCTTCAGGCCCAGCGAGATGCGGCGCTTGGAGGCGTCCACGTCCAGCACCACCACGTCCACTTCCTGGGAGGTGGAGACGATCTTGCCCGGATGGACGTTCTTCTTGGTCCAGCTCATCTCGGAGACGTGGACCAGGCCCTCGACGCCGGCCTCCAGCTCCACGAAGGCGCCGTAGTCGGTGATGTTGGTGATCCGGCCGGTGAACCGGGCGCCCACCGGGTACTTGGCTTCCACGCCGTCCCACGGGTCGGACTGCAGCTGCTTCATGCCCAGCGAGATGCGCTGGGTGTCGGGGTTGATCTTGACGATCTGCACCTTGACCGTGTCGCCCACCGCCAGCACCTGGCTGGGATGGTTGATGCGCTTCCAGCTCATGTCGGTGACGTGCAGCAGGCCGTCGATGCCGCCCAGGTCCACGAAGGCGCCGTAGTCGGTGATGTTCTTGACCACGCCCTCGCGGACTTCGCCTTCCTGCAGCTGGCTGACCAGTTCGGTGCGCTGCTCGGCGCGGGCCTCTTCCAGGATCGCCCGGCGGGACACGACGATGTTGCCGCGCGGCCGGTCCATCTTGAGGATGGCGAAGGGCTGCTCCTTGCCCATCAGCGGGCCCACGTCGCGGACCGGACGGATGTCCACCTGCGAGCCCGGCAGGAAGGCCGAGGCGCCGCCGAGGTCGACGGTGAAGCCGCCCTTGACGCGGCCGACGATGGAGCCGGTGACCGGCTCGTTGCGCTCGAACACCGCTTCCAGCCGGGTCCAGGCCTCTTCGCGGCGGGCCTTCTCGCGGCTGATCACCGCCTCGCCCATGGCGTTCTCGACCCGCTCGAGGAACACCTCGACGGTGTCGCCGACGGCGATCGGCTTGGAGGCGCCATCGCCCTGGCCGAATTCCTTCAGCGCCACGCGGCCTTCGGTCTTCAGGCCGACATCGATGATGGCGAAGTCCTTTTCGATGGCCACCACCTTGCCTTGGACGACGGCGCCTTCGTGGAAGTCGCGGCCGCCGAGGGTCTCGTCGAGGAGTGCGGCGAAATCGTCGCGGGTCGGGTTCAGGGTCTGTACGTCAGCCATGCGCTGAGGGTCTCTCTTTCGTCGGAATGTGGAACGCGCAGCGGTTCGCCGTGCGGGCGAGGGCGCTCGTCGCTCGAGGTCTGGCCAAAGGGCGCCTGGGGGGATGTCCCCGGGTGCAAAATCCCGCAGCGGTCGAAAGGCTGGCGCGGTTGGATTAGCCCTGACGGGATGCTTCCCAGCGGGCGCGCGCCTCTTCGACAATGCGGCGGGCCGCATCGGCGGCCTGCGATATAGACATTTGCGTGGTGTCGAGCAAGGCGGCGTCGGCGGCCTGGACCAGGGGCGAGGCGGCCCGGGCGCTGTCGCGCTCGTCCCGGCGTCGGATGTCGGCCAGGATGTCGTCGTAGGTCACCTGCTCGCCCTGGCCCCTGAGCTGCTTGAAGCGGCGCTCGGCCCGCACCTCGGGCGAGGCGGTGACGAACAGCTTGGCCGGTGCGTCCGGGGCGATGACGGTGCCGATGTCGCGCCCGTCGATCACCGCCCCCGGCTCGCGCTGGGCGAAGCGCTGCTGGAACTGCCGAAGCGCGGTGCGGACGCCCGGATGGGCGGCGGCGAGGCTCGCGGCCTCGCCGGCCTCGCGGGTGCGGAAGGCCGGATCCTCCAGCTGGGAGGGATCGAGCCTCCGCGCCACCGCTTCGGCCGTGGCCGCGTCGGCCGGATCGCCGCCCCCGCGCTGCACGGTCACGCCCACGGCGCGGTAGAGCAGTCCCGTGTCCAGCACCGGGAAGCCGTACCGAAGGCCGAGGCCCGCGGCGATGGTGCCCTTGCCGGAGGCGGCCGGGCCGTCGATGGCGATGACGAAGCCGGCCATCAGCGGGCCTCGGCCGGGCCGGGCGTTCCGATCGCCGCGCCCAGGCCGCGCATCAGCGCCTCGAAGCCGGGGAAGCTGGTGGCGATCATGCCCGGTTCGTCCACCTCGATGGGCGCCTCGGCGGCCAGCCCCATGACCAGGTGGGCCATGGCCACGCGGTGATCGCCGTGGGTCCGGACGGTCGCCCCGCCCTGGACCGGGTGGTTGGCGCGCGCCAGCCCGGTCACGATCATCCCTTCGGGCTCCTCCTCGACCATCACCCCGCAGGCCTGCAGCCCGGCGGCCATCAGGGCGATGCGGTCGCTTTCCTTGACCCGCAGCTCGCCCACCCCGCGCATCGCCGTCGGGCCCTCGGCGAAGGCGGCCGCCACCGCCAGGATCGGATATTCGTCGATCATCGAGGTCGCCCGGTCGGGCGGGACCTCGACCCCGCGCAGGGCCGAATGCCGGGCGGTGATGTCGCCGACCGGTTCGCCGCCGTCCTCGCGGCGGTTCGAGATGGTCAGGTCCGCGCCCATCTCGATCAGGGTTTCGAACAGGCCCGCGCGCAGGGGATTGAGCAGCACGCCTAGGACCGTCACCTCCGAGCCGGGGACGATCAGGGCCGCCACCAGCGGGAAGGCCGCCGAGGACGGATCGCCCGGCACGCGCACCCGGGTCCCGGTCAGGCGCTGGCCGCCCTCGAGCCGGACGGCGCGGCCAGTCTCCCGGGCCTCGACGTGCAGGCTCGCCCCGAAAGCCGCGAGCATGCGCTCGGTGTGGTCGCGGGTGGGATCGGTCTCGATCACCTCCACGCCCGGGCCCAGCCCCGCCAGCAGCAGGGCCGACTTCACCTGGGCGGAGGGGACCGGCTGGCGGTAGCTGATCCGCTTCAGCGCGCCGCCGCGCAGGGTCAGGGGCAGCCGCCCGCCGGCCCTGGTCACCGCCAGCGCGCCCATCTGGGTCAAGGGGTCGGTGACCCGCGCCATCGGCCTGCGGCGCAGCGACGCGTCGCCGGTGAAGGTGGCGGCGATGGCGACGCGGGCGGCCGCGCCCATGATCTGGCGCGCGCCGGTGCCGGAGTTGCCGCAGTCGACGACGTCGGCCGGCTCCGTCAGCTCGCCCTGGCCCGTCACCCGCCAGCGGCCCTCGCCCAGGCGCTCGACCCCCGCGCCGAAGGCCTGCATGGCCTCGGCGGTGCGGACCACGTCGTCGCCCTCGAGCAGACCCTCGATCTGGGTTTCGCCCTCGGCCAGGGCGCCCAGGATCAGGGCGCGGTGGGAAATGGACTTGTCGCCGGGCGCCCGGACGCGGCCCACGAGCGCGCCGCCGGGGCGGCTCGTAAGGGTCGGAGAGCTCATGCGGCGGCGCTGGTCCTTCGGGGCGGGCCGGAATTCGGCGGGGAAGCTTTTGACAGCGGCCAGGACGCGTGGCAAGGGAGCCGCCGCTTTCCGCCACCCTGCTATGAGGTCCCCGCCTTGGCCGCTCCTGAACTGGGTCAAAAGCAGATCTGTCCCCATTGTTCGGCCAAGTTCTATGACCTGAGCCGCCGGCCGGCCGTGTGTCCCAAGTGCGGGACCTCCTTCGATCCGGAGGAAGCGCTGCGCAACCGGCGCATCCGCACCCGCGCGCCCGACTACGACGAGCCCGAGGAAAAGGAAGAAAAGGTCGTCGAGGACGAGGCCGAAGGCTTCGAGGAAGAGGCCGACGAGACCCCCGAGATCGACCAGGCCGCCGCCGCCGAGGTGCTGGAGACCGACGAGGACGTCGAGGATCCGGTGGCCGTGGTCGCTCCCGCGCCGGGCCCCGAGGACATCGGCGTCGACTTCGCCGAGGAAGGCGAGATCGAGGCGGAGGCCGACGACGAGGTGCCGTTCCTCGAGGACGAGGACGAGGACTTCGCCGAGGACGACATCGAAGGCCTGCCCGAGGGCGGCGAGGAGGAGTAGGCCTCGGGCCTCCGCGATTCGTCATCCCGGACGGAGCCCCGCAGGGGCGGAGAGCCGGGATCGGTCCTGGACGCAGGCGTTTGTGGCGATCCCGGGTAGCCGCCGCGCGGATTGCGGGATGACAAGCTCCGTTCAGGCCGCCCGCGCCCGCCGCAGGGTCAGATTGATCCGGCCGCCGCCGGGGATCAGGCGCGAGGAGCCGGGCAGGATGCGGTCCACGCCGTGGAAATAGAGCCGCGCGGGCCCCGCCAGCACGCAGACGTCGCCTGAGGCCAGGCGGAACGAGCGGGTCGGGTCCTTGCGGCCGGGACCGCCCAGACGGAAGATCGCCGTGTCGCCCAGCGACACCGACAGCACCGGGAAGGCGAAGTCCGCTTCGTCCGTGTCGCGGTGCAGGCCCATGCGCGCGTCGGGGCCATAGACGTTGACCAGGCAGGCGTCGGGCGGCGCGGGCGCGCCGGTGATCTCGTCCCAGAGCCGCAGCAGCCGCTCGGGCATCGGCGGCCAGGGCTCGCCCTTGCCCGGATGGCGCGGCTCGTAGCGGTAGCCCTCCGAATCGGTGATCCAGCCCAGGGGCCCGAGGTTGGTCATCCTGACCGACATCGGCTGGCCGCCCGGAGTGATGGGGCGATAGAGCGGCGCGGCCGGCAGGGCGGCCAGCACCTCGTCCGCCAGGGCGCGCTGGGCCTCGTGGTCCAGCGCCTGGGGCAGGAGCCTGAAGCCGTCGATCTGCATGGGGCCGAGATAGGCCGTCCGGGCCCCGGCTCAAACCTGTGTCAGCGCGTGAGGGTATAGGTGTCGGACTGGCAGAGGTTGACGCCCTTGCGGGTGATGGTGGCGCCGTCGGCCAGCAGGAACTGCACGTCGAAGACGCAGGCGTTGGACGGATCCTTGATCTTCACGTGCACCGTCTTGCCGACGCTGGCCACCTGCTTGCCCAGGAGATCGTCGGAAAAGTCGGGCGAGCCGGACGGGGCGACATAGACGGCGCTGACCACCGTCCCGCCCGAGTTGGTCAGGGCCACCTGGAGCTCGCCCGCCGGCGGGCGGGCCGGCGCCGGCTGGGCGGACGCCGCGGCGGCGACCATGGTCGAAGGCAAGATGACGCTGCGGAACTTCATGGACGCCTCCCCTGCTTGCGCCGTCCCAAGGACAAGCGCTCCCCCTGCAGGGTCCGGCCTGACGCCGGAACACGCCGAAAGCACGGGCGGGAAGCGTCCCCGCCGGGCCCCGCGGGTTGGAAGCTAACGCGTTCGCCTCGCCGGGTTAAGCCCCGCCATCATGACGTCGCCTCGCACTTGCGGGCGGCCACGGCTTACCCATATGGGCTTGCGACAGGGTCGCTCGGCGGCCCGGCGCGATGGGGCCGCGTGAGAGCCCTCAACATTCGGAGACCCGATCGAACCGGGGCGGACAAACCGGGGCGCTTGCAAAGGCCTCGCCTGCCCGTCGCCGTAAGGAGCGAACAGATCTCATGAGCAAAATCATCGGCATCGACCTCGGCACCACCAATTCGTGTGTCGCCATCATGGATGGCAAGACCCCGAAGGTGATCGAGAACGCCGAGGGCGCGCGCACGACGCCCTCGGTGGTGGCCTTCCTGGACGACGGGGAGCGGCTGGTCGGCCAGCCGGCCAAGCGCCAGGCCGTCACCAATCCATCCAACACCTTCTTTGCGATCAAGCGGCTGATCGGCCGCAACTTCGACGACCCGGTGGTGGCCAAGGACAAGGGCATGGTGCCCTACGATATCGTGAAGGGGCCCACGGGCGACGCCTGGGTGCGCGCCCACGGCACGGACTATTCGCCCCAGCAGGTGTCGGCCTACATCCTGCAGAAGATGAAGGAAACCGCCGAGAGCCATCTCGGCGAGAAGGTCACGCAGGCCGTCATCACCGTGCCGGCCTATTTCAACGACGCCCAGCGCCAAGCGACCAAGGACGCCGGCAAGATCGCGGGCCTCGA
>JANWHQ010000027.1 GCA_025450315.1 Caulobacteraceae bacterium
CCGCCGGGGCGCTGACGGGTTGCAAGCCGGGCGCCCAGCAGGCCGCCGCCGCGGACGCGCCGCCGCCCCTGGCCGCCCTGCCGCTGACCGGCGACGAGGCGCCCCAGGTCCAGCCCGGCCCGGTGGCGGTGGACCTGCCCTTCGCCCGCCCGGCGCCGCTGGGGCCGCTGCTCGACGCCGGCGACGGCTACGCCTATCTCGACCGCGCCTACGTCCTGAACGACGCCTTCGCCCAGGCGCCGCCGGACTTCACCTTCGACTATGCCGACGAGGCGCCCTGGGTGTGGCGCACCGACGACGGCTTCGTCCGCATGGTGGAGTTCCTGCCCTACGGCGTGCGCTACTATTACTACGAGCCGGGCGAGGACTATCCGTTCCTGATCTCCGATCCGGACTACGGTTACGCCTTCGCCGACGGCGACCTGGTGGCGATCTACGACCGTGACGGCTCGCTCCTGCCGCCAGAGGACCTGGCCGTGCGCGCGCCCCTGGCCGGACGCGAGCTGGCGCGGGCCGAGTCGATGTTCCGCGCCTCCCACCGCGCCCCCCAGGCGGTGACCCTGGCCAGCTGGACCGCCCGGCGCGGCCAGGTCGCCGCCGACCTCAGCCGCTGGCGGGGGCTGGAGCGCCATCAGCCGGCCTGGCGCACCTATCACCAGCAGCACCTGGCCTCCGAGCAGGCGCATTTCGCGCCCGAGCGCTTTCGCCGGGCCGCCGAGACCGTCCGCCTCGACCGCCAGATCCACGACCCGGACGGCGCCGACCACGCCATGCGCGTGGCCCGCCAGGCCCAGGACATCGCCCGCCGGGCGCACGTGAACATCGCCATGGCGCCCCGGCGCGGCCCGGCCGTCGGTCCAAACGCCGCGGCGGCGCGGATGGCGATGGCGCCGGCCGGCGCCGAGGCCGGTCCTCGGACGCCGGGACAGGAGCGCCGGCTGGCCATGATCGAGCGCCCGGGAGGCGGCCGAGGCTTCGCCCCGCCCCAGCCCCACGGCCTGCACCTCGCGCGCGCCCCGCCGGGCCGCATGGCCGGCGCCGGGCGGCCCGAGCGCCTGGCGATGGCCCAGATCCGCGCCGGGCCGCGCGCCCAGTTCGATGTCCGCGACCACGCCGCGAGGGCGGGGCCGGCCGCCTTCGCCGGGCCGCCTCGGTTCCACCCCCCCGTGGAGGCCCAGGTCCCCCGCCCGCAGCCGTCGTCCCCGCACCTGCGGATCGTCGAGGCCGCGCCCGGAGGCGGCGGCTTCAACCCGTCGGCTGCGGCTCACGCCAACCCCGGCGGCGGCCATCCGGACGGCGGCGGTCCGCCGCACCCGCCCCCGCCCCGTCCGGACCACGGCAAGCATCGCTGAGCGGCGCTGGCCAAGCCGCGCGCCCGGGCCTACCCTCCCCGGACCCAAACGGGAGGGCGACATGAATCCGATCACCCTGTTCCTCGTCGTGGTCTGCCTGGCGCTGGGCGCCGCATCGATGCAGTTCAGCCTGTTCATCGGCGTCCCGCTGATCGTGCTGGGGGTGCTGATCGCCCTGTCGCTGAAGATGGCCAACACCTGGCAGCGCTTCGTGATCCTGCGCGCGGGTCACCTGCACGGGGTGAAGGGGCCGGGCCTGTTCGTGATCTTCCCGATCATCGACAACGTCGTGGCCATCATCGACGAGCGGATCCAGACCACCTCGATCCTGGCCGAGCAGGCCCTGACCAAAGACACGGTGCCGGTCAACGTCGACGCCATCATCTTCTGGAAGGTGCACAACGCCGAGGCGGCGGCCCTGACCATCACCAACTACCGCGAGGCCATCGACCGCATCTCCCAGACCTCGCTGCGCGAGATGATCGGCTCCACGCCCCTGTCGGTGCTGCTCTCGGACCGCCAGCAGGCGGACCAGCGGCTCAGCCAGGAGATCGCCGACAAGACCCGGGAATGGGGCATCACCGTGCTGTCGGTGGAGATCCGCGACGTGGCCATCCCGGTCGAGCTGCAGGACGCCATGTCCCGCCAGGCCCAGGCCGAGCGCGAAAAGGAAGCCCGGGTGATCCTGGGCTCGGCCGAGGCCGAGGTCGCCGCCAAGTTCGTCGAGGCCGCCCGCACCTACGCCGGCGAGCCGGCCGCGCTGCAGCTGCGGGCCATGAACATCATCTACGAGACCACCAAGGAGCGCGGCGCCACCATCCTGATGCCGTCCGCCATGGTCGACAGTATGGATCCGTCCGGCCCGCTGGCCCTGGCGATCGCCGCCAGCGGCGGGGTGGACCTCGGCGGCCGCAAGAAGGCGGCTCCGGCCAAGACCGCGGTCCCCACCACCGGTCGCCGGCGGCGCGCGAAGACGGGATAGCGATCCCTTTCACCGTCATTCCCGGCTGGAGCGCGCGAGCGCGGAATGCCGGGAAGCCATCAACACGGCCCAGCGAAGAAGACTCCCTGCATTCGGTGTTCATGGGTGGCCGGGACAAGCCCGGCCATGACGGTCGATCTGGGAGAGTTCCCTAGCCCCTGATCGCCTCGATCCGGTCCCACAGCACGACCGCGGCGTCCACGCCCGAGAAGCGCTTGAGCTGCTGGGCGCCGGTGGGCGAGGTGACGTTGATCTCGGTCAGGTAGTCGCCGATCACGTCGATGCCGACGAACAAGAGGCCCCGCGCCTTCAGCTCGGGTGCGATCGTGGCGCAGATCTCGCGGTCGCGGGCGGTCAGCTCCACCGCCTCGGCGCGCCCGCCGCGGGCCAGGTTGGAGCGAACCTCGCCCTTGGGCGGCACGCGGTTGATCGCCCCCACCGGCTCGCCGTCCACCAGGAGGATGCGCTTGTCGCCGTTGGAGATGGCGGGGATGAACTTCTGGGCGATCACCGCCTCGCGCCCGATCATGGCGTGCAGCTCCAGCAGGGCGTCGAGGTTGGGGTCCTGCGGCGACAGCCTGACCACGCCCGAGCCCGCGCCGCCGTAGAGCGGCTTCAGCACCATGTCGCCGTGCCGGGCGCGGAAGTCGCGGATGGCCTCCACGTCCGAGGTGACCAGGGTCGGGGGCTGCAGGCCGGGGAAGCTGGTGACCAGCAGCTTCTCGGGCGCGTTGCGCACCTCCATCGGGTTGTTGACCACCAGGGTCGCGGGATGGATGCGCTCGAGGAAATAGGTGGCGGTGATGTAGGCCATGTCGAAGGGCGGGTCCTGGCGCATCAGGACCACGTCGAACTCCGACAGGTCGCGCACCTCCTGCCCGCCCAGGGTGTGGTGGTCGCCCTTGACAGCCCTGAGGTTCAGCGCCCGGCCGCGGGCCAGCACCCGGCCGTCCTCCAGGGACAGCTTGTCGGGCCGGAAGTGCCACAGGCCGTGGCCCCGGCTCTGGGCCTCCATCATCATCAGGAAGGTGGTGTCGGCCTCGATGTTGATCCCTTCTATGGGATCCATCTGGATGGCGACCTTCAGAGACATGCGATCTCCCGCAGCGGATGCGGCCCTGCCGGGGCTTAGCCTTTACCTCCGCGCCGCGCAAAGCGTTCCGGGACGCCGTTTGCCGCCGGCCCGGCCGGGCCGTATCACCGCAAGGTGCTGCACGATCCCTGGTTCTGGGCCGCGGCGATCCCCGCGGTGATCATGATCGGCCTGTCCAAGGGAGGCCTGGGCCCGCTGGGCGGCCTGGCCGTGCCGATCCTGTCGCTGGCGATCTCGCCGGTGACCGCGGCCGGCCTCACCCTGCCCATCTTCGTGATGAGCGACGTCGTCGCGGTAATTTCCTACCGCAAGAGCTTCGACTGGCCGGTGCTGGCGGTGATGCTGCCGGCCGCCCTGGTCGGCGTCGGCATTGGCTGGCTGACGGCCGCCCGGATCAGCGACGACGCGGTGCGGCTGATCGTGGGCGCGGTCTCGGTGGTGTTCGCCCTGAACTACTGGTTCCGCGGCCGGCTGCGGTCCGATCCCGCCCGGCCCTCGACGCCCAAGGGCCTGTTCTGGGGCGCGATGAGCGGCTTCACCAGCTTCGTCAGCCACAACGGCGGGGCGCCGTTCCAGATGTACGTGCTCCCCCTGGGCTTCACGCCCATGGTCTACGTCGGCACCTCGACCATCTTCTTCGCCAGCGTGAACGGCGCCAAGCTGGTTCCCTATTTCTTCCTGGGCCAGTTCAAGAGCGCCAACCTGGTCGCCGCCGCCCTCCTGGCGCCGTTGTCCGTGGCCTGCGCCCTCGTGGCCGTACAGCTGGTCAAGGTGATCGACCAGCGGCTGTTCTACCGGCTGATCTATGTGCTGATGTTCGCCATCGGCGTCTTGCTGATCGGCCAGGCGGCGGCGGACTGGATCTAGGCCTGCGCGCACACCTCCGGCAACTCGCCGCGGCTGACGGCGATGCCCATCTGAAGGCTCTGGGCGATGCGCTGGGAGCGGTCGACGAACAGGGCCGCGGCCGCGGGCGGGCAGACCTCGGCGGCGGTCTCGGCGAACAGCTCCAGCCATCTGGCGAAGTGCGCCGGTCCGATCTCGGCGATCCTGGCGTGCGCCGGCATCGGCGTACCGTGATAGCGGCCGCTCATCAAGGTCACCGAGGACCAGAAGTCGAACATCTTGCGCAGGTGCGGCTCCCAGTCGTCGATGCGGGCGGTGAAGATCGGCCCCAGCGTCGGGTCGGCCTGCACCCTGACGTAGAAGGCCCGCACCAGGGTCTCGATCATCTCCTCGGTCACCCCCAGGGGATAGCCGGGCGAGATGGCGAGGCGGGCGGACTGAAGGGGTTCAAGCTGGGCCATGGGACGTCCTGGCCGATATAGTATCGGGAGCTGATATATCCAGCCGGCGGGGGCTGCGGCTAATTGAGCTTGAGCCGCACCCGCTCGCGCGCCGCCCGCGCGGCGATGGCTGCGCCGCCGTCCAGCATCTGGGCCCGGGCCAGGGCCTCCTGGGCCCCCACCAGCGCCCCCTGCCCCTCGCGCGCGGTCGCCACGTCGATCCACGGCCGGTGGTCGGTGGGATCCAGGAGGGCGCGGCGGATCGCCGAGCGCTCGGCCCGGGCGTGGTCGCCCGAGCGGCTGGCGCGGGCGTAGATGTTGTTCTCCAGCCGCTGGACCACGGCGCGGTCCGTCACCGGCGCCATCAGGACGTCCAGCCGGTCGGCGACGTCGGGGGTCAGGCCGGTGCGCAGGGCGCGGCGGATCAGCTCGGACGGCAGCACCACCCGGCCTTCGCTGAAGGGGTCCATGGCCAGCGGCCCCTCCTCGGTCTCGATCCGGAGCAGGAAGTGGCCGGGGAAGTCCACGCCCTGGACGGTCAGGCCGGTGCGGCGCGAGGCGTCCAGATAGAGCAGGCTCAAGGCCACCGGCAGGCCGCGCCGCCGCTCCAGCACCGAGATCAGGTCGGCGTTGGCCGGGTCCTCGAAGGTCATGACGTCGCCGTTCAGGCGCAGGTCGCCGGCCATGGTCTCGGCCAGGGCCTCCTCGGGGGATTCCCGCTTCAGCCGCTCGGTGAGACGCTCGACCGCGTGATCCATCAGCTCGCGCGCCGCGTCGGCGTCGCGATTGGGATCCTCGTGCAGGGCGCAGAGCAGCGCCGCCTCGAACAGGGGGAAGCGGTCGTCCTGGATCTGACCCAGCTCCGAGAGCGCGTTCTCAGCTTCCTCGCGCGTCATCCTGCCGTTCTACGATTCCTCGCGCCAAGCGTCGGGAATATGCCGTGGCCACGCTCCAGGCGCGAGCGCTACCAGATCGAGCCGGACATTGGGCCTCACCCGGCGCCGCGCGGCGATGGCCCGCGCCGCCCGCTTCAGCCGCTGCCGCTGGGTCGGCCCCACCGCCTCCAGCGCCGCCTCGAGGGTGGTGCGGCTCTTGACCTCGACCACGGCCAGGACATCGCCGCGCTGGGCCAGGAGGTCGATCTCGCCCTCCGGCGTCTTCAGGCGGAATCCCAGGATGCGGTAGCCCTTGGCCATCAGCAGCAGGGCCGCGACGATCTCCTGCCGGCGGCCGGAGAGGCGGGCCGCCGCGCCCCGCGCCTTGCGGGCGGCGAGGCGCTGGGCCAGGCGCGTGGCCTTATCGGTCATGGCGCGCCTTCAGCTCCACGGCCCGGCGATAGAGCTCGCGCCGGGGCAGGCCGGTGGCCCGCGCCACTTCGGCGGCCGCCTCCGAGGGCCCCAGCCGCTGCACCGCCTCGGCCAGCGCCGCCTCGGCGTCCTCGGCGCTGAGGCTGGGCTCCTCGCCCGCGCCCCCCAGCACCACGATCTCGCCCTTGGGCGCTTGCAGCGCCGGATCGGCGGCCAGCTGGTCCAGGGTCCCGCGCACCACCGTCTCGTAGAGCTTGGTCAGCTCGCGCCCGACCGCCGC
>JANWHQ010000028.1 GCA_025450315.1 Caulobacteraceae bacterium
GCTACGTCGGCCCCCCCGCCTATGTGGGCGAGCCGGCCTATGGGAACAGCTATGGCCCGCCGCCCGGCTATGGCGGCCCGCCGCCGCGCGGCCCGGCCGGGCCCTGCCATTGCGCGGCCCCGCCCCCGCCTCCGCCGCCGCCCTGCAACTGCGTGACCCGCGGGGCCCCGCCGCTGCCTCCGCCGCCGATCGTCTATGGCGAGCGCGAGCGCGGCGGCTATGCTGCGCGCGGGTTCGAGGGCGAGCACGTCCGTGGCGAGGTCCGCCGCGACGAATACGACTATGACTCCGGCTGGCGCTTCCGCCGCATCGCGCTGCCGCCGTCGGTGGGCTGCAACTGCGGCGGCGTGCAGCGCGAGCGCTTCTCGGACGTGGGGCGCATGCCCGACAGCTTCTTCGCCGACGCCGGCGGGGTGGGCCCTGACGAGTTCGAAGGCGGCGGCGGTGGCGGCGGCGGCGTGATCGTCGGCGGCGGCGCCTCGGCCGGATCGTTCGCCTTCGCCAGCGCCAGCGCCCGGGCCAGCATCGGCATCCGCATCGGCCGCCACGGCGGCGGCCATCACGGCGGCCACATGTCCCACGGCTGCGGCTGCAAGAAATAGCGATCCGATCCTACCTCCCCCATCGCGGCAGCGATGTCGGGCGGTCCCCCGCCCGCCGCCTCCGGCGGGGGAGGTAGGGTTGCTACGCCCCGGCCTTCTCGGCGGCGATGGCTTCGGCGGCGGCGCGGGGGTCGGGGGCGGCGTTGATCGGGCGGCCGACCACCAGGTGGCTGGCGCCGTTGCGCAGGGCCTCGGCCGGGCTGGCGGCGCGGGCCTGGTCGCCCAGCGCCGCGCCCGCGGGACGCACGCCCGGGGTCACCACCAGGAAGTCCGGCCCGCCGATCCTGCGCGCGACGCCGGCCTCGTGCGGGCTGGAGATCACCCCGTCGAGGCCCGCCTCCACCGCCTGGCGCACCCGCCGCTCGACCAGCTGGGCGGCCGTCGAGTCATAGCCCATCTGCTTCAGGTCGGCGTCGTCCAGGCTGGTCAGCACGGTGACGGCCAAGAGCTTCATCGGCGAGGCGCCCCTGCCCTTCACCGCCGCGGCCATCACCTGGGGCTCGCCATGCACGGTCAGGAAGGTGCAGGCGCCGGTCGCCGCCAGCGCCGCGGTGGCCCGCTGCACCGTGTTGCCGATGTCGTGCAGCTTCCAGTCGGCGAAGACGCCGAGGCGCTGGTCCGCCAGCCGCCGGGCCAGGGCCATGCCGCCGGTGGCCAGCAGCTCCAGGCCGATCTTGTAGAAGCCGACCTGGTCGCCCAGCCGCCCGACCAGGGCCTCGGCCTCGGCCACGGTGGGGACGTCGAGGGCCACGATCAGGCGCGGGTCGGCCGGCATGGCGGTCTCCAGGGTGTTGGCCAGGGCGCTCATGGTCGGGCCTCCGGTGTGGCGCCGCTGCCCAGCCAGAGCTAGACACGCGGGGTGCGGACCCCGTGCGGACGCAGCTGATTCTGTGAGCTAAGGCCTTCCCATGAGCCCGGCCGAATTCGGCGTCAACTTCTTCGTGGCGATGTTCGCCCTGATCGATCCGATCGGGAACGTGCCGGTGTTCGCCGCCGCCACCGCCAACGCCAGCCCCGCCGGCCGGCGCTGGGTGGCGCTCTACATCTCGCTGTTCGCCCTGGGGTTCCTGGCCTTCTTCTACTTCACCGGCCTGGGGGTCTTGAGGTTCTTCGGCATCTCGCTGCCGGCCTTCCGCATCGCCGGCGGCATCCTGCTGCTGCTGCTGGGGCTGGACATGGCGCGCCACGACATGACCGCCGCCTTCGCCGACCCCGCCGACGAGCACGAGTCGGTGGACGCGCGCGGCTACGCCCGACGCCGGTTCGAGCGGATGGTGGTGCCCTTCGCCATGCCGCTGCTGATCGGGCCGGGGGCCATCTCGGCCACCATCATCTATGCCGGCGAGGCCAGGGACCTCGGCTGGGCCGCAACCCTGGCGGCCCTGATCGCCATGGCGGCGCTCGCCCTCTCCACCTTCGTCTGCTTCGTGCTGACGCCGATCATCTCCCGGGCGCTGGGACGCATCGGCATGACCATCACGGTCAGGGTGGCGGGGCTGATCCTCTGCGCCATGGCGGTGCAGTTCCTGATCATCGGCATGAACGAGGCCACCCACGGCCTGTTCCGCCAGAGCGTGGCCGTGCCCTACGCCGAAGGCGCGGCGAAGCCCTAGGCCGGTGCTCGACCGGCGGCGGCTCAATTTCAGTGTCATCCCGGCCGCAGCCCTGCGCAGCAGGGCAAAGAGCCGGGGTCGCCAAGGACGCCAGCGCCTGCCGCGATCCCGGATAACTCGCTGCGCGAGTTTCCGGGATGACAGCTCGATATCGGCCGTTCAGCTCCTCGGGGGGTCAGGGCTGGGTCTTCAGCGCCTTGCGGGCCGCGAGGGCGTATTCGAGGCCGGTCCAGACGGTGATGGCGGCGGCCAGCCAGAACAGGTCCAGCGCCCAGCCCGGCATGCGCAGGTAGCAGGCGAGGCCGATGCCGCTGAAGCCCGGCAGGATCATCATCAGGCCCCGGTCGCCCTGGATGAACAGCATCACCGCCAGGGCCACGAGCTGCAGCGTCGTCTTCCACTTGGCGAGCAGGGTGACGGGCAGGCGCAGGCCCTTGGGCGCCAGGGTCTCGCGCAGGGCCGAGACGGCGAACTCGCGGAACAGGATCAGGCCGCCCGAGAGGGCGATGGGGACCCCGACGGCCAGGAGGCCGACGATGGCGCCGGCCACCAGGGCCTTGTCGGCGATGGGGTCGAGGATGGCGCCCAGCAGGCTCTCGGCGTGCAGCCGGCGGGCCAGCCAGCCGTCGAAGAAGTCGGTGACCGCCGCCACCACGAAACCGACGAAGGCCCAGGCCGAAAGCTCGGCCTTCAGCGCATCCCCCGCCCCGCCGGCCGCCGCCAGGCAGACCAGCACCACCAGGGTCAGCACCAGCCGGCCGATGGTCAGGATGTTGGGGATCGCCTTCATGGCGCCGGCATATCGCGTCCCGAGGGCCCGACCAAGCGCCGCGGCCGGCGGAGGCCGGGATGAGCGGCGGGAGAAGGGCCGGGACGCGCGCCTCAGGCCGGACGGGGCCGCGACGGGGGGACGTGGCGGTCGACGACCAGGGCGGCGGCCGAGACCAGCACGGCGCTGAGGGTCAGGACCCCGAAGAAGGGCGCCACGCTGCCGTGGCCGAGGTCGAGCAGGGCGCCGCCGAGGCCGCTGGCCGAGATCGCCCCCACGCGGCTCATGAAGATGCCGAAGCCGATCCCGGCCGAGCGGCACGACTGCGGATAGCCCAGCGCCATCACCACATAGAGCGTCGCGATGCCGGCGCTGAACACCGCCGCCGCCACCCCGATCATCACCAGCACCAGGGTGCGCTGCTCCTGCCCGGGCGCGGCCGGCAGGGTCTGGATGACGAAGGCCAGGGCCACCAGCAGCACCACCAGCGTGGCGCTGACCGCGGCCATCACCAGCTTGGACCCGAAGCGGCGGGTCAGCATGCCCGCGGCGACCGAGCCGACCATCGAGGTGATCCCCGCCACCGACACCACGTTGCCCGCCTGGCCCAGGGTGAAGCCCCGGGCGGTGAGCATGGTGGTGGTCCAGTTCAGGATGCCGTAGGCCACCAGCGCCGCCGCCGCGAAGGCGACCCCGACGCCGATGTTGAGCCGCAGGTTGGAGCGATGCAGCACCCCGATGCGCGCGCCGCCCGAGGTCAGCTCGCCCAGGCTGTCGGGCGCCAGCTCGACCTCGCCGCCCAGCACCCGCCGCGCCGCCTGCCCGGCCGCCTGCGTCCTGCCCTTGGCCAGGAGGAACGAGGGGCTGTCGCGCAGGATCGCCAGCACCACCGCCACCAGGAGCAGCGTCGCCAGGCCGAAGCTCACGAAGGTCCCGCGCCAGCCGGTGGCCAGCACCAGGGCCGGCCCGATCCAGCCGGCGACGGTTCCGCCCAGGGGCGTGCCGACCGACAGGGTGCTGACCGCCACCGGCCGCCAGCGCGCGGGCAGCCACTCGCTGGCCATGGCCAGGGCGTTGGAATAGGCGGCGCCGAAGCCGATGCCGCCCAGCACCCGCCAGCCCGCCATGGCCCAGACCCCGCCCGCGCGGCTGGCCGCCACCGTGGCCAGGGCGAAGACCAGGGCGGCCAGCGCCAGGGCGTAGCGTCGTCCCACCCTGTCGCCCAGCCAGCCGCCGGCCCAAGAGCCCAACCCGAAGCCCACCAGGGCCGCGCTCATGGCGATGCCGAAGGTTCCTCGGGTGACGCCGAAGTCGCGGATCACCACCGGGGCGACGATGCCCAGCAGCTGCATGTCGATGCCGTCGCACACCAGCACCAGCAGGCAGACCGCCAGGGTCGCCCACTGGAAGGCGCGCAGGGGCGCGCGCGACAGCGCTTCGCCGAAGGTGATGGCTGGCGATTGCGCCACGGCGGCGTCCTCCCTTTTTGTCGTTGTCCGCCATCTAGCCGGGCGGGCGGCGGTTGTGGAAGGGCGGCGGGGGTCGGAGGGCGCCAGGCCCGGCCGCCGCCGCACCGTAGATTCACCGTTGTTTGCGGCGGCGCCTCCCTGCCTTCGCGGCCGCCCCTGCGCTCTGCGCCGCCAAGCATGGCGCCGTCCAGGGCCCGATTAGGGCGGGCCTAAGCGCCTCGGGATCGGCTCGAACCAGTCCCCTCCCCCCTCGCGGGGGAGGGAAGCGGATTGAGCGGGCCGGTTTCCACTGGCGCAACGGGGCGCCGGCGGCCGCGCGGGCGGACTGGCCACCCTCCCCGCCCGGGTGCAATCTGTTGGCTACGCAACGACAGGCCCGGGTCCAACCGGCCGCCGCCGCGGAGGAGCGTCGAGATGAGCTGCAACACCCTGTCTTCACGCCTGGCCGTGGCCGCGATCGCCCTGGCCACGGCCGCCCTCGCCGGCGCGCCGGCGGCGCTGGCGCAGGACCGCCCGGCCGACCTGCGGGCCGTGCCGCCCGTGCCGACCGACTACACGCCGCCCAGGACCCCCTGGGGCGACTACGATTTCAGCCACACCTACACGCTCGACAACGCCGCCGACGCCCACATCCTGTTCCAGCGCCCCAGGGAATACGGCACGCGCGCCTGGGTCACCGACCAGGAGTTCGCCCGCCGGCTGGCGGCCGCCCAGGCCTCGGACGCCCGGGTCGGGGTCAAGGGCCTGGCCGCCGTCGGCACCAAGGGCCTGGCCGCCTGGATGCGCCGGTCGAGCTTCGCCAAGCGCAGCAGCCTGCTGATCGATCCCGCCGACGGCCGGCTGCCGCCCCTGACGCCCAAGGCGCAGAAGCTGTTCGAGACCGGCCGCTCGAGCTGGGTGCCGGGGCAGGCCTTCGACTGGGTCACCGATTTCGACACCTGGGACCGCTGCATCACCCGCGGCTTTCCCGCCTCGATGTTCCCCAACCGCTACAACAACGGCGTCCGCATCTTCCAGTCGCCCGGCTACATCGTGATCGAGTTCGAGATGCTGGCCACCCGCATCATCCCGATCGGCGACGCCCCGCCCTGGCCCAAGTCGGTCGAGGGCTGGATGGGCGACAGCCGCGCCCACTGGGAAGGCAAGACCCTGGTGATCGAGACCACCAACATCCGGTCGGGCGACAGCGTCTCGCACGACTCGGCCAAGCGCGCGGCCTCGCCGGTGATCGTCACCATGGTGGGCGGGGCGCCGCTGGACACCACGCCCACGAGCCCCGAGGCCCGCACGGTGGAGCGGCTGACCATGACCGGGCCGAACAGCCTGATGCACGAGCTGACCTATTCCGACCCCGAGACCTATACGGCGCCCTGGACTGCCCGGACCGAGTGGACCCGCGACGACGGCTACAAGTTCTACGAATACGCCTGCCACGAGGGCGACGTGCAGATCCGCAACTACATCATCGCCAGCAAGGCCGAGCGCGCCGCGGTCGCCCGGGGCGAGAAGCCGGCGGCGGACAACCTCGTGCGCTTCACCAAGGACTTCGACCACGACCCCGGCGTCGCCGCGCCGGCGCCGGCCGCCGCTCCACCCGCGGCCCGCAGAGGCGGATAGGAGAGCCGGACGGCTCATGTAGAGTTGTCATCCCGGAAATTCGCGAAGCGAGTTATCCGGGATCGCGGCAAGCGTCAGAGTCCAGCCGCGTGGCTGGCGACGTCCGAGAGCCGAAACCCGCTTCAGGCGTCGCGCTCCATTGATGTCAGCAGATCCACTCCGCTCATCCCGGCGGAGGCCGGGATCCAGGACAGGTCGGAGCGGGCTCTCGCCAGCCGGGCGCGGCGCCGCCGTGGTCAGCTGCCGCACCACCTGTGTCTCGTCCTGGACCCCGGCCTTCGCCGGGGTGAGCGGAATTGAATACAGACTCCCGCGCGCCCACCCGCGAGCCGGGGTGAGCGGGATTGAATTCGGACCTTCGGGCGCCGACCCGAAGGCCGGAACACCCATGGCGCCGCTCAGAGCTCGGCAGGCTCGAGGCTGGTCCCGCGGATCAGGTCGGCGGCTTTTTCGCCGACCATGATCGAGGGGGCGTTGGTGTTGCCGCCGGGGACCGTCGGCATGATCGAGGCGTCGGCGACGCGCAGGCCCTCGATGCCGTGCACCCGGAGCTGGGGGTCGACCACCGACATCGGATCGTGGCCCATCTTGCAGGTTCCCACCGGGTGGTGGGACACCAGGCACACCTTCTTCAGATAGGCCTCGAACTCGGCGTCGGTCTGGACGCCCGGGCCCGGCATGACCTCCTCGGCCACCAGGCCGGCCAGGGGCTCCGCCCCGAACACCTGGCGCGCGATGCGCAGGCCCTTGATGATGGTGTCCACGTCGCCGCGCTCGGCGAACAGGTTCAGGAAGATCCTGGGCGGATCGCGCGGATCGGCCGAGCGCAAGCTCATCCAGCCGCGGCTGTCCGGGTGCAGCAGCACCGCCAGGGCGTTGATCTGGTCCTCCTGCCTGGGCCGCAGCACCGGGAACCAGGGCCGCGCGTCCATGCGCGCCGGGTTGAAGAAGATCTGGATGTCGGGCCGCTCGAGCTCGGGGCGGGTGCGCACCTGGGCATGGGCGGTGGTGGCCTGGACGGCGAACGGGCCGCCCCCCAGGAACCACCAGTTGGCCAGGTTGACCGCCAGCCGGTCCCACCGCAGGTGCCTGAGCAGCGAGATCGGCCGCCGGGTGCGATAGGCGATGAAGAAGGAGGCGTGCTCGGAGAGGTTGCGGCCCACGCCCGGCGCATCCAGCACCGGCTCGATCCCCAGGCCGCGAAGCTCGTCCGCCGGGCCGATCCCCGACAGCATCAAAAGCTGGGGCGAGTTGTAGGTCCCACCTGAGAGCACCACCTCGCGCCGGGCGCGGGCGGTATTCACCTGGCCCTCGTGGACATATTCGACGCCCGCGGCCCGCTTGCCCTCCAGCACCACCCTGTTGGCCAGGGCGCCGGTGCGGATGGTCAGGTTCGGCCGGCGGCGGACCGGCTTCAGGAAGGCCTCGGCGGTGGAGACCCGGCGGCCCTTCCAGTGGGTGAACTCGGGGATGGAGAACCCCTCGCCGAGCTCGCCGTGCAGGTCTGGGCTTTCAGGGTAGCCGAGCGCCTTGGCCGCGGCGACGGTCTCCTCGTAGAGCCGGCCCGGGATCCCGCCCCGGCTGACCCCCATCTCGCCCGCGCCGCCGTGGTACTTGTCTTCCCCCCGCCAGGACCGCTCCGAGCGGCGGAAGTAGGGCAGCACGTCGGCATAGCCCCAGCCTTCGCAGCCCATCTGGCGCCACTGGTCGTAGTCTTTCGCGTGGCCGCGCGAATAGGCCATGGCGTTGACCAGCGAGGAGCCGCCCACCGCCTTGCCGCGCGGCAGCGGCAGGGGCCGGCCGAGGAACGGGATCTCCTCGGACACATAGCCCCAGCTCAGGTGCGGATGGCGGCCCAGGTGCGCGCCCAGCGGCATCTTCATCAGCATCTCGCGCGACCAGCCGCCGGCCTCGAGCAGCAGCACCGAGACGTTCGGGTCCTCGGTGAGCCGGCTGGCGATCACCGCCCCCGCCGACCCCGCGCCGACGATGACGTAGTCGAACTCTGACACGCTGGCTTGCTCTCCCATTTTCCGCTCATCCCGGCGAAGGCCGGGATCCAGGACAGGTCGGTGCAGTCGATTCCGCAATGACCCGGAACGGCTCCGTTGTTGATTCTTCTGACCAGGACGGCGTCACTTGTCCTGGATCCCGGCCTTCGCCGGGATGAGCGGGTTGGGGAAGGTACCTCGATCCCTCAGGGCTGGGTGATGCCGGGGCTGATGGGCCAGCCGCCCAGGTCGAGCGCCGGGGGCAACAGGCGGATCCAGGCCTGCACCATGTGGATCTGGCCGTCGTAGACCTTGAACATCTCCCAGGCCGTCAGCTTGTCCGAGCCCGGGCCGCTCACGTTCCACGACAGGCGCATGATCACGATGCCCATGCGCTCGTCGACCAGGACCTGGCGCACCGTGACCCGGCCCAGGCGCTCGAAGATGGTCAGGGGCTGGCTGCCGATGTCGGCGCAGCCCGGATTGAAGGTGCATCCGGGCCCGGCCATCAGGTTGCCGTTCTCCAGGCGATAGGCGTCCTTGGCGAAGGGCGTGCCGATGGCGTCGAAGGTCTTCGCGTTGGAGAGCCCGCGCGGATAGTACATGGCGATCTGGATGGCCTTGTCGCGCGGCTCCAGCTGGTCGGGCCTGGGCGCGTAGGCCATGGCCTCGGCCGGGGCGCCCGAGTAGGCGTCGACGTTGAAGATCAGGCCGTCGGCGCGGCTGCGCGTGGCCACCAGCTCGATCTCCGAGAGCCGCTGCTGGGCGTCGACCTTGACCCGCACCACCAGCAGGACCGGCGCGCCCGATTCCTCGACCATCGCCCCCGCGACGGCCTGGCCCGCGCGCACGTCGATGATGTCCTGGCGGTAGCCGCGCAGCTTGGTCACCGACCGGGCGAGGCCGACCTTGGCCAGGGGCTTCTCCACCCCGTCCTCGGTGACGCGCAGGTCGGGGGCGACCGCCAGCCTGGCGAGGTCGTGGTCGGCCAGGGCGTAGAGCACCTCGGAGACCTTCCAGCGCAGGCACTCGCGGTCGCAGCCCGTCGCCGCGACGGCGGGCCCGGCGGCCGGCTGCGCGCGCGCGGGGCCCGGATGGCCGGCCGCCATGGCGATGGACGCGCAAACGATCAGGCTGAGCGCAAGGACGCTTCTTCTCATGGTTTCCTCCCCCCGGTGGCCGGGCCGGCCCAGGCTAGGGCGCCCGGGGGGCGGGGTGAAGCGGGGATCGACGGCGCGGCGTCTATGTGGCCGCCTCGCGCAGGGCCGGCGTGAAGGTGAGGGCCGTCAGGAGGCCTTCCGGGGAAATGAACCGGCTGACGACCTGGCCCCAAGGCTCCCGCTGGTTTCGGACGAGGACCCGGTACCCGCGCCGCTCCAAGGAGCCGGTGGCCGCCTCGACATCGTCGACCTCGAACTCGAGCCAGGCCTGGGGAACGGGGATCTCCGCCGGCCAGTCCGGGCGTCCGAAGCACGATTGGGCGGCCTGCGCCAAGGGCCACAGGGCGAAGGTCTTGGCGCCGTCCAGCCGCTCGGTGTGCAGGTAGCCGCCGGCTTCGGTCTTGAAGGCTATGGACAGGTCGTCCACGTAAAGCTTCCGGCTGGCGGCGGGCTCGCGGACGATCGGTCCGAAGCCGGCGATGAACCTCACCACGATCGCGTCGGCGTCCTGCATCGCTCCGGCTCCCTTAATCGTCCGGGACGGCATTCTGAGCGGATGTGACGGCGCGGAACAAGCATGGCCGTTCCGGGCCACGGGCGGGCCGGTATCCGGCGCTCGCGCCTCGGATCAGGATCAACGCCTGAGGGGATCGGCATCCTGTCTCCCGAGCCTCCGCGTTTGGCGTTGCTGGAGAATGACGCCGAGCGGGGATAGGCTGCCAGTATGGCAGACGTTCCCGAGCCCCGCGGCCCCGAGCAGTTCAAGCGCCTCCAAGAGATCGCGGGATCGGCTGCCGAGGAAGATCGCGCCGACCAAGCAGGCTCCGAAAAGCCTGCAGTCCCAAGACCGACGTAGGGCGTGATGTGGTGGTTCGCGGCCGTGGTGGAAGCGATATTCATCGCCTATTGCCTATGCGCCCGGCGCGTGCCGCTCACACTCCCTCCGCTTCTCTACGTCGACCGGCAGGAGTCGCCCAGGCTCTATTGGATCCTGATCGGATGGTGCTTTTCTGGAGAGGTGTTGTTCTTGGTCATGGCCGTGCGTCAGCTGTTCGTACCGGCCAAATAGCCGAACTATGCGCTCGGTCGGCGCGAGGGGTTTGCAGGCGGGACGTGGTGGTCCGTCGGGTTATCGGGGACGCGATACCTGTCCGCGCGCCGCGAGCCATAGCCGCCAAAGAGGGGATCGGTATCCCGTCCCCGACAGCCTGCAAAGTCTCTGAAGCAGGTAAAGGCTGCCACTTAAAACACCAGTACTTCTTCCAAGCCCGGCTGACTCTCGATCCACCAGACGCTCACCGTCGATTTTCCGGCTCCGCTGGATTCAATGGAAGCGACTTGGCGGTATGCGCCGGCGAGATAGACATAGATGAAGCAACCGATGATGCCACCATGACCGGAAAACGGACAGATTACCTGGCGGCCCTTGGCCAATGAGCGACAAAGCGTCTGATAGCCGCGCTACGTTATCTGAAGTCAGAGTTCCGTGCGTACATGTAGTGGGCCCGCGCGACTCGCCTAGCCCCATTTGCTGCGTTTCGCAACGATAGAGACATCCAACCCCCATAGCGCATCGTCCGAACGCCCGATTAAGGCGCCCGCCCCCTACCCCTTATGAAAGTGATCATAGATCCGCTGCGCCAGCTGCGCGCTCACCCCCTCCACCTTCGCCAGGTCCTGCGCCGCCGCGCGGCTGACGCCGCGCGCTGACCCGAACGCGTGCAGCAGCGCGCGCTTCCGCGCCGCGCCGATGCCGTCGATCTCGTCGAGGGGGTTCTTCTTCATGTCCATCGAGCGGCGGGTGCGGTGGGCGCCGATGGCGAATCTGTGGGCCTCGTCCCTGAGGCGCTGCAGGTAGTAGAGCACCGGGCTCTTGGGCTCGAGCATGAAGGGGGTCTGGCCGGGCAGGAAGAAGCGCTCGAGGCCCGCGTCGCGGTCGGGGCCCTTGGCCACGCCCACCACCGGGATGTCGTCCACGCCGATCTCGGCCATCACCTCCAGGGCCGCGGCCAGCTGGCCGCCGCCGCCGTCGATCAGCACCAGGTCGGGCCGGGGCGGCGCACCCCCCTCCTCCTCTTCCTTGACCAGGCGCCCGAACCGGCGGCGCAGCACCTCCTTCATCATGCCGTAGTCGTCGCCGGGGGTGAGCTCGGAATCCTTGATGTTGAACTTGCGGTACTGGCTCTTCTGGAAGCCCTCGGGCCCGGCCACGATCATGCCGCCCACCGCGTTGGTGCCCATGACGTGGGAGTTGTCGTAGACCTCGATCCGCTCGGGCGAGGCCTCCAGCTTGAAGGTCTCGCACACGCCCGCCAGCAGCCGGCCCTGGGCCGAGCTCTCGGCAAGTTTTCGCCCGAGCGCTTCGCGGGCATTGACGATTGCATGCTCGACCAGCCGGCATTTCTCGCCGCGCCGGGGCCGCAGGATCTCGACCTTGCGGTCGGCGCGCAGGCCGAAGGCCTCGGCCAGCAGGGCCTGGTTGGGGACGTCGTGGGAGAGCAGGATCAGGCGCGGGATCGGCTTGTCCTCGTAGAACTGGCCGAGGAACGAATCCAGGATGTCGGCGTCCTCGTCGGCCCGGTCGACCCGGGGGAAATAGGCGCGGTTGCCCCAGTTCTGGCCGGCGCGGAAGAAGAACACCTGCACGCAGGCCTGGCCCCCCTCGGCGTGCAGGGCGAAGACGTCGGCCTCGACCACCGTCTCGGGGTTGATCGACTGCTCCATGGAGATGGCCGAGAGGGCGCGGATGCGATCCCGCAATTTGGCGGCCTGCTCGAACTCCATGGCCTCGGAGGCGGCCTGCATCTCCTCGGAGAGGCGCTGCATGACGGCCCGGCTCCTGCCCGACATGAAGTCGTGCGCCTGGGTCACCAGGCCCTGGTAGTCGCCGGGCGAGACGAACGCCACGCAGGGCGCCGAGCAGCGCTTGATCTGGTAGAGCATGCAGGGCCGGGTGCGGGTCTCGAACACGCTGTCCGAGCACGAGCGGAGCAGGAACGCCTTCTGCAGGATGTTGACCGTGCGGTTCACCGCCCAGGTGGAGGCGAAGGGGCCGAAGTAGTCGCCGGGGATGGTGTGGGCGCCGCGGTGCTTCCTGATCTGGGGGGCGGGGTGGTCGCGGCGGATCAGGATCTCGGCGAAGGACTTGTCGTCGCGCAGCACCACGTTGAAGCGGGGCTTCATCCGCTTGATCAGGTTGGATTCGAGGAGCAGGGCCTCGGTCTCGGTGCGGGTGGTGGTGAACTCCATGGCCCGGGTCAGGGCCACCATCGCGCCGATGCGGTTGGTGTGGAACCGGCCCTGGGCGTACTGCATCACCCGCTTCTTCAGCGAGCGGGCCTTGCCGACGTAGAGCGCCTCGCCGCCCTCGCCCAGCATGCGGTAGACGCCGGGCTTGTCGGGCAGGCGCCGGGCCTCTTCCCTGATCAGCGCCATGCCCGAGAGCGCCGGGGCGTCGGCGGCCGCGATGATCTCGTCGGTCATGGGGCCGATATAGGACGGAATCGCCCCTTCCGCTCCTCCTCGCTCCCCCTCGCGGCAGCGATGGCGGGAGGGAGGACGAGGGGGAGGGCCGGTGCAGAGCGCTGGCTTTGACGACTCCGCGGCGCGGACGCGCCGCAAGGTTCAAACACCAAGGACACCAAGAGCACCAAGGGCACGAATACGCCGGGCTGCAGGCGGCCAAGCGGGTTCCGCTGAATCTTGGTGCTCTTGGTGTCCTTCGTGATCTTGGTGATTGAAGGCGGCTTCGCCGCTCACAGTAACATCAGAGGCCGTGCGCGAGCGCCTTCCGATCTCCGCTCGTCCCGGCGAAGGCCGGGACCCAGGACAGGCCAGCTCCGCGACGCCATTTTCACCATCGAGGTCACCAAGCCCACCAAGCCGTCGACGCCTTGCTGGCCCCGGCGCCTGCCCTTCAACGGCGGCGCCGACCTGTCCTGGACCCCGGCCTTCGCCGGGGCGAGCGGGGCTGGGCTAGCCCTTGGTTCCGGTGAAGGTTCCGTCCATGCCGGCGACGGAGATCTTGCCGTCCATGGCGGTGTCGGACTTCACCTCGCCCGAGTAGTCGAGCTTCAGCGGCATGTCGCCGAAGGAGACGCTGTAGCTCCAGGTGGCCATGGCGCCGTCCACCTTGCCGGTGACCGGGGCGGGCTTTTCGGGCATGTCGCCGTCGGTGCGGTTGCAGGTCCCCGACAGGTCGGCGCCGGACTGCTTCAGATCGCAGCTGACGTGGACCATCATGCCGCCCACGTCGACCATCAGCTTCCAGGCTCCGTTGAGGTCGGCCGCGCTGGCCAGGCCCGGCAGGGCCATGGCCGCGGCGCAGGCGGCCAGGATCAGGCGCTTCCTCATCCCGGTCGCTCCCTAGCCCTTGGTGGCGGTGAAGGGGATCTGCATGTCGCCGGCGCCGATGTTGCCCTTCATGGAGGTGTCGGACTCCAGCGCGCCCACGTAGTCGAGGTGCAGCGGCATGTCGCCCAGCATGATGTCGTAGCTGAACTTCACGTTCGAGCCGTCCACCGAGCCGGTCACCGGCGCGGGCTTGGGCGCCGGCGCGCCGTCGGCCGGCGGATCGGCGGGGGTGCAGGCGCCGGTGAGGGCCGCCGCGTTCTGGGTGAAGGCGCAGTTGGTATGGAAGGTCATGTCGCCGAAGCTGACCGTCACCTTCCAGGCGCCTGTGAGGTCGGCGGCGCTGGCCAGGCCCGGCAGCGTCAGGGCGGCGGCCGCGGCCGCGAGGATAAGAAGTTTCTTCATTTGGGCGTCCCTCCCGTTGAAGGGCGAAGCCTAGTCCCGGAACCTTGTTACGGCAACGCTTCGCGCCCCAGGGCCCTGGACTCGGCGCGGATGCGCACGACCAGCACCGCCGCGTTCAGGAGCGAGAAGACCAGGGCGTAGGCGAGCAGCCCCAGGGCCAGGGGCAGCACCAGGATCTCGCCGACCACGACAGCGTAGTTGGGATGGGGGATGAAACGATAGGGACCGCGGCGCACCAGGGTCTCGCCGGGCAGCACGACGATGCGGGTGGTCCAGCGCCCGCCGAGCGTCGCCAGCACCCAGATCCGCCCGGCCTGCAGGGCGGCGAACACCGCCAGCCAGGGGATCGACACGGGCCGGTCGCGGCCCAGCAGCCACAGCCCGGCCAGCCAGGCGGCGTGCAGGGCGACGATCAGCGGATAGTGGCCGGCGCCCGCCTCGCGTCCGCCCCGGGCCAGCAGCCGGCGGGTGTTGCGCCGGGCCCAGACCAGCTCGGCCCCCCGCTCGAGGGTGACCAGGGCCAGGACGACGACGGCCAGGCTCACGCGGGGACCAACGACAGGCCGCTGGCGCTGAATCCGGGGCCGAGGGCGCTCAGGAACAGCCGCCCGGCCGGCGGGCGCTTCAGCACCCGCTCCAGCACATAGAGCACCGTGGGCGCCGACATGTTGCCATGGTCGGCCAGCACCTCGCGCTCGATGTCGAGCTCGCCCTGCTCCAGGCCCAGCGCCCCCTCCAGGGCCTGGACCACCTTGGCGCCGCCCGGATGGCAGACGAAGCGGCCGATGTCGGCGCGGGCCAGGTCCAGCCGATCGAGGATGCCGGCCATGGCCTCGCCCATGCGCAGGCGCACGAAGGGCGGGATCATCTGGGAGAAGATCACCCCGAAGCCCGACGGGTCGACGTTCCAGCCCATGACGCCGAGCGTCTCGGGCCAGGTGTGCTGGCCGCCGCCCTCGACGCGCCAGGGGCCCTCGTCCTGGCCCGAGCGCAGCACGCAGGCGGCGCCGCCGTCGGCGAACAGGGCGGTGGCGACGATGTTGGCGGTGGTCAGCTCGTCCAGCCGGAAGGCCAGGGAGCAGAGCTCGATGGCGACGAACAGCACGGTGGATCCCGGCCGCCCCGCCGCCAGCCGCGCGGCCAGGGTCAGGCCCGAGACCCCGCCGCCGCAGCCCAGGCCGAACACCGGCACGCGCTCGACGTCGCCGCGGAAGCCCATGCGGCCCAGCACCCGCGCCTCCAGGCTGGGGGTGGCGATGCCGGTGGAGGAGACGGTGACGATGGTGTCGACCTCGGCGGCCTCGACGTGGGCGGCGGCCAGGGCGGCGGAAGCGCCCTCGACGAACAGCGAGTCGGCGGCGGCGAGGTAGGCGGCGGTGCGCTCGGGCCAGCCCTGGGGCTGGAAGTACCAGTCCAGCGGCTGGGCCAGCCGCCGCTCGCGGATGCCGGTGTTGGCGAACACCGCCGACAGCCGCTCGAACTCGTCGAAGCGGTCGGCGAACAGGCGCCGGGCGATGTCGAGGGCGTCGGTCTGCTTGAGCACGTGCGGGGGCGCCGCTGTGGCCAGCGACAGGAGGGAGACGTTTGCGGTCATCGTCATCCCTGGGGAAGGCGCCGACGGCGAGGGGCGGTCACCGCCGGCAGTTGTGGATAGTAAGCGCCGTGAAATGAACCTGAGGCAACGGGGGATTGGGGCATCTGTCAGGAAACTCGAGCCGCGGGAAGGCCGGCGGCGGGGTCGGCCGTTCCCCCGATGGCGAATCGGCCGAGGGCGACGCGAGGTTCAACGGGCCGGGCCGTCTTCCGATCCGCCCCGCCCGCTCATCCGTCCCCCGGGGGGATTGGGTGTGGCTTTGCGCCAGGGCCGGGATGGCGGGGGGTCAGGGCTGGGGTTTGCGCCAGGCGCGGCGTTTCGGCGGGGGCTTCTTGTCGCCCTTGGCCTTGCCGACGATCTCCTTGAGCTTGACCACCTGCAGGGCCGACAGGGCCTGGCCGGGGGCGCCCTTCTCGGGATCGCCGAAGGCGCGGCCGTAGGTCTTCACCCGCTGCTCGACCGAGCCCAGGAACTCGCCTTCCCAGTCCGACAGCTCCACCCCCGCCCGCGCCGCGATGCGCTGGGCCTTGCGAAGCGCGTTCAGCGCCTGCCGCTTGGCCAGCTCTCTCGGATTGGGCGGGGTCCGCTTCACCGCTCGCCGATGGCCGACAGGTAGAGGTCGAGCAGCGCCTCCTCCTCCTGCAGCTTGGCGCGGTCCTGCTTGCGGTAGCGGACCACCTTGCGGAGGATCTTGGTGTCGAAGCCGGTCCCCTTGGCCTCGGCGTAGACCTCCTTGAGGTCGGCGGCCACGTTGGCCTTGTCCTCCTCCAGACGCTCGATGCGCTCGATGATGCTCTTCAGCTGGCCCTGGGCGGTCCCGGACAGGACATCGTTGGCGACGGCGGCGTCGGACATGAAGCACTCCAGCTGCAGGGGAAACTCGCGGCCGAGACCCTAGCGGGGAGCCGGGCGCGCCTCAACCGCGACGGAGCCGCGCGGCCCGATCATCCACCGGGGAATGGGGCCCCTCCTCTTCCGCGCATCCCGGCGGATGAGCGGGGGGGATGAGCGGGGGAAGCGGCGACGCGGATCAGCCGATCATCGCAGCCAGGGCCGTGAGCTCGGCTTCCGGGGCGGTGCGGCCCCAGGCGAGGGCGGCGGCGATCATGGCGTCGGCGAGATCGGCGGGGCCGCCCTCCGGCGCGGGGGCCAGGCTCTCCAGGGTGTCCATCAAGAGCCGCTCGGCGGTGAACTCGGCCTTGCGGACCTCCACGCGCAGGGCCAGGCGGGCTTCGTCGGGGATCGGCGGGGCGGGACCCTTGAGGTGGCGGCGGGCGGCGCGCAGCGGCATGGTGGCGGCGCCCTCCCAGTGCTTGGCCAGGGCCGCGCCCTGCATCAGCAGCTCGGGCGGCAGCGCCCGCCCCTCGGCGGCGGCCCAGGCGGCCCACAGCAGATAGCCGACGCACTGGCCGTGGTAGTCCTGCAGGGTGATCAGGGCCTCGTCCACCCCCGGACGGCCGTGGACCTCGACGGCCCAGTCCCAATAGCTCATCGATCCTCTCCCGAGACCGGCCCCACATCCTGGCCCCAGCGGCGCACCGCGCGCCAGTCCAGGCCGAACAGGTCGAGCGCCCGGCCCACCGACTGGTCGACCATCTCCTGCACGCTGGTGAGGCCGGCGTAGAAGGCCGGCAGCGGCGGGGCGATGGTGGCGCCCATCTCCGCCAGCCGCACCATGGTGCGCAGGTGGCCGAGGTGGAACGGGGTCTCGCGGACCATCAGCACCAGCGGCCTCCGCTCCTTCAGCGCCACGTCGGCGGCGCGGGTGATCAGGTTGGCGGTCACCCCGGTGGCGATCTCGCTCATGGTGCGGATCGAGCAGGGCGCGATCAGCATGCCCAGCGCCTTGAACGAGCCCGAGGCGATGGCCGCGCCCACGTCGCCCACCGGATAGGCGCAGGTGGCCCGCGCCGCGATGTCGGCGGGGCCGAGGCCGGCCTCCTGCTTCAGGGTCAGCGCCGCCGAGCGGCTCAGCACCAAGTGGCTCTCGACCTTCAGCTCGGACAGGGCGTGCAGCGCGCGCAGCCCATAGGCCACTCCGGAGGCGCCGGTGACCCCCACGACCAGCCGTTCTGCTTGCGCCTCAGGCATGAACCGTTCCCCGACCCGCCTGCAAGTCATTGTGAAATGACGGGCGGCAAGCTTGGTGCTTAGCTCGGATCGTCAACAGCATGGAGTCGCAACATGGCCATCGAAGCCCGCATCCGTGAGTTGGACGCTCGTCATCGCAGCCTCGAGGAACTGATCGAGGACGAAGTGAGCCACCTCTCCTCGGATGACCTTCGGGTTCGAGAGCTGAAGCGACAGAAGCTCAGGCTCAAGGAAGAGATGGAAGCCCTGCGCGCCCAGGCGCACTAGCAGGGCCCTCCCCGCCGCTCTTCCCCAGCGGCCGCCCGGCGAACGGACGGCCGGCGGTGGGACTCTTTTTTCACCGCTCATCCCGGCGAAGGCCGGGATCCAGGACAAGTGACGCAGGTGGTCCGGGACGAGTCGCGGCGGCGCGGCCCAGAACAATCCTGATGCGCGGCGCTGACCTGTCCTGGATCCCGGCCTTCGCCGGGATGAACGGGGTAGGGTGGAAGAGTCGCGCTAGGCTTCGGCGGCGTCTTCGTCGTCCTCGGCGGCTTCGAGGTCCTGGATCTCTTCCAGCGGCCCTTCCTCGGCGCCGGTCTCGGAGGCCGGCAGCAGGCTGGCGCCGTCGTCGACCTTGCCCTTCCTGGCGTCTTCCCGGGCCCGCTTCTCGGCGGCGCGGCGGACGATGGCGTCCAGCTCGAGCTGGGTGGAGAGGCCCAGGGTCACCGGGTCGACCGGCTTGATGTTGGCCGAGTTCCAGTGGGTGCGGTTGCGCACCTGGTCGATGGTGGCCTTGGTGGTGCCGAGCAGCTTGGCGACCTGGCTGTCGGGCACCTCGGGGTGGTTGCGCAGGAACCAGGCGATGGCGTCCGGCCGGTCCTGGCGGCGCGACACGGGGGTGTAGCGCGGCGCCTTCTTGGCCGGCTTCAAGAGCTCGGCGTGGCGGCTCTTCTGCGCCTTCATCCGGTACTTGGGATTGGCGCCCGCGCGGTCGAGCTCCTCGCGGGTGAGCTGGCCGTTGGCGATGGGGTCGGCGCCGCGGATGTCGCGGGCGACCTCGCCGTCGGCGATGCCCTTCACCTCGAGCGGGTGCAGGCCGCAGAAGTCGGCGATCTGCTCGAAGGTCAGGGAGGTGTTGTCGACGAGCCAGACAGCCGTCGCCTTGGGCATGAGGATTTGGTCGGCCATGAAGAGTCTCGGTCTCTGAAACGACGGCGCCCGGCCTTTCGGCCGGGCGGGTGTAGGGTCAGGATATAGGCCGGTCCGCCGCAAAAGGGAACGCGGCATTGCGGCCATGGGCCGGAGACTCCGGCTGAAGGGGGACGAGGATGCCGAGAACAGGCCTGTTGCTGCTGTTGCCGCTGTTGGCGGCGGCCCCGCCGGCGGGGGCCCAGACCACGGGCGATGCCCGGCGGTTCGTCACCGGGCTCTATGACGCCTACGCCCATTCCGAGCCCGACTACGCCGGCCGCCAGGCCCGGCAAGTGTTCTCGCCCAGGCTCCTGGCGCTGATGCGGCGCGACGCCCGGCGCGCCCACGGCGAGGTGGGGGCGCTGGACGGCGATCCGATCTGCGACTGCCAGGACCCGGCCGGCCTGCAGCCGACCTGGGTGGGGATCGACCGCGCCACGCCCGGCCACGTCACCGCGCGGGTGGAGCTGAAGTTCCCCGACGGGCGCGAGGTGATCACGCTCGACCTCGTCCCGGTGCGCGGCCAATGGCGCGTCGACGACGTGCACAGCCCCAGCACGCCGAGCCTGGTGAAGCTGCTGGACGCGCCGCCGGGGAGCTAGGGGGCCGCCCCCTCCCCCGCTCGTCCCGGCGAAGGCCGGGATCCAGGACAGGTCAGCGCCGTGCGGGCCGCGCGGCAGGAAGGGCGCGACCGCGAGGCTGTGGGCTTTCCGGAACCATCTGCGTCACTTGTCCTGGATCCCGGCCTTCGCCGGGATGAGCGGAGCAATGTTGTTCGGCCTAAGCCGCCGGCCCCGACAGCTTGGCGAAGGCCTGGGCGGCTTCCTCGGCCGAGACGTCCAGGCCGAAGTCGCGGGTCAGGGTCTGGTGCAGCTCGGCCGCCGAGGCCAGGGTGCGCTGCTCGGTGCGGCCGTCGGCGAAATAGGTGGTGAGGCCGGTGTCCATGAGGCTCAGCCGCCGCCCCTCCGGCGCCAGGGAGGCCATCAGGCCGGTGGTGAAGCGCGAGGCCGGCCAGGTGGAGGTGAACCAGTTGCCCACCTCGTAGTCGGCAAGGACGCGCGGCTCGAAATTGAAGCGGTAGAGGGCGGCCCAGCGGTCGGGCAGGCGCATCTGCAGCTCCAGGCCCCCGTCCCGGTCGACCAGCCGATAGAGGCCGTGGGGCGTGGCCTGCTCGGGGCCGGCCTCGAGCCGCAGGGGCGCGGTCGGGCTCTGGCCGCCGAAGCCGACGTCGCAGAGGAAGTCGCCCTCGGGCAGCTCGACCTTCAGCAGCATGTGGGTGAGCGGGCCCAGGGGCGCGTCCTCGGGCGCCATCCAGCGCACGCGCGCGGCCAGGGGCGTGACCTGGAAGCCCAGCTGGGTCAGCACCCGCCACAAGACGCCGTTCTGCTCGAAGCAGTAGCCGCCGCGCCGGCGCGCCAGGAGCTTGGCCTGGAGCGAGGCGGCGTCGAGGTTCACCCGCCGCCCGAGCAGCGGATCCAGGCATTCGAAGGGGATGGCGGCCGGATGGGCCCGCTGCAGCGCCGCCAGCAGCTCGAAACCCGCTGCGCGCGGGCCGCCATAGCCGATGCGCGCGAAATAGGTCTCCAGATCGATCTCGCCCACGCCTCGCCTCCTAGCCTTCCTGCTCGATGACCGCCCGCACCTCGGGGCGCCGCTCCAGCACCCGCACCAGGAGGGCCTGGGCGAACAGCACCCCGATGCCGGCCGCGTAGCCGGCGAACACCCCCGCCGGATAGACCCCGCCGTGGGCGACGCCGGAAACCTGCAGGTAGATGAACACCGCCGCGAAGGCGAGCATCCCCAGGCCCGACAGGATCGACACCGGGCTCTGGCCGAAGCCGGCCTTGAAGCTCATCCAGACGTAGCGGACCAGCAGGCGCCGCACGGGCCCGATCAGGATCGGCAGCAGGAACGACAGGCCCAGGAACAGCGAGGGCGCCGCCAGGATCCACAGCAGCTTGGCCGAGGCGGTCCCGGGCAGCACCCGCCAGGCGTGCAGCACGGCGCCGGCATAGACCAGGCTGGCGAAGGCGCAGGCGCAGTCCTCGGTCCGCTTGAACGCGCGCCAGGCCCGGGTGTGGGTCATCGCCGCCTCCTCGCCGTCTTCGCCCCCAAGGGGCAAGATAGGCGCCGGGTCCGGCGGCCGGAAGACGGCGCTCAGTGGCCTTCGAAGGCGATCAGGGTCTGGACCGGCACGCCGGCCGCGCGCAGCCGGTCCGCGCCGCCCAGCTCGGGCAGGTCGATGACGAAGCCGGCGGCGACCACCTCGGCGCCGGCCTTGCGCAGCAGTTCCAGCGCCGCCAGCGCGGTGCCGCCGGTGGCGATCAGGTCGTCGATCAGCATCACCTTCTCGCCCGCCTGGCAGGCGTCGACGTGCATCTCGATGGTGTCGGTCCCGTACTCAAGGGCGTAGTCGGCCGAGAGGGTCTTGTGCGGCAGCTTGCCCTTCTTGCGCAGGGGCACGAACCCGACCGAGAGCTGGTGGGCCACCGCGCCGCCCAGGATGAAGCCGCGCGCCTCGATGCCGGCCACCTTGTCGATCTTGCGGCCGGCGAAGGGCTGGACCAGCTCGTCCACCGCCCGCCGGAACGCCCGCGGGTCGCCCAGCAGGGTGGTGATGTCGCGGAACATGATCCCGGGCTTGGGATGGTCCGCAATGGTGCGGATCGCGGTCTTCAGGTCCATGCGCGCCCCTCCGGTTGCCGGGCAGGCTTAGCAGCCCAGGCGGCGCGATGGCGAGGCGCCAGACGCTTATGACTTGACATTGTGCGCCGCAGCAACGATGTAGGAGCCGCGCCCCCGGGCGCTATCGGTGCTCCAGCGCGTGTGGGGCGGATCTTCCGCCCCGACCTGTCGAGCCCCCCGAAGCGGTACATCCGATCGCCGTCACGCGCGGCGCTTCCCACAAAGACGATGGTGATCGCGGCGCGCCAGAGGGCGCTCAGCCGCCGTTCGCGCATATACGAAAGACTCCCCTTGACTCAATTTTCCGAACTCGGCCTCGCCAAGCCGCTCCTGAAAGCCTTGGCCGCCGAAGGCTATGAAACCCCGACGCCGATCCAGGCCCAGGCCATCCCCTCGGTGATGGAGGGCCGCGACCTCTTGGGCATCGCCCAGACCGGCACCGGCAAGACCGCCGCCTTCGCCCTGCCCATCCTGCACCGGCTGGCGGAAGACCGCCGCCCGGCGCCGCGCCGCGGCTGCCGCGTGCTGGTGCTGAGCCCCACGCGCGAGCTGGCGTCCCAGATCGCCGAAAGCTTCCGCACCTATGGCGCGGGCCTCGGCATGACCGTGGCGGTGGTGTTCGGCGGCGCCAAGTACGGCCCGCAGATCAAGGCCCTGGCCGCCGGCGTCGACGTGCTGGTGGCCACCCCCGGCCGGCTGATCGACCACCTGGGCGAAAAGTACGCCAAGCTCGACCAGACCGAGGTGTTCGTGCTGGACGAGGCCGACCAGATGCTCGACCTGGGCTTCCTGCAGCCGATCCGCCGGATCGTGTCGCACCTGCCCAAGGAACGGCAGAACCTGTTCTTCTCGGCCACCATGCCCAGCGAGATCGGCAAGCTGGCCGGCGAGCTGCTGAAGGATCCGGTGAAGGTCTCCGTCGCGCCCTCCGCCACCACGGTGGAGAAGGTGAAGCAGAGCCTGATCTTCGTGGAAACTTCCAGGAAGCGCGCCTTGCTGGCCGACCTGTTCGCCGATCCGAAGTTCACCCGCGCCATCGTCTTCACCCGCACCAAGCGGGGCGCCGACCGGGTGGCCAAGTCCCTGGAAGGCGCCGGCGTCTCCGCCGCGGCCATCCACGGCGACAAGACCCAGGGCCAGCGCGAGCGGGCGCTGGCCTCGTTCAAGGCCGGCCAGTGCCGCGCCCTGGTGGCCACCGACATCGCCGCGCGCGGCATCGACGTCGACAGCGTCAGCCACGTGATCCAGTTCGAGCTGCCGAACGTCCCGGAGGCCTATGTGCACCGGATCGGCCGCACGGCCCGCGCCGGCGCGTCCGGCGAGGCGATCAGCTTCTGCGCGGACGACGAGCGCTCCCTGCTGCGCGACATCCAGAAGGTGACCCGCCAGACCATCCCGACCTTCGATCGGCGCAACGACCGGGCGCTGGGCGCCATGGTGGCGGTGGAGGCCCAGCTCGACGGCGAGCGCAAGCCGTCCTCGCCCCAGCCCAAGCCGCAGCACGCCAGGGGCCAGCCCTCGGGCCAGCCGCACCGGCAGCGCAACCGCCGCCGCCCCGGCAACGACCAGAAGCAGCGCCCGGCCGCCCCGGCCCACGACGGCCAGCGCCGCGCCGGCTCGCAGACCCGCAGCTGGTCGCCGATCGAGGCGTAGCTCTGCGCTCCTCCCCTCCCCCTCGGGGGGAGGGGTTACTGCCCCAGCACCCGGCCGGCGACGGCGTCGAGCTTCCGGACCAGGTCGGGATCGCGGGCGTCCGGCGCCGTGACGATGGCGTAGTCGAGGCAGGTGTCGATCGGCGAAGGTTCGCGAGGGCCGGTCAGCTTGCCGGCCAGGCGGCGGACCACCTCGCGGGCCTTGGCGGCGTTGTCGGCCAGCACCTTCAGCACGTCGCCGATCTCGACCGGGCCGACCTCCTCGCGCCAGCAGTCGTAATCGGTGACCATGCACACCGAGGCGTAGGGCAGCTCGGCCTCGCGGGCCAGCTTGGCCTCGGGCATGTTGGTCATGCCGATCACGTCGCAGCCCCAGGACCGGTAGAGGAAGCTCTCGGCCTTGGTGGAGAACTGCGGCCCCTCCATGCACAGATAGGTCCCGCCCTCCACCACCGGGGCGCCGGCCTCGCGCGCGGCCTCGGCGGCCAGGCCCGCCAGGCGCGGGCAGACCGGATGGGCCATGGAGACGTGGGCGGCCACGCCGTGGCCGAAGAAGGTCTTGTCGCGGGCGAAGGTGCGGTCGACGTACTGGTCGACCACCACGAAGGTCCCGGGCGACAGCTCCTGCTTCAAGGACCCCACCGCCGAGATCGACAGCAGGTCGGTGCAGCCGGCCCGCTTCAGCACGTCGATGTTGGCGCGGCCGTCGATGTGGGTGGGCGTGATGCGGTGGCCGCGGCCGTGGCGCGGCAGGAACACCAGCTTGACCCCGCCCAGCTCGCCGAAGGTCAGGTCGTCGGACGGCTCGCCCCAGGGGCTGGCCAGGCGCCGGGTGCGCTGGCCCTCCAGGCCCTCGATGTCATAGAGGCCGGTGCCGCCGATGATCCCCAGCACCCACTCCGACATCGGCGTCCTAGTGCCCGATGCGGCGCCAGATCCGCTTGTAGCTGGCGTAGACGATGCCGGCGAGCAGCAGCAGGTAGATGATCACCGAGAAGCCGACCTGCTTGCGCTCGACCTGTTTCGGGTCCGAGGCCCAGGCCAGATAGGCCACCACGTCGTAGGCTTCCTGGTTGGTGTCGGTGCGGGCGCCGTCGTCGAAGGTGACGCGGTCGTTGGTCAGCTGGAACGGCATGCCGATGAAGCCGCCCTTGGGGACCGGCCCCTTGCCGTGCCAGTAGGCCCCCAGGTCGCCCGGCATGTAGGGGTTGTAGGCCTTGCCCGGCGGGATGGTCAGGCCGGCCGGCGGCGTCACATAGCCGGTCAGGATCGAATAGACGTACTGGGGACCGCCTTCGCGGGCCAGGGTGATCACCGACAGGTCCGGCGGCAGGGCGCCGCCGTTGGAGGCGCGGGCCGCCGCCTGGTTGGGGAACGGATCCTTGAACACGTCGGCCGGGGTGGCCGTGCGCTGGATGGCGTCGCCGGTGTCGGAATCGATGTCCGGCACCTTGAAGTCGGCCGCGATGGCCTTGATGCGCGGGTTCTCGTTCGGCTTGGGATACTTGGGATCGTAGAACGGCCCGCCGGGCTCGCCCAGCGAGTAGTAGTGCATCAGGTCCATCGAGTGACACGACGAACAGACGTCGTGATAGACCTTGTAGCCCCGCTGCAGCTGTTCGGTGTCGAAGGTGCCGAAGGGCCCCTCGAAGCTCCAATGGACGTCCTTGGGCTCCTCGGCGGTGGTGACGGCGTGGGCCGTCCCCGCGAGGGTCAGCCCGAGCGCGGCGGCAAGTACGAGCGCTTTGCGCAGCATTGGCCGGAACCCCCTTATTCGGCCGGAGCCACTGCGCCGCCCTCGGGCAGCACGGGCGTGGAAATGGAATCCGGAACGGCCAGCGTCTTCTCGCGCCAGCCGGTGATCGGCATGATCACCCAGAAGAAGGCGAAGTAGTAGAGCGTCAGCACCCGCGACAGCCAGACGTAGCTGTTGATGTTGTTGTCGCCCAGGGTGAAGCCGAGGTTCGGGTTGGGGATCAGCGCCTTGTCCGGCGGGTTGGCGCCGCAGATGGCCAGGCCCAGGCAGACGAAGAAGAAGATCGCGAAGAACCAGCGCATGGTCGGGCGATAGCGCATGGACCGCACCTTGGAGGTGTCCAGCCACGGCAGCACGAACAGCGAGGCGATCGAGCCGAACATGGTCACCACGCCCAGCAGCTTGTTCGGCACCGCCCGCAGCATGGCGTAGAAGGGCAACAGGTACCATTCGGGCACGATCTCCGGCGGGGTCTGCAGCGGATTGGCGGGGATGTAGTTGTCCGGCCGGCCCAGCGAGTGGGGCAGGAAGAACACGAACACCGCGAACAGCAGCAGGTAGACCACCACCGCGAAGCCGTCCTTCACCGTGTAATAGGGGTGGAACGGCACCGTGTCCCGGTGGCTCTTCACATTGACGCCCAGCGGGTTGTTGTTGCCCGGCACGTGCAGCGCCCAGATGTGCAGCCCCACCACCGCCGCGATCACGAACGGCAGCAGGTAGTGCAACGAGAAGAAGCGGTTGAGCGTGTAGTTGTCGACCGCCGGGCCGCCCAGCAGCCAGGTGTGGATGCTGTCGCCCACCAGCGGGATGGCGGTGAAGATGTTGGTGATCACCGTCGCGCCCCAGAAGCTCATCTGGCCCCACGGCAGGGTGTAGCCGAGGAAGGCGGTGGCCATCATGAGCAGGTAGATCACCATGCCCAGCAGCCAGATCACCTCGCGCGGCGCCTTGTAGGAGCCGTAGTAGATGCCGCGGAAGATGTGGATGTAGACCGCCAGGAAGAACATCGAGGCGCCGACGGCGTGGAAGTAGCGGAGGAACCAGCCATAGGGCACCTCGCGCATGATGTGCTCGACGCTGTTGAACGCCAGGGTGGTGTCGGGCGTGTAGTGCATCGCCAGCACGATGCCGGTGACGATCTGGATGCCGAGGCAGACCGCCAGGATGCCGCCGAAGGTCCACCAGTAGTTCAGGTTCTTCGGGGTCGGGTAGTCCATCAGGTCCGCCGAGAAGCGGATGATCGGCAGGCGCGCGTCCAGCCAGCGGGTGAAGGCCGTCTTCGGCTCGTAGGAGGAGGGTCCGCTCATCAGGGTGTCAGCCGATCTTGACCTTGGTGTCGGAGAGGAAGGCGTAGTCGGGCACCGCCAGGTTCAGAGGCGCCGGGCCTTTGCGGATACGTCCGGACGTGTCGTACTGCGAGCCGTGGCACGGGCACAGCCAACCGCCGTAATCCCCCTGGCCGAAGGTCGGCACGCATCCCAGGTGGGTGCAGATGCCCACCAGGATCAGCCATTCGGACTTGCCGGGCTTCACCCGCTCGGCGTCGGTCTGCTTGTCGCGCAGGCTGTTGAATTCGGCCGGATCGTGATCCACGGCGACCGCTTCGGCGATCTCCTTGGGCGTGCGGTGACGGACGAACACCGGCTTGCCCTGCCACTTGATGGTGATCTCCTGGCCCAGGGCCACCTTGGAGATGTCCTGCTCGATCGAGGACAGGGCGAGCACGTCCGAGGACGGCTCCATCTGGTCGATCATCGGCCAGGCGACGGCCGCGACCGCGCCGGCCGCGCCGGCGGCGGCGGCGACGTGAATGAAATCCCGGCGGCTCGGGTCGTCCGGATGCATGGCGGCGGTGTCGGCCAACTCAGCTCACCCTCGGTTCGAATAGCGCCCGCCAAGGAAGGCGCGGGTCGCGCATGTGACGCGACGCGCCGAAGCGACCTTGGCCGTCGGGCGTCCTGTGCGCGGAGGGCTTAGAATGCGTCTCGCCCTTTTTCAACCGGACATTCCGCAAAACCTGGGGGCGGCCATCAGACTCTGCGCATGCCTGGGCATTTTCCTCGACATCATCGAGCCCTGCGCCTTCGCCTTGAACGACCGGGCGCTGAAGCGGGCGGCCCTGGACTACGGCGACAAGGCCAGACTCACCCGCCACGCGGCCTGGGAGCATTTCCGCAATGAGCCGGCGCGCCGGGAGGGGCGGCTGGTGCTGTTCACCACCAGGGCCGCCCTGCCCTACACCGACTTCCGGTTCGCCCCGGGCGACACCCTGCTGTTCGGCCGCGAGAGCGCCGGCGTCCCGGACGAGGTCCATGCGGCCGCCGAGGCGCGGCTGGTGATCCCCCTGCAGCCGGGATTGCGCTCGCTCAATGTGGTCAGCGCCGCGGCCATGGCACTCGGCGAGGCGCTGCGGCAGACGGACGGATTCGCCCCCGCCGCCCGGGATGGGTAAGAGCAATGACCATGTCCGAGACCCTGGCCTCGCCCGCCGAGCTGCTGGAGCAGCGCAAGTCCGCCGCCCGCGTCTGGTTCGAGGGGCTGCGCGACCGGCTGGTCGCGGCCTTCGAGGCGCTGGAGGACGCGGCGCCGGCCGAGCTCTACGGCCCCACTCCCGGGCGCTTCGAGCTGAAGCCCTGGACCCGCGAGGCCGGCGGCGGCGGGGTGATGGGCATGATGTGCGGCCGCTTCTTCGAGAAGGTGGGCGTGCACGTCTCCACCGTGCACGGCGAGTTCGCCCCTGATTTCGCCAAGACCATGCCGGGGACCGAGACCGATCCGCGCTTCTTCGCCACCGGCGTCAGCCTGATCGCCCACATGCGCTCGCCGCGGGTGCCGGCCGTGCACATGAACACGCGCTTCATCTGCACCACCCAGGGCTGGTTCGGCGGCGGCGCCGACCTGACGCCGCTGCTGGCCGAGCAGCGCCACGAGGACGCCCCCGACGCGGTGCGCTTCCACGCCGCCCTGAAGCGGGCCTGCGACGCCCACGACCCGGCGTGGCACGCCAGGTACAAGAAGTGGTGCGACGAGTACTTCTACCTGCCCCACCGCAACGAGCCGCGCGGGATCGGCGGCATCTTCTACGACCGGCACGATTCGGGGGACTGGGAGCGCGACTTCGCCTTCACCCGCGACGTGGGCGAGGCGCTGCTCGAGGTCTATCCCCAGATCGCCCACGGCCGCATGGGCGAGGCCTGGAGCGAGGCCGAGCGCGAGGAGCAGCTGGTCCGCCGCGGCCGCTACGTGGAGTTCAACCTGCTCTACGACCGCGGCACCACCTTCGGCCTCAAGACCGGCGGCAACGTCGAATCGATCCTGAGCTCGATGCCGCCCGTGGTGAAGTGGCCCTGACCTCATGGTCATCCCGGAAGCCGCGCCAGCGGCTGTCGGGGATCGCGGCAGGAGCCGGCGCCCAATCCGATCCCGGGATGACAATGCAAAGGCAGGCCCCTTGAGTCGAAGGCCGATCTCGACTTCAACTTGCCACGTCAAGCGAGCGGCCGGCGTCACGGGCGCCGCGCCCAAGGGGGAAACCGGAATGCCGAGCAAGATTGTGCGCACCGCCCTGGCCGTGGCGGCCGCGGGCCTGGGTCTGGCGGGCCTGGCCGCGCCGGCGAGCGCCGCCAGCTGCGACCGCGCCTGCCTGATCCATGTCACCGACCAGTACCTGGCCGCGATCGTGGCGCACGACCCCGCCAAGGCGCCCCTGGCCAAGAACGTGGTGTTCGTCGAGAACGTCAAGCGGCTCAAGCCCGGCGAGGGCCTGTGGAAGACCGCGACCGGCGGTCCGACCCGCTTCAAGATCGTGGCGCCGGACGTCAGCCTGCAGCAGGTGGGCGGGATCGCGGTGCTGCAGGACGCCGGCAAGCCGACGATGCTGGCCTTCCGCCTGAAGCTGCGCGACGGCAAGATCACCCAGGCCGAGCACATCTACTCGGCGCCGCTGGGCGGCGAGAAGAACGCCAACATCGCCGCCGTCCGCCCGGGCCTGCTGCGGGAGATCCCCGCCGGCAGGCGGCTGCCCCACGACCGGCTGATGAAGATCGGCGCGACCTACTATGACGCGCTGGACGACAACAAGGGTTCGGAGGCGCCGTTCGCCGCCGATTGCCAGCGGCGCGAGAACGGGGTCACCACCGCCGGGGAGGGCGCCGGCGGCCCGCCGACCAAGGACGCCAACACCTCGCCCGTCGCCCACGACTGCAAGGGCCAGATCGACTCGGGCTCGTTCATCTACATCAAGGAGATCGACAACCGCCGGATGATCGCCGCCGACCCGGTGACGGGCTTGGCCATGGGCATCTCGCAGTTCCGCCATCCCTTCGACAACCTGCCCTACAAGGTAAAGCACCTCGACGGCTCGACCTCCGAGCGCAACGCCCAGAACATGAAGTACAAGCCCTTCGACATGCCCGCCGCGCACATCTTCAAGATCGGCCCCGGGGGCCACATCCACGAGATCGAGGCGGTGGGATTCGTGGCGCCCTACAAGTCGCCGAGCGGCTGGGCCGGGACGCCCTACGCCGCCACCTGGAGCCACCCGCGCTGGGAGTAGACGCCTAGCCCAGCAGCCGCGCCGCGATGGCCTCGCGGCGCGGGGCGTCCACGCCCAGCACCCCCTCGAGGTAGCCGTCCAGCGAGCCGCAGCGGGCCTCCATCACCTGGAAGGCCGCCTGCAGGTCCTCAGCGTTCACCCCCATGGCGACGCGCAGGGCCTCGTCGGAGGGCGCGCGGCCGGTGTGGCGGGTGATCAGCGCGCCCACGCGCGCGGCGTGGGTCGCTTGCGCGGCGGCGACGTTGGTCAGCAGGAAGTCCTCGATCAGGTCGTCGCGGTGCACGCCCGCCAGATGGTGGGTCAGGGCGCAGAGCAGCCCCGTGCGGTCCTTGCCCGCCGCGCAGTGCACCAGCACCGCCCCGTCGGTCTGGGCCAAGGCGGCGAAGTAGCGGGAATAGAGGTCGATCAGGCGCGGCTCGAAGGGGTTGCGCCGGTACCAGCCGAGACTGACGGTGCGGAAGAACTCGACGGTGGGATCGGCGCCCTGCAGCTCCTCCTCCCAGGGCCTGCCGACGTCGCCGATGTCGTTCTGGATCAGCTGGGCGTCGAAGCCGGGCCAGCGGCGCGAAGGCTCCCGTTCGCGCTCGGCGGCGCGGCGCAGGTCCACGACCACCGCCAGGCCAAGGCCCGCCAGCTTCTCGAGGTCGGCCTCCGTCGCCCCGTTGTGATGGCCCGAGCGGTAGAGCCGCGCGCCCTTCAGCCCGCGGCCGCAGGCGGTGGCGTAGCCGCCGTAGTCGCGGAAGTTGGGCACGCCTTCGAAGTCGAGGAAGCGAGTCATGGCGGGGATGTAGCGAAGCCGGCCGCCCACCGCCATCGGCGCCGGCGCGACAGTTCAGCCGAGGGTCGGCCCCGCCAGGAACCGCTTCAGCCATTCCGCCACCCGGGCGTTGTCGTTGGGCCGCTGCAGGCTGGCGACGGCGGCGTCGGCCTGGGCGTCGTCGAAGCGGCTCGCCCGCCGGTTCTCGATCAGGGCCTCGGCATAGGCCGGCTCGAACTCGGGATGCAGCTGCAGGGAGACCGCGTCCGGGCCGTAGTCCAGCATGCCGAACGGGGTGAAGTCGCTGGCGGCGACGACCCGGGCGCCGGGCGGCGGCTCGACCACCTGGTCCTGGTGGGAGGCGGGAACCGAGAGGGTCGGGGCCGCGTCCATCCACGGCTCGCGCGCCATCACCCGGTAGGTGTGCAGGCCCACCCCCCAGCCCTTGGGCGACTTGACCACCTTGCCGCCGAAGGCCTCGGCCATGGCCTGGTGGCCGAAGCAGATCCCGATCAGACGGGTGCGGCCGCGCGCCGCGCGCAGGAAGTCCATCAGCCGGCCGATCCAGGCGTCGCCGTCATAGACCCCGGCTGACGAGCCGGTGACGATCCAGGCGTCCGCGTCCTCGGGACGGTCCGGCCCGGGCCCATGCTGGACGTCGTAGCTGACCCAGTCGAAGCCCTCGCCCAGCAGCCGGCGGAACATCTGCGGATAGTCGCCGAACCGCGGCGCCAGGGCCTCGGGCGGGGCGCCGGTCTCCAGCACGCCCAGCTTCACGCCCGCATCCCTCGCGCCACCGCCTTCATCCGCTCCAGCACCGCCTCGCGCGAGTCGGGGAAATCCTCGTCGACCCACCAGTCCTCGACCTCGCGCAGCACCTTGCCGACCAGCGGGCCCTCGGCGATGGCGCAGGCCTTGGCGTCCTCGCCGCTGACCGGCAGCACCGGCGGCTCCCAGCTTTTCGCCAGGGTGAGCAGCGCCCCCCACTGGGCGGCGGCCGCCTGGCGGTCGGGCGCGCCGGCCCAGGCCAGCTTCACCCGGTCGAAGAAGGCCTTGCGTCCCAGCCGGTAGATGGCGCGGCGCGCCTGGCGCGGGCTCATCCAGGACACGATCCGGGGTTCGGCCCCCGTCGCGGCGACCAGCCGCTCGCGCTGGGCGTTGGAGAGCCTGAGGCGCTCGGCGGTCTGCCCGGCGAGGCGCGAATCCTGCGGGATCAGGGCCGCGAGCCGGAGCTCGGCATCGTTGTCGCCGAGGCCCAGCTCGATCTCGACCAGGCCCTCCAGGCGGCCGAGGTCGGTCGCCTCCGGCAGGGTCGCGGCCAGCACGCCCGCGCCCGCCATCAGCTTCAGCGCGGCGCGCGGATCCTTCGCCGCCAGGAGCTTCAGCACCTCCTTCTGGGTGCGCTCGGCGGTGCGCGCCGACAGCATGCCCTTCAGCGCCCGGCAGGCGTCCACCGCCGCCTTGTCCGGCTCGCCGCGGCCGTACCAGGCGTAGAAGCGGAAGAACCTCAGGATGCGCAGATAGTCCTCGCGGATGCGGATCATCGGATCGCCGACGAACACGATGCGGCCCGCGCGCGCATCGGCCAGCCCCGCGCCGGTGGGATCGAACAGGCGGCCATCGGGGTCGAGGTAGAGGGCGTTCAGGCGGAAGTCGCGCCGCTGGGCGTCCTGGTCCCAGTCGGTGGTGAAGGCCACCACCGCGCGCCGGCCGTCGGTGGAGACGTCGCGCCGCAGGGTGGTGATCTCGAAGGGCCGGTGATCGGCCACGGCGGTGACGGTGCCGTGCTCGACGCCGGTGGGCACGACCCGGATCGCCTGCAGCTCCAGCGCTTCGGTCGCCTCGTCGGGGGTCAGCACGGTGGCGATGTCGATGTCGTCGATGGCCTGGCCCAGCACGGCGTTGCGCACGCAGCCGCCGACGAATCGGGCGCAGCCCCGTCCGCCCCTGGCCTCGAGGGCCTCGATCACCGCCCGGGTCGCGGGCGCGGTCATCCAGGGCTGAAGCTCAAGCGTGTCGGTCACGGCGTCACGATGGCGACTTGGCCGCCCGGCCGCAACCGGGCTCAGACGGGCGAGGGGCCATAAAGCCGCGCGTGGAGCTCGCGCAGCATCATCGCGGTGACGCCCCAGATGTGACGGCCCTCGTAGGGCATGGCCCAGACCTGATGGACGCTGCCGTCGGGAAATTCGCGCTGGCTCGACTGGTGGTTGGCCGCATCCATCAGGAAGGCGAAGGGCACCTCGAAGACGTCGGCCACCTCGTCGGGATTGGGCGCCAGGGTGAAGTCCGGTTGCACGAAACCCACCACCGGGGTGATCAGATAGCCGGTGCGGGTCCAGAACGGATCGGACAGGCCCGCGAGGTCCACCAGCTGCGGATCCAGCCCCACTTCCTCCCAGGCTTCGCGCAGGGCCGTCTCCCAGGGCCGCTCGCCGGGGTCGGCGCGGCCGCCTGGCAGGGCGATCTGGCCGGCGTGGCTCCTGAGATGGGCGGTGCGCAAGGTGAGCAGCACCGAAAAGCCCTCGGGCCGGTCGATCAGGCCGGCCAGCACGGCGGCGGGGGCATGGCCGCCCGGCCGCGGCTCGGGCGGAACCCAGCTCTCCAGGGGCAGCAGGCGGCTGCGGATGAAATCGCGATCGGCCTTCACGCCCCCTCCACAGCCCCGAGATCGAACCACGCGCCGCCCGAGCGCACCCCGAGGCGAAGGCCGCCTGGCGTCTGCCGCGCCTCGGCCATCTCGACCAGCTCATAGAAGACCGGCCGCGCGATCAGGGCGTCAAGCGCGCCGCGCACCCGGACATAGGGCCGGGGCGCCCCGCCCTCGCCCGTCTCGACCCGGATGGCGTTGTCCGGCCCCGCCTCGACCAGGTCGCCGACAATGGTGGCGAACCGCAGCGTCTCGCCCGAGCGCTCGACGCCGATGGCCAGGAACGGGGCGTCCTCGACCGTGATTCGCAGCTTCTCCGCCGGGGTGACCAGCCAGAAGCCGTCCTGGTCCCGCCGCAGCACCGTCGAGAACAGCCGCACCAGGGCCGGGCGGCCGATCGGCGAGCCCTGGTAGGACCAGTTCCCATCGCGGGCGATGCGGATGTCGATGTCGCCGCAGACGGCCGGATTCCACAGGTGCACCGGCGCCGGCCCGCGCCCGGAGGCGGCGGCCGCCCCCACCGCTTCGAACAGCCGCGTCAGATTCGAGCTCGCCTGGGTCCCGGCCATGGGCCCAGAGGTAGGCGGCCGGGCCCGATCAGGGAAGCGCGACCTCGCCCTCCACGCCGTCCCAGGCGCCCGGCGTCAGCGCCCGCACCAGGATGCGGCCAGGATCGGCCGGGCCCGGCATGCGGATGCGGCCGGGCGCCAGCGCCTGAAAGCCGATCTTCTCGAAGAAGCGCAGGTCGCCGACCAGCACCACCCGCGCATGCCCGGCCTCGGCGGCGGCCTCGCAGGCCCGCGCGGCCAGGCTCGCGCCCAGCCCGCGCCGGCGGGCGGCCGGGTCCACGGCGATGGGGCCCAGCAGCAGGGCCTCCGCGCCGCCGACCCGCACCGGCCAGAGCCGCACCGTGCCGGCCAGCCGCCCGTCCTCGCGCGCCACGAAGGACAGCCCGGGCAGGAAGCGGTTGCCTTCGCGCAGGCGTTCGGCGGCCTTGGCGTAGCGGCCGGGGCCGAAGACGCGGTCGACCAGGGCCACGGCCTCGGCGGCGTCCGCCGGGGTCTCGGGCGCGATGACGGGATCGGAGCTCACGTCCTTAGGCATGGGGCGGGCGCAATAGGGCGCCGTTCAGCGCCCGTCCATGCCTTCCGGCTTGCGGCTCAAGGCGTGTAGACCGGCTTGCCGTCCGGGCCGGTGATCCCGGCCCACTGCTTGCGGATCAGGTCCTTCACCTGGGCCGGCAGGGGCACGTAGTTCAGCGCGGCCGCCGAGGCGTCGCCGTTCTTGTAGGCCCAGTCGAAGAAGCTGAGCACCGCCTTGCCCTTCGCCGGGTCGGCCTGCTGCTTGTAGACCAGGATGAAGGTGGCCCCGGTGATCGGCCAGGAATTGGCCCCCGGCTGGTCCAGCAGCAGCAGATAGTTGCCCGGCGCCCTGGTCCAGTCCGCCCCCGCGGCGGCCGCGGCGAAGGCCTTGGCGGTCGGCGCGATGAAGCCGCCGTCGTGGGTCTGCAGGTCGGCGTAGGTCATGTTGTTCTGGGTGGCGTAGGCATATTCGACATAGCCGATCGATCCGGTCGTCTGCTTGACGAAGGCGGCGACGCCGTCGTTGCCCTTGCCGCCCAGGCCGGTCGGCCACTGCACCGAATCGCTGGCCCCGACCTTCCGCTTGAACTCCGGGCTGACCATCGAAAGGTAGGAGGTGAACAGGAAGTTGGTGCCCGAGCCGTCCGAGCGGTGAACGACCGTGATCGGAAGACCGGGCAGCTTCACGCCGGGGTTCAGGGCGGCGATCCGCGGTTCGCTCCCCCTGGTGACGGCGCCTTCGAAGATGGCGGCCAGCACCGGGCCGGTCAGATGCAGCTGGCCGGGCTTCACGCCCTGCAGGTTCATGATCGGCACCACCCCGCCCATCACGGTGGGGAACTGGTAGAGGCCGGCCTTGTCGAGCTCGTCGGGCTTCAGAGGCTTGTCGGAGGCGCCGAAGTCGACGGTCTTGACCTCGATCTGCTTGATGCCGCCGCCCGACCCGATGGCCTGGTAGTTCAGGCTGACGCCGCTCTGCTGCTGATAGTCCTGGGCCCACCTGGCGTAGATCGGCGCGGGGAAGGTCGCGCCGGCGCCGGACAGTCCTCCGCTTGCGGACGAAGCGCTGGAGCCGCCGCCGGTCGCGGCCGGGCCCGAGGCCTTGCCGCAGCCGGCCAGGAGCGCGGCGCTCCCCGCCAGCGCGGCGCAGATCGTCACTATACGGCTCAGTTTCATGTCCGACTCCATGGTCTCCCGACGCGCCCGGGTTTGCCCCACGCGGGCGACAGTTCAGTGACGTTTAGACCATTGTCCATCCCAACCCGAACAGGCCGCGGCCTGGGCGCGGTCGCCTGTCAGGTGCATGGCGCGGCGGCGAGGGCGGGCCTGGCCTACAGCCGTCAAGCTTGACCCCTCCGAACGGTGCGAGCTAAGCCGCACCCGAGGAATTCTCCCAGGAGAGACACGAATGAGATTTCTGGCCATCGGGCTCATGGCGACCGTGCTCGCGGCCTCGCTGCTGCCCGCCGGCGCCTTCGCCGCGGACAAGGCCCCGCCCGCTCCCGGGCAGGGCGATGCGAAGAGCCATGCCCAGGCGATGATGGAAGCGCCGCCGCTGATCCAGCAGACGGGGATCGACTGCACCCCGACCGACGCCAACGTCATGTCGGGCAAGGGCACCGAGAACGGCAAGACCGTCAACACCAAGATCTACGAGCTGGTGTGCCAGCAGGGCCTCGGCTGGATGATCTTCGCCCCCGAGGGCGCCACGCCGAACGCCTTCGACTGCCTGGCGCTCAGCACCCGCAAGCCCGCCGCCGGGGCCAAGGACAACGGCGCGGTCTACTGCCGCCTGCCGCCCAACGTCGATCCGGTGAAGAGCCTGCAGCCGATCGTCTCCCGGGCCGCCAGCAACTGCACGCTCGCGCAGGCGCGCTGGATGGGCACCTCCGCCGACGACAAGCTCGATCAGTACGAGATCCAATGTACGGACGGCAGCGCCAACGTGCTGCAGGTTCCGCGGGCCGGCGGGACGCAGAAGCTGTCGGCGGTGAACTGCATGGACCTGAAGCCCGGCGATTGCAGCTACCTGCCCAAGGACAAGTACCTGGCGCAGCTGTCCGCCATGGCCCAGCCCGCCGGCAAGCCCTGCGAGGTCAACGACGGCCGTTACATCGGCAAGACCCCCAACAACCACAGCTACTTCGAGGTGGGCTGCACCGACGGCAAGTCCGGCTTCGTGCTGGAGGTCGACGACGCCGGCAAGTTCGTCCGGTCCATCGACTGCGGCCGCTCGGGCCCCATGGGCCTGGGCTGCGAGCTGACCAGCGCCGGCGCCGCCCAGACCAGCGAGAACGCCACCTACTCCGAGGCCGCCAAGGCCATCGGCTTCGACTGCGATGTGACGAGCTATCACCAGTTCGGCGTCGACTCGAAGTCGGGCCGGGAGGTGGTCGAGCTGGCCTGCAAGAACCACCCGGAGAGCTACATCGCCCTCTTGCCGGTCGATAAGGGCCAGTCGGGCCGCTACATGAACTGCGTGCGTGCGGCCGGCGTCTCGCTGAAATGCGTACTGACGCCCATCGAGGCGACCTATGCCAAGCTAAGCTCGGACATCTCCAAGTCCGGCAAGAGCTGCCAGGTCTCGAACGCCCGCGACGTCGGCACCACCGCCGCCGGCGACGACTATGTCGAAGTCGCCTGCACGGGCGGCCCGGGCCTGGTGCTGACCTACCCGCAGCCCAACGACGTGCTCAAGGCGTCGCAGACCTGCACGGCCGCCAAGGCCACCGGCCTCACCTGCACGCTCTCGAAATAGAGCCAGGAACGATCACGGCCTCAGCCCCGCCGGACCCTCGGTCCGGCGGGGCTTTTCATTGGGCCGACAGGGTCTCCAGGAAGCGGGCGGGGCGGCCCTGGCCGGGCCTCACCACCTCGTCGTCGCGCATGACGCAGACGCCGCGGATGATGGTCGCCACGGGCCAGCCGGTGGCCTCGAAGCCGTCGAACGGCGTCCAGCCCGATCGGTTCGCCATGTCGGCGTTGCGGATGGTGCGCCGGGCCTTCAGGTCCACGACGGTGAAGTCGGCGTCGTAGCCGACCGCCAGACGGCCCTTCTCGGCCAGTCCGAACACCCGCTGGGGGCCGTGGGCGGTGAGGTCGACGAACCGCTCCAGGGTCAGCCGCCCGGCGGCCACGTGGGTCAGCATCACCGGCACCAGGGTCTGCACGCCCGGCATGCCCGAGGGCGAGGCCGGATAGGGCTGCTCCTTCTCCTCTTTGGTGTGCGGCGCATGGTCGGTGCCCAGCACGTCGACGACGCCCTGGGAGACGCCGCGCCAGAGCCCTTCGCGGTGGCGGGCCTCGCGGATCGGCGGGTTCATCTGGGCGTAGCCCTTCAGCCGCTCGTAGACCTCCGGCGCCGCATAGGTCAGGTGCTGCGGGTTGGCCTCCATGGTCGCCACCGCCCGGTGCGCGGCGATGATCTCCACCTCCTCGGCGGTGGTCACGTGCAGGATGTGCACCCGCTTGCCGAGCCGCTCGGCCATGCCGATCAGCCGCCGGGTCGAGCGGACCGCGGCCGCGACGTCGCGCACCTCCGGATGGCTGGTCCAATCCCCCGGCCGGGCCAGGGACCGGCGCTCGGCCAGACGCGCCTCGTCCTCGGAGTGGAAGGCCGCGCGGCGATGGATCGAGCGCAGCACCGCCTCGATGCCCTCGTTGTCGGGGATCAACAGGTCGCCGGTCGAGGCGCCCATGAACACCTTCACCCCGCAGCAGCCGGGAGACCGCTCCAGCTCGCCGAGCTCGGCGGCGTTCTCGTGGGTGGCGCCCACGTAGAAGGCGTGGTCGCAATGCATGCGGCCCTTGGCGCGGGCCAGCTTGTCGTCCAGCCGCGCCCTGTCGATGGTCGGCGGACGGGTGTTGGGCATCTCGAACACGGTGGTGACGCCGCCCAGCACCGCGCCGCGCGAGCCGGTCTCGAGGTCCTCTTTCCACTCCATGCCGGGCTCGCGGAAGTGCACCTGGCTGTCGATCACCCCCGGCAGCACCGTCAGCCCGCGTCCGTCGATCACCTCGCCCGCCTGGCTGGCCGACAGCGAGCCGATGGCGGCGATCTTGCCGTCGCGCACCCCGACGTCGCCCGCGCCGCGGCCGGACGGCGTCACCAGCTCCGCGCCCGAGATCAGCAGATCGAAGGTCTCAGCCATGCTGGCGCCTCTTCATGTCCCCGGCGGTGTCCTTAAGCCGCTGGCGCGCCGCGTCCAGCACGGTCTCCACTGGCAGGTCCAGCATGTGGCACACGGGCTGGTCCAGATGAGGATCGAGGGCGCGGATGGCCTCGGCGCTGCGCGGCCCGCGGATCACCCGCGCGCGCGGCCCCCAGGGGCCGACGAGGGTCTCGTCGTCGGGCCCGAACAGGGCCAGCGTCGGCGCGCCCGCCAGGGCGGCCAGCTGGGTGAAGGGTCCGGCCCCGCCCACGAACAGCCGCACGCGCTCCAGGCAGGCCTGCACCACCAGGATGTCGCGCTCGGTGGTGAGGTCGATCCAACGCTCGCGCGGAATGGTCCGGCGCAGGGTCTCGGCGGCCTTGCGGTCTTCCGGCTGGCCGACGATCAGCAGCCGGCCCCCCTCCAGCGGCGGTTCGTCCAGCAGGCGCGCGGCCAGGCGGGCGTAGCGCTCGACCGGCCAGGTGCGGCCGACCCAGGCGGCGCCGGGCGCCAGGGCCAGCAGCGGCCCGCCCTCGCCCAGGATCTCGTCCGCCCGCCGCCGGGTGTCGGCGGATAGGAACACGAACGGAGCCGGCGGCTCGTCCTCCAGCTTCAGCAGGCGCGCGGCCTGGACCACCTTGTGGCCGGTCCCGGGCTCCAGGTCGGAGGCGCGCACGCGCCGGCGCGCCGGCAGATTGCCCGACAGCTTGCGGCCGACCGGATCCAGGATCAGGCCCCAGCGCCGGTGGCGCAGCCGCCCCCAGAGCTCCAGCGAGCGGCCGAGGCCCGGGCCTTCGTCGATCACCGTGGCCTCGCGCTTGGGGGCCTCGCGGAACAGCTCGGCGGCCCTGGGGCCGGTCACCAGGGTGAAGCTGGCGTTGTCGATCTCGTCGTGCAGCCGCTTGAACAGGCCGGTCACGAAGATCGCGTCCTGCAGATCGGGGGGCGCGAAGAACAGGATGGGGAATGGGCCGGACGGCATGTCGTCCTTATAACGACTGTCGGCGAGTCGATCCCGCCTCGAGCACGATGGGGCGGGCGAAATCGCCGGTCCGCCGAACCGGGCTCCGGCTTCTTCGACTCGGGGGCGCGTCCGGGCGGCGAAACCGCATACACTTGCGCCCGACGCGTTCGAGGATGGAAGTTTCATGACGGCGAGCTATGCGCAGCTGAGCGGCAGGGCGCTGGTCAAGGTGGCCGGACCGGACTGGCGCGTCTTCCTGCAGGGCCTGATCTCCAACGACGTGGAGGCGCTGGACGCGGGCGCCATGCGCTTCGCGGGCCTGCTGACGCCGCAGGGACGGCTGCTGTTCGACCTGTTCGTCATCGGCGGGCACGAGGGATGCCTGCTGGACGTCCAGGCCCAGCGGCGGCAGGCCCTGGTCGAGCGCCTGCTGGTCTACCGCCTGAGGGCCAAGGTCGAGATCGCGGCCGCGGAGGGGACGGTCTGCGTCCTCTGGAACCTGCGCGAGGCGCCGGAAGGCTGGATCGCCGATCCCCGGCTGCCGGAGCTCGGCTTTCGCGGCGTGGACCAGCCGCCCCCGGCCGGATCGGAGAAGGCGGGCGAGGACGCCTACGACGCGTTCCGGCTCGGCCTCGGCGCCCCCGATCCCGCGCGCGACGCCACGCCCGACAAGACCTATCCGATCGAAGCGGACATGGACCTGCTCAATGGCATCGATTTCAGGAAGGGCTGCTTCGTCGGTCAGGAGACCACCTCGCGCATGAAGCGGCGCGGCGGCATCCGCAGCCGCATGCTGCCCATCGCCTTCGACGGCCCGGCCCCGCCCTATGGCGCCGAAGTGCTGGCGGGCGAGCTGCGGGCGGGCGAGGTGCTGTCGGGGCGCGAGGGGCGGGCCATGGCGCTGCTGCGCCTGGACCGGATCGAAGGCGCCAGCCTGAGTGTCGAGGGCCGCTCGGTCACGGTCGAACGGCCGGCGTGGCTGCAGCCGGTCGGCTAGGGCCGGCGCCCAAAAAAGAAGCCCGGTGGGAGGCCCCCACCGGGATAAGGTTTGCAAGGCAAATGCGAAAAGGGGGGAACCCTCAATCGCCCGGCCGATATAGCGCCCGCCGCCGGCCGAAATATTGCGGCGAAGCCCCTCGGACCGACCTTCTATTTCCATTTCGAATCTAACTTGCAATGTTCAGGCAATATAGAGACGAACTGGATAGCGGCTTGCAATATTCGCACAGCATAAGAAAAGGTTTGCAATCGATCTTGTGGCGCTTTTGACACAGCATGACCGAATTGGGGGCGGAACTTTGGCTTGCAGCTTGCAAAGGCGGTGGCGCCCCAGAAGATTGCACTAGGGATATGGTCCCGTTCGAACGGATTGCGGTCGGATGGGGGCGTGCCCTCAATCAACTTTACACATCGGCTTGGCGCTAGACTCGATTTTCCCAACCTGACCTGAGGCTTCACTGGGCCTAACCGCTCCAGACAGAAGTATTCAGCCGTCATCGGACAAAACGAGCGGGCGCTGAACGATAGGGGGTCAAATGAAATTCGAACGTCCTACGCTCGCCCCGCGGCGACTCAGCACGCGCATGTTCGCCAGCGCGAGCATGGCTATTCTCTCCTTCGCCATGGTCGACGGGTTCGCCGGCCAGGCGCTGGCCCAGGCGAACAGCTCCGCTCCTGCGGCTTCGCAGGAGGCCTCGTCGGTCGGCGAGGTGGTGGTGACCGGCTCGCGCATCGCCAAGAAGGACTTCCAGTCCAACAGCCCGATGGTGACGGTGAACGCCTCGCAGTTCCAGAACACCGCCAACGTCGCGGTCGAGGCGACGCTGAACAAGCTGCCTCAGTTCGCCCCTGACCAGGACCTCACCGGCGTCCAGTCGACGGACGTGCAGGAGAGCGCCACCCACACCATCGGCATCTCCACCGCCTCGCTGCGGGGCCTCGGCGCCAACCGCAACCTGGTGCTGGCCGACGGCCAGCGCCTGCAGCCGGTCAACGGCGCGCTGGTGGTGGACCTGAACTCGATCCCCTCGGCGATCATCGACCACGTGGAAGTGGTCACCGGCGGCGCCTCGGCCGTGTACGGCGCCGACGCGGTGTCGGGGGTGGTGAACTTCATCCTGAAGAAGAACTACCA
>JANWHQ010000029.1 GCA_025450315.1 Caulobacteraceae bacterium
CAGCGCGGCCCTTGGGGCGGTCCAGGCGGCGTGGGCGGTCTCGGCCACGTCGGCCGAGCCGGCCAGCAGCACCTCGCCCGTCTCCCAGGCGCCGAGCGCGGCTCTCGGCAGCGCGTCCTCGCCATCGCCTCGGCCGACGAAGCCGATCAGCGGCGCGGCCGCGGGGGCAGTATCCATGGGTGCGGAGGGCCAGACCCGTTCGTCGGCCCGGGCCAGGGCGATCGCTTGTCGGATCAGGCCGTCGGAGGCGCCGGCGTCCCGCGCCGCGCGGGCGGCTCGCCCGAGGGCGGCGTTGCGGCGGGGGTCGGCGCAGGCGTCGGCCTCGCCCTCGCAGCGGGCGATGGCGTCCATCACCGCCTGCAGCCGGCCGGCCAGCACCGGCGCGGCTTCGGCCATCAAGCGCCGCTCGCGCCCGGCGATCTGGCGCCCGCGCAGGGCGGCGGCGAACTCCGGTCCGGCGAACGGCAGGGCGGGCGCGGCGGCCTCGGCCAGCGGCGCCGCGGGCGCGGCCAGGCCCTGGGCCAGGCTCGAGAGCAGCACATCCCTGAACACCGCGGCGGAGGTGTCGTCGTCGAACAGGCCGAGCGTCTGGGCCCGGGCGGTCAGCCGGACCGCATAGGCTTCGAGGGCGCCGCCCAGCAGCTGGCCCGCGCCATCGTCGGTCATCAGTCCGTGGCGCTCGGCCCAATCCAGCCAGGCCTCGATCTGGGCCGAGGTCCAGTCGCGCGGCGCCGCCACCTCGACCACGGCCGAGGGCCGTTCGATCTCGCGCGAGGCCACCGGGACCTCGCGCATGAAGGAGACGCGGGATTCGAAGCGCATGACCGACTCCGTAAAGGGCGCTTGCGCGAGAGGCTAAGGTCCGGCATCGGCGGCGGCAATAGATGTTGACAGGTTGCGGCGCTCGTCCACAACATCTTGCGGTTGGCGGCCGGCCGGTAGGGCCTCGCCAGCGACGCAATGGGCCCTAGCCACACGGTCGGCGAGCCGCTATGGCTCACCTCTCGGCAACGCCCGGTGCGACAAGGTGCTCAAGCGGATCTTCAGCTGGTGGAACGGGGCCACGATCGGCACTCTGTTCACGATCATGAAGCGGGGCGTGTTCGTCGGCGAAGACGAGTTCGGCAACCGCTACTACGAAGCGCGCGACAACAAGGACAGCTACGACGAGCGCAAGCGCCGCTGGGTGATCTATCGCGGCTATGCCGAGCCCTCGAAGATCCCGCCGGACTGGCATGGCTGGATGCACTACACCTTCGCCGAACCGCCGACCAAGGCGCCCCTGATGCGCCGGTCGTGGGAGAAGGACCACCAGCCGAACCTCACCGGCACGGTCCACGCCTGGAGGCCCATGGGCTCGATCGGCCGCGGCGGCGAGCGCGCCAGCGCCACCGGCGACTATCAGGCCTGGACGCCGGAATAGGCGCATGCGTGGGCGCCATGCGGTCCGGCTGGCCGTGAGTCTGGCGAGCCCCTTTCTGGCCTTCGCCCTGGCCTCGGCCCAGCCCGCGCCCGGCGGCGCGCCCACGCCTGCAACCCCGCCGCCGGCGCCAACCCCCGCCGCGCCCATCGGCCCGCCGCCCGTCGAGGCCGCGCCGCCCGCCAGCGCCGCGCCCCAGGCCGACCAGGGCGAGCTGCCCGGCTCGGACGAGGACTCCTCGGCGCCCGCCAAGCCCTTCGGCATCCGGCCGTCCCAACCCCGGCGGGTGCTCTACACCGCCGCGGTGATCCAGGTGCTGGACAAGGTGACGGCCGAGAGCCTCCGCTTCGAGGCGCCGCTGCACAAGTTCATCCGCTACAAGGGCCTGATCTTCCTGGTGAACACCTGCCAGAGCGGCCAGCCCGACCAGCCGCCCTACGCCGCCCACCTGGAGGTGGATTCCCAGCCGCCGGCGCTGCCGGGGCGGCCGCCCAATCCGGTGAAGCTGGTGTTCCGCGGCTGGATGTATACCGACACCCCCGGCGTGCACCCGTTCGAGCACCCGGTCTACGACACCTGGCTGATCGCCTGTAAGACCGTCTCCGGGGTCGAATAGGCCGGCATCCGGTAGAAGTCGCCATGGGCCGCGAGCGCCATGGCCAGGCGGCGGTGATAGGCCGCGCGCGCGATCTCCTGGGCGCCGATCTGGGTCAGAGGCTCGGTGATGTACTGGGCGTCGAGCAGGCGGTAGCCGCCGGCCCGCAGCCGCGCCACCAGATGGGCCAGGGCCACCTTCGAGGCGTCCCGCTCGCGCGAGAACATGCTCTCGCCGAAGAAGGCGCCGCCCAGCGCCACCCCGTAGAGCCCGCCCACCAGCCGCCCGTCCCGCCAGGTCTCGACGCTGTGGGCCATGCCGCGGCGGACCAGCTCGCCGTAAAGGGTCTCGATCCTAGCGTTGATCCAGGTCTCGGGCCGGTCCGCCTGGGGCCTGGCGCACTCGGCGATCACCTCGGGGAAGGCGGCGTCGATGCGAACCTGCAGGCGGCCGGAGCGGATGGTCCGGGCCAGGCGGCGCGACAGGTGGAAACGGTCGAGCGGGATCACCCCGCGCTTCTCCGGATCGATCAGGTAGATGGTGTCGTCGGTCCGGGTCTCCGCCATCGGGAACAGGCCCCGGCGGTAGCAGTCGATCAGCGCTTCGACGTCGAACCCGGACACATCGCCAAAGGCGTCAGCCGCCATCCCTGATCCACTGCTCGAGCCAGTGGATGTCATAGGCCCCTTGGACGATGTCGTCCTGGACCAGCAGATCCTGGAACAAGGGGATGGTGGTCTCGATGCCGCCCACCACCATCTCGCCCAGGCACCGCTTCAGGCGGGCGATGCACTCGGGCCGGTCGCGGCCGTGGACGATCAGCTTGCCCGCCAGGCTGTCGTAGTAGGGCGGGATGACGTAGCCGGCGTACAGGGCCGAATCCAGCCGCACGCCCAGGCCCCCCGGGGCATGGAAGTCGGTGACCAGGCCCGGCGACGGGGTGAAGCTGCGCGGGTTCTCGGCGTTGATCCGGCACTCGATGGCGTGGCCTTCGAAGACGATGTCGGACTGCGAGAAGGATAGAGGCAGCCCGGCCGCCACGCGGATCTGCTCGCGCACCAGGTCGATGTCGGTGACCGCCTCGGTGACCGGATGCTCGACCTGCAGGCGGGTGTTCATCTCGATGAAGAAGAACTCGCCGTCCTCGTAGAGGAACTCGATGGTGCCGACGCCCAGATAGCCGATCCGCTTGATGGCCTCGACCACGGTCATGCCGATCTTCTCGCGCGCCTCGGGCGTGATGGCGGGGGAGGGGGACTCCTCCATGATCTTCTGGTGGCGGCGCTGCAGCGAGCAGTCCCGTTCGCCCAGGTGGCAGACGTTGCCGAAGGAGTCGGCGATCACCTGGATCTCGATGTGGCGCGGCTTGCCGAGGTAGCGCTCCAGATAGACGCTGTCGTCGCCGAAGGCGGCCTTGGCCTCGGCCTGGGCGGTCTGCACCGCCTCGGCCAGCGACTCGCGGTTGGGCGCGACCTTCATGCCCCGCCCGCCGCCGCCGGCGGCCGCCTTCACCAGCACCGGAAAGCCGATGGCCTCGGCCGCCGCCATGGCTTCGTCCAGGTCGGTGATCGCCCCGTCCGAACCGGGCACCACCGGGATGCCCGCGCTCTTGACCGCGACCTTGGCCGCGATCTTGTCGCCCATCATCGAGATGTGCTCGGGCTTGGGACCGATGAAGGTCAGGCCGTGGGTGCCGACGATCTCGGCGAAGCGGGCGTTCTCCGACAGGAACCCGTAGCCGGGATGGATCGCCTGGGCGCCGGTGATCTCGGCCGCCGCGATGATCGAGGGGATGTTCAGATAGCTCTTGGCCGCCGGCGCGGGCCCGATGCAGACGCTCTCGTCGGCCAGGCGCACGTGCATGGCTGTGGAATCAGCCTCGGAGTGCACGGCCACGGTGGAGATGCCCATCTCCTTGCAGGCCCGGTGCACCCGGAGCGCGATCTCGCCGCGATTGGCGATGAGGATCTTGTCGAACATTACTCGATCACGACGAGGGGCTGGCCGAACTCCACCGGCTGGCCGTCCTCGACCAGAAGCTCGACCACCCGGCCGGCCCGGGGCGCCGGGACGGGGTTCATGGTCTTCATGGCCTCGATGATCAGCAGGGTCTGGCCGGCCGAGACCTGGGCGCCCGGGCGCCCGAAGGCCTCGGCGCCCGGATTGGGCTGCAGATAGGCGGTGCCGACCATCGGCGACTTGACCACGTCGCCCTTGGCCTGGGCGGCGCTGGGCGAGGGCGCGGGTCCGACGGAGGGGGCGGGCTGAGCCGCCGGCGCGGGGGGCGGCGCGGCGATCATCGGATAGCCGTCGTAGCCCGAGCCTCGCGCCACGCGGACCCTGAGGTCCCCGCGCTCGACCTCGATCTCGCCGAGGCCGGTCTCGTTCAGGAGATCGGCGAGCTTGCGCACCACCTCGATGTCGACGGGATCGTCCTTGCCCTTAGCGGCGGCCATGCATTCAACCTTGACTGTTTCAGACCGTCTTGGCGGCGCGGACCATGCCCGCGGCCGCTTCCACGGCGAGTTCGTAGCTGAGCGCCCCGAAGCCGGAAACCAGGCCCGTGGCGGCGAGAGAGACATAGGTCGACCGGCGGAAATCCTCCCGAGCGGCCGGATTGGAAAGGTGGCACTCGACGATCGGTTGCTTCAGCGCCTTCAGGGCGTCGAGCAGGGCGACCGAGGTGTGGCCGTAGCCGGCGGGATTGATCACCAGGGCGCTGGCGGCCTCGCGCGCCTCCTGCACCCAGTCGATCAACTCGCCCTCGTGGTTGGACTGGCGGAACACGACTTCGAATCCCAGGCCGGCCGCCCGCGTCTCGCAGCGGACGCGGATGTCCTCGAGGGTGTCGTGGCCGTAGATGTGAGGCTCGCGCACGCCCAGGAGGTTGAGATTGGGCCCGCTCAGCACGTAGATGGGATTCGGCATTCGGCTCGCCGTGATTTGGCCGCTTTGTAGCCATCACGGCTTTGGGCCTCAACTGCCGACGGCGGCAAGGCCTATTGTCATGCGACTGACCATCAATGGCGAAGAGCGCAGCTTCGAGGAGGCGCTGGACCTGGCGGGTCTGGTCCGCGCGCTTGGGCTGGACGTGCGCAAGGTGGCCGTCGAACGCAACTTGGAGATCGTGCCGCGCTCGACCTATGCTCGGGTGTCGCTGCTGGACGGCGACAGGCTGGAGATCGTCCAGTTCGTGGGCGGCGGCTGAGGTCAAGCAGGATCAGGGGGCGGGAATGAAGCGGTTGGGGATGTTGGCGGCGCTGGGCGTCGCTATGGCAGCGCTGTCGGCGACCCAGGCCAGCGCGGCCCAGCCACCGCAGGCCTGCGCGGCCATGGCCGGCAAGGTCATCGGCGGCCTGGTGATCTCCAAGGCGGCCCTGGTCCCTCCTGCGCCCGTGGGCGCGGTGCAGGTCGGCTTCGCCCCCACCGACCGAAACAAGGTCGCCTTTCCAGCCTATTGCCGGATCGACGGCGAGATCGACGGACGCACCGGTGCGGGCGGGAAACACTTCGGTCTGGCCGTGGCCATCGCCCTGCCGGCCGACTGGAACGGCTATTTCCTGATGATGGGCGGGGGCGGCCTGAACGGGAACCTCGCCGCGCCGCTGGGGCCCGTGGCGGCGGGCGACCGCCCGGCGCTGACCCGGGGCTTCGCGGTGGTCTCGACCGACGGCGGCCACCGGGGCGGGGGCTTCAGCGACGACTTCACCCGCGACCAGCAGGCGGGGTTGGATTTCGCCTTCAACGCGGTGCCGACCGTGGCGACCACGGCCAAGCAGGTCGTCCAGGCCTATTACCGCCGTCCGATCACCCGCTCGTTCTTCACCGGCTGCTCCACCGGCGGGCGGGAGGGGATGGAGGCGGCCGAGCGCTATCCGTTCCTGTTCGACGGCATCATCACCGGCGCGCCGGCCATGCGCACCGACCGATCCAACCTCGCCCTGAAGTGGGCGGCGGTGGCCTTCAACCGCATTTCGCCGATGGATCCGAAGACCGGCAGGATCATCCCCGGCGGGGCCTTCTCGCCCTCCGATCGGCAGCTGATCATCGGCGCCTTCCTGAAGGCCTGCGACGAGCTCGACGGCGTCAGGGACGGCATGGTGTTCGCCACCTCGGCCTGCCGCTTCGATCCCCAGGTCCTGCAGTGCCCTGGCGCCAAGGCCGAGGGTTGCCTGAGCCCCGAGCAGGTCGCCGCCATGAAGACGGCCTTCGCCGGACCGATCACGCCCGACGGCCGCCACGTCTACTCGGCCCATCCCTACGACACCGGCATGGCCATGCCGGCCCCGATCCCGGGATTCCTCTTGAACTCGACGGCGGGACCGGTCGGCGGCGGCGTGCTGCCGACCTCCATGGACCTGGTGGCGGACGAGGCGACCGAGAACGCCAACGCGCTGCAACAGCTGATCGACACCTATGGCTGGACCAACCTGTCCAGCTTCTACGGCCATGGCGGCAAGCAGATCTTCTTCCACGGTATGAGCGACCCGTGGTTCTCGGCCTATGACACGGTCGACTACTATCAGCGCCTGGCCAAGGACAACGGCGGAGCCGAGAAGCTGGCCGAGTCCAGCCGCCTGTTCCTGGTTCCGGGCATGGGGCATTGCGCCGGCGGCCCGGCGACGCTGGACCAGTTCGACCTGCTGACCCTGCTCACCGACTGGGTGGTCGCCGGCAAGGCGCCCGATTCCGTGGTCGCCACCGGTTCGGACTTCCCCGGCCGCAGCCGGCCGCTCTGCCCCTTCCCCCAACACGCCCAATACAAGGGCGCAGGCGATCCGGAAAAGGCGTCGAGTTTCGAGTGCCGGATGTGACCGCGCAGGCCTGGACGGACAGGCGCCTGGCGCGCCGCTCCAAATTTGTCCGGTTCGCCGGGCGAGGCTAGGCTGCATCCCTGCTCGGGGAGGCGCGCCATGGACAAGGGTGCAACCGGACGGCTGATCCTGGCGGTCTCGGCCATCTGGATCATGGGCGTGGCCGGGACAGCTGCTGCGAACGGCTCTGACAGCCAGGCCATGGGCGCCTGGATGGCGGGTTTGGGGGTCCGAGACGTGTCCGCCGGCGGCAACGCGGGCTGCGATCCTGAAAAGACGGTGGTCGAGGCCGGCGCCCCCGCCGAGGCGGGCCACAAGCGTCTCATGGACGTCGTCGCGGCCTGCTCGGAGGTCATCAACCGACGCCGTCCGCCCGATGCGGTCGCCCTGGCCCTTCGAATCCGGGCCTTGGCCTATTTCCGCCTGGGCGAGCCGGATCGCTCCGTCGCCGACGAATCGGCGGCGCTGGCTTCGGACATGGCGCGCGATCCCAAGCAAGCGTCGCAAATCCTGCAGGCCCGCGCCCTGGCCTACGTCTCCCTCGGCGACAACGCCCATGCCGTCGCCGACTACACCGCAGCGCTCCAGCCGGGCGGCGCCCTGGATCACGTCGACCAGGCCCGCATCCTGCAGAACCGCGGGGTGGCCTACCGACGTCTCGGGAAGACCGACGAGGCCATGGCCGATTTCAAGGCGGCCATGAGACTGAACCCGCAAGGCGGTCAGAACGTCGAGATCCTGCTCGAGCTCGCCATCGTTGACGACAGCCGCCACCAGACCGACGCGGCGATCGCCGAATATTCGGCGGTGCTGACCGCAAGGCCCAGCGAGATCCGCGCATGGCTGGGCCGCGCCTATGCAGAGCGGGACAAGGGCGACCGGGCCGCCGCCGTTGCCGACGCGCGCAAAGCCGTTGCGCTGGACGCCAGCTCGGCGCCCGCCCATCGGCTGCTGGCCGAGCTGATGATCGCCTCCGGTCACGCCAAGGCCGCGGCCGCCGAATCCGAACAGGCGGTGAGGGCCGATCCCAGCAACGCCGCGGCCCTCAAATTCCGCGCCGACGCAGCCCTGGCGTCGGGCGACCGCGACGCAGCCATCGCCGGCTACGACCAGGCCATCGCCCTGAACCCCAAGCTGGTCTCCGCCTTCAACAACCGCGGCGTGGCCCATCTCGGCAAGGGCGACTTCCAGCATGCGGTCGCAGACTTCACCGCCGTCATCGGCCTGGACGCCAGCCAGGCGCCGGCCTGGACGAACAGGGGCATCGCCCGCTTGGCGCTGGGCGATAGGGCGGAGGCGCAAGCCGACTTCGACCAGAGCCTGCAACTTGACCCGAAGAACGCCGAGGCTCTGCGCCAGCGGGCGTTCCTGGAGGAGGGCAGGGATCAATATGCCGCCGCGGCGGACGATTACGGACGGGCTGTCGCCATCGATCCCGGCAATGAAGGGGCCCAGCGCGGCAAAGGCTTCGCCGAGCTAGCGCTGCATCACTACGACGCGGCGGTGGCGGCCCTCAGCGCCGCCATCGCGCTGAACCCTAAGGACGCGCCCGCCTACCATTTCCGCGCCATGGCCTACGCGGGCCGGAACGACAACCGCCTCGCCCTCGCCGACTATGCGACCTGGCGCCGGCTGGACCCCGACGCGCCGCCCGAAACCGGCGCCCCCGCGAAAGCCACCTGGCAGCGCGGCTCGGACGCCAGGCGGTGACGCCGGTGAAGGCCCCGGCCATTGAACCCTCCCGTCCTCGGGCGTAGGTTCCTTCCGTTCTCCGGGGAGCCCCGCAAGGGGCTGAGAGGCCGCATTCGGGCGCGGCGACCCGCTGAACCTGATCCGGGTCATGCCGGCGAAGGGATGGGAACGCGGGACTTGCTTCCGTCACACCGCCTTTAGGCAGGCCCTTTTGACCGATGGTCAGGAGGCCAGATGAACGTCCAAGCCACGATCGCGCCCGAGGCCGGCGTCACAGACGACAGCTGGACCGTCACCGGGCGCACCTTCCGCTCGCGCCTTATCGTGGGCACCGGCAAGTACAGGGACTACGCCCAGAACGCCGCCGCCGCCGAGGCCGCGGGCGCCGAGATCGTCACCGTGGCGCTGCGCCGGGTGAACCTGTCCGACCCGGGCCAGCCGCGGCTGGCCGACTTCCTGGACCCCAGGCGCTTCACCTATCTGCCCAACACCGCCGGCTGCACCACCGGCGAGGAGGCGGTGCGGACCCTGCGCCTGGCGCGCGAGGCGGGCGGCTGGGACCTGGTCAAGCTGGAGGTGCTGACCGACGCCAAGACCCTCTACCCGGACATGGAAGAGACCCTGCGGGCGCTCAAGCTGCTGGTCGCCGAGGGCTTCAACTGCATGGTCTATTGCACCGACGACCTGATCTTCTGCCGCAAGCTGGAAGAGGCCGGCGCGGTGGCGATCATGCCGGCCGGCGCGCCGATCGGCTCGGGACTCGGGGTGCAGAACCGCATCAACGTGCGGCTGATCGTCGAACAGGCCAAGGTGCCCGTGCTGGTCGACGCCGGCGTCGGCTGCGCTTCGGATGCGACCATCGCCATGGAGCTCGGCTGCGATGCGGTGATCGTCAACACCGCCATCGCCCAGGCCCAGGACCCGGTGCTGATGGCCAGCGCCATGAAGCATGCGGTGATCGCGGGGCGGGAAAGCTACCTGGCCGGCCGCATGCCGCGGCGCATGTACGCCGATCCGTCCTCCCCGCTGGCGGGGCTGATCTAGCTGGGACTTCCCAGCGGGCGGCCTCAGCTGGCCTTCTGGCTGGCGCGGGCCTTGGCGATGGCGTCCCGGACCGCGTCCATGTCCTCGCCCGGCACCACGGTGTCGCCAATGATGAAGGTGGGCGTGCCTTCCACGTCGAGTTCGCCGGCCAGCTTGTGGGCGTCGGCGAGCTGGGCGTCGGCGGCGGCGCGGAGCGGCCCCTGCTGGGCCTTGGCCGGATCCACCCCGTAGGTCTTGGCGATCCTGTCGACCATGGCGTCGTCCAGGCCGTGGGTGGCCATCAGGGTCTTGTAGAAGCCCAGGTAGTCGCCGCCGGCATCCTTGATGGCGATGGCCTCGCGCGCGGCGTGCTCGGAGATCGCGCCGAAGATCGGCAGCTCCTTGAACACGAAGCGGACGTCCGGGTTGTCATGGATGATCTTCATCACCGCGGGCGCGGCGTTGATGCAGTGCGGGCAGCGGTAGTCGTAGAACTCGGTGACGGTGATCCTGCCGCCCGGATTGGCCACGAAGTCGCGCGGATCGCGCTCCAGCGACTGGCGGTCCGACTTCAGAGCGACCTTGGTCTTCTCGGCCGCCTGGGCGTCCTTGTTCTCCTGCAGCTTCTGGGCGGCCTCCTCGATCACCTCGGGGTGGGCGAGCAGATAGGCCCTGACCTTGGCCCCGAACGCGGGGTCGTCGGCGGCGCGGCTGCAGCCGGTCACCAACAGGCTTCCGGCGACGGCGAGAGCGAGGGCGAAGCTGGTGATGCGGATCAACGGAGTCTCCAGGGCGGGCGGATGGGAGCGGCGGGAGGGCGCGGTCACTCGCCCTGTCCGATGGCCTTCAGATCGTCGCGCGAAGGCTGCGATACAAGCACGATGTCGGTGGCCCGGCGCCATTGCGGGGTGTTCTTGGGCAGCATCTCACGCGCCCGCATGGCGAAGATGCGAGCGTCCTTCAGCTGGCCCAGGGCGAAGTCCTGCTCGGCCGTCGCCAGCCGCGCCATGCCGCCGTCGCCCTTTTCGTCATAGGCGCGGGCCAGGAACTGCCAGGCGTCGGGATTGTCGTTCTCGAAGTCCAGGGAGCGCCTGAGGTTGGCGATGGCGTCGTCGAGCTTGGACTTGTCGTCCTCGGACTCCAGAGTCTGGCCCAGGAGGATCCGCAGCAGGGGCGCGTTGGGCTTCAGCTCGACCGCCTTGCGATAGGGGGCCTCGGACTCCTTGACCTTGCCGTCCTCGAACAGCACCTGGCCCTTGAGCTCGTAGATGTAGGGATCGTCGGGCTTGTCGACGAGCAGGGCGTCGATGGCCTTCAGGGCCTTGTCGGTCTCGCCGGCCTTGTAATAGGCGATGGCGCGGGCGTAGCGGGCGGGGAAGGAGGTGTCGCTCTCCTTATACTTCGCCAGCGTCTGGTAGGGCGGATCCATGAAGCCCCTGATCTTGGCCACCATGATCTTGTGCAGCTCGATCATCTCGGGCGTGTCAGGCGTGTTGTAGTGCGGCTGCTTCTCGGCGCGCACTTGCAGGGCCTCGATCCGGTCGGACGACAGCGGGTGGCTCTGGAAGAACGGATACTGGTGGGCGTGGTCGAAGACCTCTTCGTACCGGAACTTGTCGAAGAACTCGACGAGGCCCTTGGCCGATTGGCCTGACCGCTCCAGGTAGGTCACTGCGGCCTGGTCGGCGTCCGACTCCTGGATGCGGGAGTAGCCGAGGTAGTCGAGGGTGGCGAAGTAGTCGGCGTTGTACATCAGGGCCGCGCCCGCATCGGGCCGTCCGGCCGCCGCCGCCGCGATGCCGAGGCCCATGGTCAGCAGGAAGGTGCGAAGGGCGGTCTTCACGCCCTCGTCCGAACGGGCGATGTGGCCGCCCGCAGCGTGGCCGGTCTCGTGCGCCAGCACGCCGATCAGCTGGTTGGGCGTGTCGGCTTCGACGATCAGGCCGGTGTTGACCAGGATGGTAGGCCCCGAGGTGGTTTCGGCGTTGATCACCTTGGTGCCGATCAGGATGATCTTGACGGTCTTGGGATCCAGGCCGGCGGCGATGAACACCGGGTCGGCGTCCTTGTGCAGGATCTCCTCGATCTCGGTGTCGCGCAGGATGGTCTCGGAATCGTCGTCCTGGGCGCGGGCGATCGGCGCCGCCAGGGGCGAATAGAGCGCGGCCAGGGTCAGGGCCGCCATGGCGCCGGCCTTCAGGCGGCGACGCCAAGACGGTGTGGACGGGCGCGTGCGGGGGACTGGCATCACGACGTCATCCTCTGGCCGCCGCCGAAGCGGATACGCCCATCCCCAGGAAAACCTACAGCTTCAGCCGCCGCGGCGCCACCACCCGCGTCGCGGAGCCGCGGGCTTGCCGGTAACCTCGGCGGGATCGGGCAGGGCCGGCGGCGCCGGCTCCGCCTCGGGCTCGGGAGCGGCGGAGACCGGCTCGGGCGCGGGCTCAGGCTCGGGCGTGGAAGCGGTCTCGGCCGGAGCCGCCTCAGGCGCGGCCGCGGCCTTGGCCCGGCTGCGGCGCGGGCGCTTGGCCGGCGCCGGTTCGCCAGGCTCGTTGGCCGGCGGGGCCTCGGCGGCGGGTTCGGGGGCGGCCGGCGCCACGTCCACGGCGTCGGCGACGGCGGGCGGGGGCGTTTCGGCCTCGGCCGCCTTGCCGCGTCCGCGGCGCGAGCGGGCCTTCGGCTGAGGCTCGGCGGGGAGTTCGACCCAGACCTCGCCGGGCTCGGTGGAGACCGGGGCGGCGGCGCTCGCCGGAGCCGCCGCCGGTCCGGCCTGGTCGTTGGCGGGCGGGGGCGAGCCTTGCGCCCCAGCGGCGGTGTCGTACCAGCCATAGGGATCGGCGCCGTCGGGCGTGCGGGCGCGGGTCCAGCCGAAGGCGTCGGGCTGACGGGTCTCTTCATGGCCCCGCCGGCCGCCTCGGCGGCCGCGCCGACGCCGCCGGCCCCGGTGGCCGCCATCTTCGCCGCCGTCTTCGCCCTCGGCCGTGGAAACCGACACGGCCGCCTTGGGCTCGCCGCCGCCGTTCGCCGCTTCAGGACGTTCCTCGCCTCTGCGGCCACGGCGGCGGCGGCGGCGTCCGCGACGCTCTCCGCCGTCCTCCGACGGGCCGTGCTCGGCGTCGTCTTCCGTCTCGGCCTCGGCTTCGATCTCTTCCTCTTCGTCCTCTTCCTCTTCCTCGTCGAAGACATCGAGGTCCGCGTCGTCCGGCTCGGGATGCGGCAGCCGCGACAAGGGCGCCGGCGCGGGCAGGCCCTCGTACTGGTCGAGGCTGGAGGTGCGTTCGAGCTGGTGCTCGGCCGTGCCGATGGAGTCGTCGAGCTGGACCTGGACGAACAGGTGCTGTTGTTCCTGCAGCTTGGCCAGATGCAGCCGCTTCTCGTTCAGGATGTAGAGGCCGACCGCGTTGGGCACGCGCAGGGTCACGGCGCCGGGGCCGTGGCGGGCCGCCTCGATCTCGACCGCGCGCAGGGCGGCCAGGGCGCTGGATTCCGGCGCGCGCACCCGACCGACGCCGTTGCAGTGCGGGCAGACGTGGGTGGTGCCTTCCAGCACGCCGGTGCGGCGGCGCTGGCGCGACAGCTCCATCAGCCCGAAGCTGGAGATCCTGCCCATCTGGATCCGGGCGCGATCGTCCTTCAGGCAGTCCTTCAGCTTCTTTTCGACCAGGCGGTTGTTCTTCGCCTCGTCCATGTCGATGAAGTCGATGACGATCAGGCCGGCCAGGTCGCGCAGGCGCAGCTGGCGCGCGGCTTCCTCGGCGGCTTCGAGGTTGGTCTTCAGCGCCGTGGCCTCGATGCCCCGCTCGCGCGTGGACTTGCCCGAGTTGACGTCGATGGCGACCAGGGCCTCGGTCTGGTTGATCACCAGATAGCCGCCGGACCTCAGGGGCGCGACCGGCGAATAGATCTGGGCGAGGTTGTCCTCGATCCGGTACTTCACGAACAGCGGCGCGGCTTCCCGGTAGGGTTGGATCTTCTTGGCCTGCGAGGGCATCAGCATGCGCATGAACTCGCGCGCCTCGCGGTAGCCGTCCTCGCCCTCGACCACGATGCCGTCGACGTCCTTGTCGTACATGTCGCGGATGGCGCGCTTCACGAGGTCCTCTTCCTCGTAGATCAGCGCCGGCGCGATCGACTTCAGGGTCTTCTCGCGGATGTCTTCCCAGAGCCTCAGCAGATATTCGTAGTCGCGCTTGATCTCGGCCTTGGTGCGCTTGGCGCCGGCGGTGCGCACGATCAGGCCCATGCCCTCGGGCACATCCAGGCTCTGGATCACGCCCTTCAGGCGCTTGCGGTCCACCGCCGAGGCGATCTTGCGGCTGATGCCGCCGCCGCGGGCGGTGTTCGGCATCAAGACGCAATAGCGGCCGGCCAGGGAGAGGTAGGTCGTCAGCGAGGCGCCCTTGGCCCCACGCTCGTCCTTGACCACCTGCACCAGCATGATCTGCCGGCGCTTGATGACCTCCTGGATCTTGTAGCGGCGCAGCAGCCGGCGGCGGCGGCGCTCGAGCTCCTCCTCCATGACATCGTCGTCGTCGTCGCCGACGGTGTCTTCGCCTTCGCCCTCGTCATGATGACGACCGTTGCGGGCGTGGTGGGCCTCGTTCTCTTCGGCCTCTTCGCGCAGCAGCGCTTCGCGGTCGGCGACCGGGATCTGGTAGTAGTCCGGGTGGATCTCGTTGAAGGCCAGGAAGCCGTGGCGGTTGCCGCCGTACTCGACGAAGGCGGCCTGCAGGCTGGGTTCGACCCGGGTGATCTTGGCCAGATAGATGTTGCCGCGCAGCTGCTTCTTGGCGCGGCTTTCGAAGTCAAACTCCTCGACGCGGGTCCCATCCACGACGGCCACACGCGTCTCTTCGGCGTGGGCGGCGTCGATCAACATTGTTTTTGTCATTGAAAGTCTCTCCACGGCCTGCGCCGGAGCCTGGCTCCGGAGGCCGATGATGCTGGAGGTCAACCGCCCGCGAAGCCGCGCTGGAAGCTGCGGCTGAGATAGCGCTGATGCGCCAGAAGGCCTGGGCGGGGTGACCCATATTTCTGTCCAAGGCGCACGAAGCGCCGTCATTCGTCCGCGTCGCCGCAGGTGTCGGGACGCCGGCGCCGGCGATACCTCCCCAGATGGGGATGATCCGCTGGCGCGTGTAGTGGGAGTCTGCAACATGACGGCGCAAAAGGAAAGCCGCCGCGGCGCTGCAGGCGAACGCCGCCATGGGATTGACCGCTTCTGGGCCCGACGGCGAATCGTCCGCGCCGACGCATAGATTTTCCTTACTTAACGGTTTCGCTACGTGCTTTGGTGGATAGGGGATTAAGGCTCCGAAGGCGGGGCCCTTGGTCCATGGGGCGGTCATGCGCGGGGGAGCGGCGATAGGCATCGGGGTCGGGCTGGGGCGGTTGCTGGCCGTCTGCGCCTCGCTGGCGTGCCTGGGGGCCGCGCCCTGGGACGCGGCCGCCGCCTCGATCGTCAAGGTCCGCTTCGGCGGCGACCAGAGCCAGACCCGCATCGTCATCGAGCTGAATCGCTCCACCGAGGGCCGGCGCCTGCCGCAGGCGAGCCCGCTGCGGCTGGGTCTGGAGCTGAGGGGCCTGGACGTGCCCGCTGAGATCGGCGGGGAGGGGCAGGGGCTGGTCCGCTCCTGGAGCATCGACTCCGAGGGCGACGCGGCCAAGCTGCAGGTGTCTCTGACCCGCCCGGTGACCGTGGTGCGCCGCTTCCTGTTGGCGCCCACCGACGGCATGCCGTCCTACCGCTATGTCATAGACTTGGCCTCCGACGGCCCGCCGGCGGCGACGCCCGCCGCGGCTGGCCTGCGCCTGACCCAGGTCGCCAGCCTGCCGATCCACACCCGCAAGGTGATCGTCATCGACGCCGGTCACGGCGGCAAGGATCCAGGCGCCCTGGGCGAAGGGGTTCACGAGAAGGACCTGACGCTTGCCGCCGCCAGGGCCCTGAAGCGCCGACTGGAGCGCGACGGCCGCTATGTCGTGGTCATGACCCGCTCGGGCGACCGCTTCGTGCCCCTGGAGGAACGCGTCCGGATCGCCCGCCAGGCCGACGCCGACCTTTTCATCTCGCTGCACGCCGACGCGGGCGCAGATCCCAGCGTGCGCGGCGCCACCGTCTACACCCTGTCCGACAAGGGGTCCGACCGCGTGGCCCGCAAGGTGTTCGCCCGCAACGACTGGTTCATCAACGTCAGTCTGCCAAGCCACGACAACGCCGTGAACCGGATCCTGCTGGACCTGACCCAGCGCGCCACCAAGAACCAGTCGACCGCCTTCGCCGACATGCTGGTCAGCCAGGTGTCCGAACAGACCCCGATGCTGCAGCACAGCCATCGCGACGCCGGCTATGTGGTGCTGCTGGCCCCCGACGTTCCGGCGGTGCTGCTGGAGATGGGCTTCGTCACCAACGCCCAGGACGTGGCGGGTCTGCGCGATCCTCTGCAGCGGGCCCGTCTGATGGGCGCGGTCGGCGACGCCATCGACGACTATTTCGCCCAGCAGCGGCGCTACGCCGCTCGCTGACCCCGCTTTGCGATCGGGGCGATAGGCGCTAAGCGTCCGCAGGGCGGCAAGCTGTTCGCGCCGCACGGGGATTATCTTCGTTGGACCGCCTCGAGAGATGGATCGCGATCGCCGGCATCGCGGTGTTGAGCGTCATCGCCGTGGCTGGCTTCGCCCTGGCCATCTACGCCGCGTGGCTGTTCCACGGCATGCCGGACGCCTCCGACCTGGCCGACTACCGGCCGCCGACGGCGACGCGGGTCTACGCCTGGGACGGCACTCTGATCGGCGAGTTCTCGCGCGAGCGGCGCATCTACGTGCCCTATGACCAGATCCCGCCCAAGCTGGCGGAGGCCTTCCTCGCCGCCGAGGATCACAACTTCTTCCGCCACCAGGGGATCGACGTCGGCGGCCTCGGCCGCGCGGTGATCAAGGACATGTGGAACGCCATGCGCGGCAAGCGCTTCGAAGGCGGCTCCACCATCACCCAGCAGGTGGCCAAGAACGTCCTGCTCAACAACGACCCCACCATCGGCCGCAAGCTGAAGGAGGCGATCCTGGCGCGGCGTCTGGAGCAGACGCTGACCAAGGAGCAGATCCTCGACCTCTATCTGAACGAGATCTGGCTGGGCTACCGCTCCTATGGCGTGGGCGCGGCGGCCTACAACTATTTCGGCAAGTCGCTGACCGACCTGGACCTGGCCGAGATGGCCTACCTGGCGGCCCTGCCCAAGGGCCCCGACAACTACCAGCCGGTCACCCACAAGGCCGCGGCCATCGGCCGGCGCAACTGGATCCTGGGCCAGATGATCGATCTGGGCTGGGTCAGCCGCGCCGAGGGCCAGGCGGCGATGAAGGAGGACCTGAAGGTCCAGACCGCGCCGGCCAGGGCCCATTACCGCGACGCCGACTACTTCGTGGAGGAGGTGCGCCAGGAGGCGCTCGCCAGCCTCGGCCAGAATCTGAACGAGGGCGGCTACTACATGCGGACCACGCTGGATCCGCGCCTGCAGTCCCTCGCCCGCGAGGCCCTGATGAAGGGACTGGAGACCTACGATCGCCGCCACGGCTGGCGCGGCGCCTGGGGCCATGTGGAGACCCTCGACAACTGGGAGCAGCAGGCCAAGGCCATCAGCCCGCCGGCCGAACGCAGGGGCTGGCGCTCGGCCGTGGTCGAGGAGGTCGCCGGCAAGAGCGTCCGCGTCGAGGTGGCCGGCGCCCGCCCCGGCGAGCTCGTGCCCGAGGACGTGCGCTGGGCCCTGGGTGGCAAGGGTCTGAACAAGGGCGACCTGGTGTTCGTCGAGCCGGCGGTCGGCGGCGGCTACAACCTGCGACAGGTGCCGCTGGTGAACGGCGCCATCGTGGTGGTCGAGCCCTATTCCGGCCGGGTCCTGGCCCTGGTCGGGGGCTACAGCTACTCGCTCTCGAAATTCAACCGCGCCACCCAGGCAATGCGCCAGCCCGGTTCGGCGTTCAAGCCGTTCGTCTACGCCACCGCCCTGGAGAACGGCTACACCCCGGCGTCCGAGGTGCTGGATGCGCCCATCGAGCTTCGCGGCGCCAGCGCGGACGAAACCTGGAAGCCCAGGAACTACGAGAACAAGTACTACGGCATGCTTTCGCTCCGCAAAGGCCTGGAGCTATCGCGCAACACCATGACCGTGCGCCTGGCCCAGGCCATCGGCATGCAGAAGATCCGCGACACCGCCATCCGGGCCGGCGTCGTCAACGACATGTCGCCGGTGCTGGCCATGGCCCTGGGCGCGGGCGAGACCACGCCGTTCAGGCTCACCGGCGCCTATTCGGCCTTCATCAACGGCGGGCGGCGGGTCGAACCGCATCTGATCGAGCTGGTGCAGGACCGCGAGGGCAAGACCGTCTACCGCGCCGACAAGCGCGATTGCCCGAGCTGCTCGGGTCCCTATCAGGGCGAGGATCCACCCACCCTGCAGCCCGACGGCAAGCCGATCCTGGATCCGATCACCGCCTACCAGATGACGTCGATGATGCAGGACGTGGTCGCCCACGGCACCGCCTACCAGGCCCACGTCCTGGGCCCCGAGTACGGCGGCAAGACCGGCACCACCAACGAATACCGCAGCGCCTGGTTCGTCGGCTTCAATCCCAGCATGGTTGTGGGGGTGTTCGTCGGCTACGACGACAACCGCTCTCTGGGCGACAACGAGACGGGGGCGGCCGCCGCCGTGCCGATCTTCATCGACTTCATGGCGCAGGCCATGCGCGGCCACGCGGTCGGCCAGTTCCGGCCGCCCGACGACGCCAGGTTCCAGCTGGTGAACGGCCGCAACGAGGCCTTCCGCAACGGGACCCAGCCGGGCGGCAAGCCGCTGGTGGGACCCCAGCCCTACAACCGGGTCTGGCCGAACGGGAAGATCTCCGGCGCCGACAACGCCGCGGCCGCGGCCCAGCCTCCGCCGCCCCCGCCGCCGACCCCCAAGCCCGCGCAGCAGGACCTGAGCGGCCTTTACTGAAGCCTTCGCTTGCCTGAAGGCGCTCCAGGCCCTATCTCGCGGTCCCCCAACAGCAAGGATCCGAATCCATGCGAGCGGATGTCGAGGCCGCTGCGGCCGACATCGAGCGGTCGGTAGACCTGCTCAGGAGGCGACTTTGACTGGGATCCGGCGCTAAGGCGGCTGGACGAGCTGAACGCGCGCTCGGAAGACCCCACGCTCTGGGACAGGCCCGAGGAGGCCCAGGCCCTGATGCGCGAGCGCAACCGCCTGGCCGCGCAGGTCGATGCGGTGAGGGCGCTGGAAACCGGCAAGGCCGACGCTGTGGACTTCGCCGAGTTGGCCGACGCCGAGGGCGATGAAGCCTCCTTCCAGGAGGCGATCGCGGAGCTGAAGCGGCTGCAGGATCGGGCCGCGCGGGCCGAGCTGGAGGCCCTGCTGTCGGGCGAGGCCGACGGCAACGACTGCTACATCGAGATCAACGCCGGGGCCGGGGGCACCGAGTCCCAGGACTGGGCCGAGATGCTGGAGCGGATGTACAGCCGCTGGGCCAACGCTCACGGCATGCAAGTCGAAGTGGTCGAGGAAACCCCCGGCGAACAGGCCGGGATCAAGTCGGCGACGCTGCAGATCAAGGGAACCAACGCCTACGGCTGGTTGAAGACCGAGGCCGGCGTGCACCGGCTGGTGCGCATCTCGCCCTTCGATTCCAACGCCCGCCGCCACACCTCCTTCGCCTCGGCCTGGGTCTATCCCGTCATCGACGACACCATCAACATCGAGATCAATCCGTCGGACGTGCGCACCGACACCTACCGCGCGTCCGGCGCGGGCGGCCAGCACGTCAACAAGACCGATTCGGCGGTGCGCCTGACCCACATCCCCACCGGCGTGGTGGTGGCCTGCCAGAACCAGCGCTCTCAGCACCAGAACCGCGACCAGGCCTGGAAGATGCTGAAGGCGAGGCTCTACGAACGAGAGCTGCAGAAGCGCGAGGCGGCCGCCCAGGCGGTCGAGGACCAGAAGACCGACATCGGCTGGGGCCACCAGATCCGGTCGTACGTGCTGCAGCCGTACCAGCTGGTGAAGGACCTGCGCACGGAGGTGGAGACCTCCGACACCCAGGGCGTGCTGGACGGCGATCTGGACAGCTTCATGGGCGCGGCCCTGGCCCAGCGCGTGGGCGCCGAGCGCGACGAGCCGGAGGCCTAAGGCGCGTCCAGGATCAGTTCTGGCCGGCCGCGAGGTTGATCACGTCGCTGACCGGCGAAACGGCCTCCCGCTGGGCGGTCGGACGCTGGAACTTCAGGCTGCGGCCCTGGAAGGACGCGCCGGTTTCCATCGCCAGCTGCTCGTGGGTGATGTCGCCGTCGACGTGCGCGGACGCGAACAGGCGGATCTGCTTGGCGGTGACCGCCCCGACCACCTTGCCGCGCACCTCGACCAGCTCGGCCGAGACCGTGCCTTCGACGTGGCCGCTTTCCCCGATCGACAGGCGCCCCACGCGGACGTCGCCGCGCACCACGCCGTCGATGTGGACTTCACCCTCGCCGGTGACGCCGCCTTCGACGGTGATGTCCTTGCCGATCACCGAAACCGCGGTTGGGTTGCGGCGAACGGCGGCGGGCTCCAGCGGCTGGGGCGGCGCGGCGGCGGGACGCGACTGCGGCGCGGGACGCGGAGCAGGCTTACTCGTCTTGCTGAACATATTCACCAGCCCTCAGGAACCGATCCGGGTTCTGCGGTTTGCCGTCGACCCAGATCTCATAGTGCAGATGCGGGCCCGTGGAGCGTCCTGTTGACCCCATGGCCCCGATGCGTTGGCCCACTGCAACTCTCTGGCCAACTTCCACTGCAATGGCCTGAAGGTGCGCGTAGCGGGTCTTGAAGCCCCCGCCGTGATCGATCTCGATGGTGTTGCCGTAGCCGGTGCGCACGCCCGTGAAGGAGATCACGCCCGGCGCCGTGGCATAGATCGGCGTGGACAAGGGTCCGGCGAAATCCAGCCCGGAATGGAACGCCGGGCGTCCCGTAAAGGGATCGAAGCGCACGCCGAAGCCCGAGCTGCGCGAGGTGTTCCGCGTCGGCACGGCCAATGGCACCTTCTGGGCCGCGTTCGACAGGGTGCGCATCTCGTCGAGGGTCGCGGCGGCATGCTGGATGCGGCTGGCGAAGCCCTCGTCCACGTCGAGCACCGCGGCCAGGGCCTTGGGATCCTTGCCGTCTATCAGCGGGCCGCCGAGGCCGCCCGAGGCATGGGCGATCAGCGCGCCGGGGTCCAGGCCCGCCAGCCTCATGGCCAGCCGCAGCCGGTCGGCGCGGCTCTTGGCGAAGCTCTCGGCCTGGTCGAGCAGACGCTCCTGGTCCATGCCGACGAACCTGACCCGGTCCATCGCCGAGGCGGACGCCGGCGCCTTCAGGGGCGCGAGCTGGGCGGCGGCGTCCTGTTCGCCCCGCAGCGGCGCCAGCAGCAGCGACAGCGCCTGATGGCGCTGCTCGATGGCCTTGGCCAGGTCCTCCACCGATCCGGAGTTCTGGCTGAGTTCGGCGACGGCGCTGTTCAGCCGGGCCTGGCGGTCGGCGATCAGGCGTTCGTAATAGGCCCTGACTTTGAGCGCGGCCTGGTCGCCCGAGCCCATCTGCAGCATGCCCGAGAAGGTGGCGGCCGAGCTGACGCCCAGCCACAGCGCCAAGAGGGCGACCATCGTCGCGGCCGAGGCCTGTTTGGAGGTGCTGAGCACGAAGCCGCGGATCTGCCCGCCGGAGCGGACATAGAGATGCCGCTCTGGAAACAAGCGCTCGAGCGAAAGGCGCAGCCTCGCTAGGCGGTCCATGTCGGTTTCGGGAGCCCCACCCCAGACGCGGGCGAGTTATGAAGCAAAGTCAAAGCAATAGGCAAGGGTGCTGGCCTGATGCTCGCACCGATCCAGCTCGCGTGCGACCGAAGAAGTCGTGGCTAAGATGGGGCTAACCTTAGGGATTTCTCGAGTCGAGACGCCTCCGCGGCGATTGCGCGCAAGCGCACGGGTGTTCAGCTACGACTCCGAGAACCGGCTGACGGCGATGTCGGGCTCGCCGGGCGCCAGCCTCGCCTATTATCCGGACGGCTCGCTCTGGCGGCTCGGGCAATCTGCTCCGCCGCTACGTCCCTGGCCCGGGCGTCGATGAGCCGCTGGTCTGGTACGAGGGATCCAGCCGCAGATGGCTGCTGGGCGACCACCAGGGCTCGATCATCGCCTGGGCCGATAGCGCCGGCTCCATCCCCGCCGCCAACATCGACAGCTACGACGAGTACGGCCAGCCGGGATCGTCCAACTCAGGCCGCTTCCAATACACCGGCCAAGCCTGGATCCCGGACGTCGCGGCCTACGACTACCGGGCCAGGGACTACATGCCCGGCATCGGGCGGTTTATGCAAACCGACCCCAAGGGGTATGACGCGGGGCTGAATTTGTATGCGTATGTCGATGATGATCCGATAGATAAGGTCGATCCCACCGGCAATGGTCCAGAAGCCGTCGCCTTAACGGCAAAGCATGGGAGTAACGACGCTCAGAGCGAGGTTCCGGCTGCTGATACTCCAGCGGAGCCGCCTAATCCCTATGGCGCTAAGGACAAGCCGGACCATCAGGCAGATGTTCAGGGGCCCGGACGTGACCGGGCGCAGGAGATCGCGGATGCTCATCCGGGCTCGACTGTTGAAACCGAAAGAGGCATCAAAGAAACGTCTAATGGCGAACGAATTTCGCGTCGACCCGATAATCAGGTTCGGGATCAGAATGGCGTGACTACCCACGTGGTCGAGTCCGAGCGTCGACCCAATGATATTCGGGTTCAGCAGAAGAAGGAGGACTATAAACGTTGCGGTATAGAGTGTGAGGTCTGGAAGCTTCCTGGTCCACCGGTGCCTTGGGTGGGGAACTGACACAAGAGGTTCGGAGTGGCATCTGTAGAACTCATCTTGCATCCTGACGACAGGGCTGCCCTGTGTCTGGAATTAGACCGGCAGGGACTCCAAATCCTACATAATTGGCGCTATCCTTCTTTCGGCGTCAATTTGCAGCCACCGGAAGCACTCCTACCCTTGGACCGGGCAAGCGTCTATCTTACGAAACCAGAATGGATCTTTGGTCCTTTGAGGGTAGATCGCCGAATTAACACAGTCGATAGAACGATTTATTATGATTTGAAGCCGCGGATAAATTTCGCGGGCCTATCCTTATCATTCTACCTGGCAGAGGTGGAAATCAGACACCGTTTAGGTTGGGGAGAGTTGGACTCCTATCCGACTTGGCTATTCGGACCTGATCTAGAAATCAGAAAATCTCCGCCGGACGTGGCATCCGTGTACAGGAGGCTCCTTAGAGCTTTACACGGCGACGGCCAACAATTTAAGGGGCCAAACGGTCGGGTAGTAATTATGAGGGAGGCGTTATCACGATACCTAAGACAAGGCTATTTGATGCCTCATTCTTGGTTGGAGCCGACTGCTAGAGAAAAGTTGTTGGGGTATACGGTGGGTTTGCAGTAAGTTGGCATTTCCGGTTCAGTTCCGATCCGTCAGAACCGCCTTAGCGTCATAAGCGCATGTCCCGGTGTCAGGGCTACAAGGCCTTGAAAGTCGCAGGAAGAAGGCCCCCTCTACGACGCCGTGTCGTCAGAGGGCTTGGTTTATGCAGACCGACCCCAAGGGGTACGACGCGGGGGAGAAAAGGGGTCAGAGTCATTATTGACGGCCCGCCCCCAGCTTGCGGCGCCCGGCGGCCAGGCGCGCCGTGCTTCGCCCGCTTGGCGCCCCCCTAACGGGGCGTCCTCGTCTGCGAGCATCCGCCGATGGCCTGGAGCAAAGGAGCGCCTGTGGACGACCAGGACGGGATCCCTCGGCAGAAGCTCGGCTGGAGCCGCGTCCACCGTAAAATACGGTGAAAATACGGCGCGCGGGTTTTGGCGGCGCCCTGCGAAACCTCCCGAGCCCGACCGGTTGCCCGCCTTCACCCTGGCCTGCGACGGACGATGATCCGATCGGCCGGGTGGCCGGCAACGCCGCCTCGCCCGGGTCTGCAGCAGCACGACGTTCGGGTCGCCTCGCCCGGGCCCTTTGCGGCGTGTTCATGCGTTCTCCTTTATGGCGGGCGGGCGAGGGCGCAGACTGCGGCGCGGCGGCCGACCCGCCGCCGGAAGGGTCCGCCTGCGATGCGCACGCTCCTCATGCTGGTCATCACCTTCGCCATGGTCGTGGCGGCGATGTTCACCCAGGGCAACCTGAGCCCGGGCAAGCGCGAGGACCGCGCCAACCGCTGGGTGTTCTGGGCCTTCGGTGTGTCCGGGGTCCTGGGCGCCTGGGCGCCGGCCTACACCGACCGCATCGGTTTCTGGACGCTGGATGGCGACACGCTGCGCTGGGTGGGCCTGGCGATCTACGCCGCCGGCGGCGCGCTGCGGCTCTGGCCGGTCTTCGTGCTCGGCCGCCGCTTCAGCGGCCTGGTGGCCATCCAGCCCGGGCACGAGCTGGTGACCACCGGCATCTACCGCGTTATCCGCAATCCCAGCTACCTCGGCATGATCGTGACCGCGCTGGGATGGGCGCTGGTGTTCCGCTCGGGCGTGGGCCTGGTGCTGGGGGCGCTGACCCTGATCCCGGTGGTCGGCCGGATCCAGGCCGAGGAGAAGATGCTGGCCTCGGAGTTCGGCCCGGCCTGGGACGCCTACAGATCTAGGACCTGGCGGCTGCTCCCCTTCGTCTACTGAGCCGCGGCGATCTCGTCGGCGGCATAGGGCTCGGCGGTCCTGGCCAAGGCCGGGCTCAGCCGGTCGGCCTTGCGGAACCGGGGCGCCAGGATCGCGGTGGCGAGCACCACCAGCATGGCGCCCACGCCGCCGATCACCGCCGAGGCGGGCGCGCCCACCAGCCCCGCCACCACCCCGCTTTCGAAGTCGCCCAGCCGGTTGGAGCCGGAGATGAACACCGAGCTCACCGCACTGACCCGGCCGCGCATCTCGTCGGGCGTGGCCACCTGCACCAGGGTCTGGCGCACCACCACGCTGACCATTTCGAAGCCGCCGGTGGCCACCAGGATCAGGATCGAGAGCGGGAAGCTGCGCGACAGGCCGAACAGCGCCGTCGTCGCGCCGAAAGCGCCGACCGCCCAGATCATCAACAGGCCCGCGTGCCGCCGGATCGGCCAGCGCGACAGCACGAAGCCGACGGCCAGGGCGCCCACGGCCGGGGCGCTTCTCAGCGCGCCAAGGCCGATCGGCCCGGAATGCAGGATGTCGCGCGCGAAGATGGGCAGCAGGGAAGTCACGCCCGCCAGGATCACGGCGAACAGATCGAGCGTGATGGCGCCCAGCAGGATCGGATTGGACTTCACATAGGCCAGGCCCGCGAAGGCCTTTTCCCACACTCCGGCGCCGGAGGTGTCGCGGGCGATCGGCCGCGGCTCGATCAGCAGCATCAGGACCAGGGCGACAGCTTGCAGCGCGGCGGCCATGACGAAGGTCAAGGCGCCGCCCAAGGCATAGGCCACCCCGCCCAGGGCCGGCCCGACCATCACCGCCAGCTGGTTGGTGGACGAGCTGAACGCCACGGCCTGGCTGATCTCCTCGGCGGGGACCAGGGTGGCCAGCAGGGACTGCTGGGCCGGCGGCCCGAAGGCGCCGGCGGCGCCGATCACCAGGACCAGGGCGTAGAGCCAGCCCATGCCGAGGCTCGACCGGTCGAAGGCGAAGAGGGCCGCCGCCGCGGCGATCTGCGCGAGGAGGGCGGCGGCGACCACCCGCCGGCGGTCGAAGTTGTCGGCGACGTGCCCGGTCGCGGCCACCAGCGGGATCGCCGGGATGAACTGGAAAAGGGCCACCAGTCCCAGGGCGTAGGCGCTGTGGGTGCGGGCGTAGACCAGCCAGCCGAGCGCCGTGCTGGTCATCTGCATGGCCATGCCGCCGAGAACCCGGGCGGCCACGAAGCGGATGAGGTCGGGCCGGCCGCGGAGCACGGGCTGCTAGCCCTCCGAGGCCTTCAATCTCTTGTCGAGGTAGGCGCCGACGCGCTGCTCCACGTCCGGCAGGTTCTCGGCCCAGTAGTGGGTCGCCCCCGGCGTCACCTCATAGTCGATGACGATGCCCTTCTGGGTGCGCAGCTTGGAGACCACGCGCTCGACCTCGACCGGCGGCACCACCGTGTCGTTGCCGCCGTGCAGGATCAGGCCCGACGCCGGGCAGGGCGCCAGGAAGCTGAAGTCGTACATGTTGGTCGGCGGAGTGATGGAGATGAAGCCGTCCGTCTCGGGCCGCCGCATCAGGAGCTGCATGCCGATCCAGGCCCCGAACTGATAGCCGGCGACCCAGCACTGCGAGGCCGTGGGGTTCGACGACTGCAGCCAGTCGAGCGCCGAGGCGGCGTCGGCCAGCTCGCCGATGCCGGAATCGAACTCGCCCTGGCTCTTGCCCACGCCGCGGTAGTTGAACCTCAGCACCGAGAAGCCGCGCTTCATGAACAGGTGAAACAGCTGCACCGTCACCGGATTGTTCATCTGCCCGCCCGCCTTGGGGTGCGGGTGCAGCATCAGGGCGATCGGCGCGCTCGGATCCTTGCCGGCGGAGTAGCGTCCTTCGATCCGGCCGGCGGCGCCGGTCAGAATCACTTCTGGCATCTTGTCTCGTCCATTCCAGGAAAACCCCGCCTCAGATAGGAAGCGGAATACTTGACTGCCACAGTTGGTTTTCCTAAGTCCCGGTCCGCTTCGCCCGAGCGTGGCCCCGGCGCGAAAGTCGCGGGTTGTATCACAAGCCGCTGCCGATGCGCGGGAATTCTGCGGAGAGGTTTCAGTCATGCGCCTCAGCACCAAGGGCCGTTACGCCGTGATGGCCATGGCCGACCTCGCCAAGCGCGGCGGGGGCGAGCGCGCGGTGACCCTGGCCGACATCGCCCAGCGCCAGGACATCTCGCTGCCCTATCTGGAGCAGCTGTTCGCGCGCCTGCGCCGCAGCGGCCTGGTGAAGAGCGTGCGGGGCCCCGGCGGCGGCTATCGCCTGGCGCGCGCGGCGGCCCAGACGCCCGTCGCCGAGATCGTCACCGCCGTGGACGAGCCGCTGGAGGCCGTGCGCTGCGGCTCGGGCCCGGCGGGCTGCATGCCGGGCGGGGCCCGCTGCCTGACCCACGACCTGTGGGACGACCTCGGACGCCACATCCACGACTACCTGGCCAGCGTGACCCTGGAGGACGTGATCTCCGGCCGCCTGGGCCGGGGCCAGGCCCGGGAGGCGGCGTCGCAAGGCGCCCCGGCGGCGGCATGAGCGGACGCGTCTATCTCGACTACAACGCCACCTCCGTGGTCCGGCCCGAGGCCGAGGCCGCGGTGATGGCGGCGCTGCGGCTGGGCGGCAACGCCTCATCGGTGCACGCCGCCGGCCGGGCGGCGCGGGCCATGATCGAGGAGGCCCGCGAGGCCGTCGCGACCCTGGCGGGCTCGAGGCCCCAGGATGTTGTCTTCACCTCCGGCGGCTCGGAGGCCAACGCCCTGGCCATCGAGAGCGCGGTCAGGGCCGGAAGCCGCCGTCTGATCATAGGCGCCACCGAACACGCCAGCGTGCTGGACACCGCCGCCGCCTCCGGCGTGGCCGTCGAACTCTGGCCGGTGGATGGTAACGGAGTCGCCGATCTGGATTGGCTGGCCCGGACGCTGAAGGACTGGAGGGCCGAGGACGGGCGTCCGTTCGTCGCCGTTATGGCCGCCAACAACGAGACCGGCGTGATCCAGCCGGTGACCGAGATCGCCGCCCTGGTGCACGAGGCCGAGGGCTGGCTGCACGTCGACGCGGTGCAGGCCGCCGGCAAGATCCCCATCGACGCCATCCCCGCCGACACCCTCGCCATCTCCGCCCACAAGATCGGCGGTCCGCAGGGCTCGGGCGCCCTGATCGTCGCCTGCGATGTCGAGCTGACCCGCCGGGCCTTCGGCGGCGGCCAGGAGCGCGGCCGGCGGGGGGGCACGGAGAACCTCTCGGGCATCTGCGGCTTCGGCGCGGCGGCCAGGGCCGTGGCGGCGTCCGGCGTACTGGATCAGGCCGCATGGCGCGATGCGGCCGCCGAGCGGCTGAAGGCCGAGGCGGGCGTGACCGTCCTGGGCGAGGCCACGCCCCGGCTCTCCAACACCCTGTGTTTCGCGACCCCTGGCTTCACCTCCGACCTGCAGGTGATCGCCCTCGACCTGTCAGGCGTCATGGTCAGCGCCGGCGCCGCCTGCTCGTCGGGCAAGGTGAAGTCCAGCCACGTGGTCGAGGCCATGGGTCACGGCGATCTCGGCGGCTGCAGCCTGAGGGTCTCGGGCGGCTGGGCCACCACCGAGGCCGATTGGCGAAGGTTCGTGGAAGCGTGGCTCGAAGCTCATGCGCGGCAGGCCGCCCGCGCGCGTCCATTGGTTGAGGCTTGAGATGCCGGCTGTCCGTCAGACCATCGATCACGTCGCTGACCTGGAGACCTACAAGCACGGCTTCAGCACCGACATCGTCCAGGAGTTCGCGCCGCGCGGTCTGACCACCGACACGGTCCGCTTCATCTCGGCCAAGAAGAACGAGCCCGAGTGGATGCTCGAATGGCGCCTCGCCGCCTTCGAGCGCTGGCTGTCGATGGAGGAGCCGGACTGGGCCCGCCTGAAGTTCCCCCGGATCGACTACCAGGACATCTACTATTACGCCGCCCCCAAGGCGAAGGACGGTCCCGCCAGCCTGGACGAGGTCGATCCCCAGCTCCTGGAGACCTACGCCAAGCTCGGCATCCCCTTGAAGGAGCAGGAAGTCCTGGCCGGGGTGAAGGGGGCGCCCAGGTACGCCGTGGACGCGGTGTTCGACAGCGTCTCGGTGGTGACCACCTTCAAGAAGGAGCTGTCCGAGGCGGGGGTGATCTTCTGCTCGATCTCCGAGGCCCTGCAGAACCATCCGGAGCTGGTGCGCAAGTACCTGGGCTCGGTGGTGCCGGTGTCGGACAACTACTTCGCCTGCCTGAACGCGGCGGTCTTCTCGGACGGCTCGTTCGTCTATGTGCCGCCGGGCGTCAGGTGCCCGATGGAGCTGTCGACCTATTTCCGCATCAATGCGGAAGAGACCGGCCAGTTCGAGCGCACCCTGATCATCGCCGACAAGGAGGCCTACGTCTCTTACCTGGAGGGCTGCACAGCCCCCAAGCGCGATGAGAACCAGCTGCACGCGGCCGTGGTCGAACTGGTGGCGCTGGACGACGCCGAGATCAAATATTCGACCGTCCAGAACTGGTACCCGGGCGACGCCGAGGGCAAGGGCGGCATCTACAACTTCGTCACCAAGCGCGCCGACTGCCGCGGCGACCGCTCCAAGGTCAGCTGGACCCAGGTGGAGACCGGCTCGGCCATCACCTGGAAGTACCCGTCCTGCATCCTGCGCGGGGAGGGGAGCTCGGGCGAGTTCTACTCCATCGCCATCACCAACCACTTCCAGCAGGCCGACACCGGCACCAAGATGATCCACCTTGGCGCCAACACCCGCTCGCGGATCATCGCCAAGGGCATCTCGGCCGGCCGCTCGTCCAACACCTACCGGGGCCTGGTCTCGGCCCATCCCAAGGCCAAGGGCGCGCGCAACTTCACCCAGTGCGACTCCCTGCTGATCGGCAAGTCGTGCGCGGCGCACACCACGCCCTACATCGAGGCGCGCAACGGCTCGGCCAGGTTCGAGCACGAGGCCACCACCACCAAGCTGTCGGAAGACCAGCTGTTCTACGCCATGCAGCGCGGACTTTCGCAGGAGGAGGCGGTGCAGCTGCTGGTCAACGGCTTCGTCCGCGACGTGCTGCAGGAGCTGCCGATGGAATTCGCCGTCGAAGCCCAGAAGCTGGTGGCGATCTCGCTGGAAGGGAGCGTCGGATGAGCCTCGACACCCAGCCTGTCATCAACGTCGCCGACATTGCGCTGGACTCGCTGTCCCACGGCGATCGCTTCGCGGTGCAGACCGGGGAAATCGCCCTGCAGCTGGGCCTCAGCACGCTGGGCTGCATGCTGCACGTGGTGCCGCCGGGGAAGACCGCCTTCCCGTTCCATCGCCACCACGGCTGCGACGAAATGTTCGTGATCCTGTCGGGCGCGGGCGAATACCGGATCGGCGAGGCCCGCATCCCGGTGCGCGCCGGCGATTGCCTGGGCGCCCCGGCTGGCGGCGACGCCCATCAGATCATCAACACCGGCGGCGAAGTGCTGCGCTACCTTGGGCTCAGCAACGTGCCGCCGGCGGACCTCGTCGAGTATCCGGACTCCGGCAAGATCGGCGTGGGGGTCGGCGCCAAGGGGGTCCATCCGGAGAACGCCACCTTCAAGAAGCGCGGTCTCCTGACGCCCGCCGAGTACTGGGACGGAGAGGACTGAGCCGCATGTCGCTGAAGGAGTCCCTGACCGCCGAGCGGATCCGCAAGAGAGAAGCGCTCGAGGCCGAGGCGCGGCCACACGAGGTCGCCTACGCCCAGCTCAAGGCGCTGTTCCATCAGATCATGGAGGACGAGGAACTGCGCGACGCGATCCACGGCGAGGTCGAGCTGAACGGCGACGAGCTGCAGATCGATCCGGGGCCCATCCTGATCCGCGCCAGCGTCGATCACGCCGGTGACTTCCACCTGACCTACGAGATCAAGAGCGCCTTCGATCCGGTGATCGAGACCATCGAGGTCAAGTCCATTCCGGACATCGAGCACGCCCTGGCCAGCCTCCTGGTCCAATACGAGGACGTCGAGTGAGTATGCTGAGCATCAGTGACCTTCACGCCGGCACGGCGGGCAAGGAGATCATCAGGGGCCTCTCGCTGGAGGTGCCCGCGGGCGAGGTGCACGCCATCATGGGGCCCAACGGGGCGGGCAAGTCGACGCTGTCCTATGTGCTGACCGGCCGCGACGGCTATGTGGTCACCGGGGGTTCGGTGACCCTGGACGGCGAGGACCTGCTGGCGCTGGAAGCCAACGAGCGGGCGGCCCGGGGGCTCTTCCTGTCGTTCCAGTATCCGCTGGAGATCCCGGGCGTGCCGGCCTTGACCTTCATCCGCACCGCCCTGAACGCCCAGCGCAAGGCGCGCGGCGAGGCCGAGATGACGGCGCCCGCCTTCCTGAAGCTGGCGCGCGAGAACGCCGCCAAGCTGAAGATGGACTTCGAGATGCTGCGCCGGCCGCTGAACGTCGGCTTCTCGGGCGGCGAGAAGAAGCGGATGGAAATCCTTCAAATGGCGATGCTTTCGCCGCGATTCCTGATTCTCGACGAGACCGATTCCGGCCTCGACATCGACGCCCTGCGCATCGTGTCGGAAGGCATCAACGCCCTGCGCGCGCCGGGCCGCGGCATGCTGCTGATCACCCACTACCAGCGGCTGCTCGACTATGTGCGGCCCGACCGGGTGCACGTGCTGGCGGGCGGCCGCATCGTCGCCTCCGGCGGCCCGGAGCTGGCGCACGAGCTCGAGCGCGAGGGCTACGACAAGTTCGCCAAGGAGCCGGCATGAGCCTGGCGTCCGCCCTGAGAACCGGCGACCTCTCCGGTCTGCCCGGCCGGCGCGACGAGGACTGGCGCTGGACCGACCTGCGGGGCCTGATCCGCGTGGCGCCGCCGGCGTCGCCGGAGGTCGCGAGCGTCGCGGCCAATCCCGCCCTGGCCGCCTTGCGCGAACCGGTGGTCGTGTTCGCCAACGGCCGGCTGATCGAGGACGACGGCGCGCCGGCCTCCGAAGGCATGCGGCTGCGCCGGTTCGTGTCGGCCACGGACGGGACCGCCCACGCGCTGGAGCGGTCGCTCGACGTGCCGGCGAACGGGCGGCTCTTGCTGATCGACAGCTTCGAGGGCCACGCCTCCGGCTATGTCGCCGACGCGCGCTTCCCGATCCGGATAGGCGAGGGCGCGCGGCTGGAGCGGGTGGTGCTGCTGGCCGACGCGGCCGACGCCATCTCGGTCGGCCTGACCGAGGTCGAGCTGGCTGCGGGGGCCCACTTCCACCAGACGGTCCTGGCCTCCGGCGCCAAGCGCCAGCGCTTCGAGACCCGCGTCCGCCATCACGGCGGGGCGGCCGAGGTGCGGCTCGACGGGGTCTATCTGCTGACCGGCCAGCGCCATTCGGACCAGACCACCCACGTCGAACATCTGGAGCCGGGCGGCGAGACCCGCCAGCTGACCAAGGGCACGGTCGACGACCAGGCCCGCGGCGTCTTCCAGGGCCGCATCGTGGTCTTGCCGGGCGCGGACGGGACGGACGCCAAGATGGGCCACCACGCCCTGGTGCTGTCGGACCGCGCCGAGGTCGACGCCAAGCCGGAGCTCGAGATCTGGGCCGACGACGTGGCCTGCGCCCACGGCAACACGGTCGGCGCGCTGGATGAGGAGGCGCTGTTCTACGCCCGCTCGCGCGGCATCCCGGAGGCCGAGGCGCGGTCCATGCTGATCGCCGCCTTCCTGGCCGAGGTCGCCGACGGGATCGAGCACATCCAGGCGCGCGAGCTGGCCCACCAGTGGATCGCCGCCCGGCTGGGAGCGGCGCCATGAGCTTCGATCCCGAGTCGGTCCGCGAGCAGTTTCCCATCCTGAAGCGCCAGGTGAACGGCCGGCCGCTGGTCTACCTGGACAACGCCGCCTCGTCCCAGAAGCCACGGGCCGTCATGGACGCCATGACCCGGCTGATGGAGACCTCCTACTCTAACGTCCACCGCGGCCTGCACACCCTGGCCAACGAGACCACCGAGGCCTACGAGCGCGCCCGCGCCTCGGTGGCCCGGCTGCTCAATGCGGCCTCGACCTCCGAGATCGTCTTCACCAAGGGCGGCACCGAGGCGATCAACCTGGTGGCCGCGTCCTTCGGCCGTTCGCTGGTCGCCGGCGACGAGATCGTGCTCTCGCAGATGGAGCATCACGCCAACATCGTGCCCTGGCACTTCCTGCGCGAACGCCAGGGCGTGGTGCTGAGGTTCGTCCCCGTCACCGACGACGGCCGGCTCGACATGGACGCCTATCGCGCCCTGCTGGGGCCCAGGACGCGGATGGTCGCCATCTCGCACATGTCCAACGTGCTGGGGACGATCAATCCGGCGCGCGAGATCATCGAGGCCGCCCACGCCGTCGGCGCGCCGGTGCTGCTGGACGGCTGCCAGGCCATCGTCCACCTGAACGTCGACGTGCAGGCCCTGGACGTCGATTTCTACGCCTTCTCCGGCCACAAGCTCTATGGCCCGACCGGCATCGGCGCTCTCTACGGCAAGGCCGAGCGCCTGGCCGCCTTGCCGCCCTACCAGGGCGGGGGCGAGATGATCGGCGTGGTCACGCAGGACGAGATCACCTATGCCGACCCGCCGCACCGGTTCGAGGCCGGCACGCCCGCCATCGTCGAGGCCGTGGGCCTGGGGGCCGCCATAGAGTGGCTGGAAGGCATCGACCGCGAGGCCGCCGCCGTCCACGAGCGGGCGCTCTATCAGCGGGTGGTCGAGGGGCTGAACGGCGCCAACTGGCTGAGGCCGATCGGCCAGGCGCCTGGCAAGGGCGCCATCTTCGCCTTCAACGTCGAGGGGGCCCACGCCCACGACATCGCCCAGATCCTCGACCGCTACGGCGTCGCCGTCCGGGCCGGCACGCATTGCGCCGAGCCCCTGATGCGGCGTTTCGGCGTGACATCGAGCGCCCGGGCCTCCTTCGCCCTATATAACACCCTGGACGAGGCCGATGCGTTCGTGGACGCTCTCGGCCGAGCCCGCACATTTTTCGCGTGAGCCATGGACGACGCCAACTTCAAGCCTGAACAGACGGCCTCCGAGCCCGGATCGGCGATCAGCCAGTCTGAGCTCGACGCCATCACCGATCAGCTCGTGGACAAGCTGAAGACCGTCTACGACCCGGAGATCCCGGTCGACATCTACGAGCTGGGGCTGGTCTACAAGGTGGACCTCTCCGACGAGAAGGACGTGGTGGTCGAGATGACCCTGACCGCGCCCGGTTGCCCGGTCGCCGGCGACATGCCGGGCTGGGTCGAGGAAGCGGTGATGAGCGTCCCGGGCATCCGCTCGTGCGTCGTCAACCTTGTGTTCGATCCTCCGTGGGATCCTTCGCGCATGTCGGACGAGGCCAAGCTCCAATTGAACATGTTCTGACGATGGATGGTTCGATCCAACCCCAGACCGAGCGGCGCCCCAGGCGCCCGCGCCCCAAACTCGTCACCATCACGGACCGGGCCGCCGAGCGCGTGCGCGAGATCTTGACCAAGGCGGAGAAGCCCTACGTGGGCCTGCGCGTGGGGGTGAAGAATGGCGGCTGCGCCGGCCAGGAATATGTCCTCAACTACGCCGATGGGCCCGAGCCGCTGGACGAGACGGTCGAAGACAAAGGCGTGACCATCTTCGTGGAGCCCAAGTCGGTGCTGTTCCTGATCGGTTCGGAGATCGACTACGAAGAGGGCAAGCTGGCCGCCAGGTTCGTGTTCCGCAATCCCAACGAGACCGACGCCTGCGGCTGCGGCGAGAGCGTCACCATCACCCCGGCCGATCCGGGAGCGCTGAACGGTTGACCCGATGAAGGTCAGCCCGGGCTTTCTTGACCATCTGCAGGACCTGTTCGGCATGCTCGGGACCGTGCGCGTGCGCTCGATGTTCGGCGGCGCCGGGATCTATGCCGACGAGCTGATGTTCGCGCTCCTCGACCGTGACGAGACCATCTACCTCCGGGCCGACGCCGAGACCCGCGCGACGTTCGAAGCGGCGGGCTCGCAGCCGTTCCGCTATCCCTTGAAGACCGGCGAGGAGCTCGAGCTCGGCTACTGGCGCATTCCCGAGGAAGCGCTGGAATCCCCGGAGGCCGCCGCCGAATGGGGCCGCCTCGCGCTGGACGCGGCGTTCAGGAAGCGGGCGGAGAAGGGGCGAAAGCGCGGTCCCTAGGCGAATTCCCGGGGGTCTAAGCCGCTTCGCTGTCCGCTCGCGGCGCGGCGCTGACGCGGTTGCGGCCGGAGCGCTTGGAATCGTAGAGGGCCTGGTCGGCGCGCTCCATCAGGCTGTGGGGGCTTTCGCGCGGACGCCGCTCGGCGTAGCCGGCCGACACCGACACGGCGCCCAGCTCCTCGTTGGTCGAGCGCCGGCGCAGGGTGCGAGAACAGACTTCCTCGCGGATTTCCTCGAGCGTCTTGCGCACCATGGCGGCGCTCTCACCGGGGAAGATCAGGCCGAACTCCTCCCCGCCATAACGCGCGGCGAATCGAGGCGGCGGCGCCATGCGGCCGATCACGCTGGCCACATAGCGGATCACCTGGTCGCCGGTCTGGTGGCCCCAGGTGTCGTTGAAGTTCTTGAAGTGGTCGATGTCGATCACCGCCAGGGTCAGCGGCTGGCCGGAGGCGACCGATTCGGCGCAGGCCCGTTCCAACTCGTCGTCGAAGGCCTTGCGGTTGGCTAGGTTGGTCAGGGCGTCGGTGGTGGCGTCGCGGCGCACCTGCTCCAGGTGCTCGCGCAGGCGGTCCACCTCGGAGGTGGATTCCTTGAGCTGCTTCTCCAGCGTCAGGTTCTCGCGCTGGACCTTGCGGGTCGCCGACGACAGGGTCTCGACCAGGGTCTGCAGCGCCGGCGGCATGTCGGAGGTCGACAGCTCCTTGGAGACGTCGGCCAGGGTCTGGCCGTAGTTGCTCGACGACTTCTGGGCCGTGGTGATGGCCTTGGCGACCGCCTCCAATTCCTTGCTCAGCTGGTCCCCGGCGTCGCGGATCTGTTCGTTGAGCCGGGCCTTGGGCAGGTACGAGGCGGCCAGCTCCTCGGCGATGGTTTCGGTCAGAGGCTCGCCGACGGCGGCGAGGCGGGCGATCTCCTGGGCCAGCGGGCCGTCGGGATCCTCCACGCAATGCAGGTAGATTTCGTAGTTCAGGGGCGTGGGCCAGACGCGCTGCTTCTCCATGGCCCCCATGGCTTCACGCGCCAGGTCGTAGGCCTTGGGTCCACGCAGCAGATTTTCAACTGGATCCGGCATCGCCGCCCCTTGCGAACCGATCTTGGGCCCCCGTCGCCCGTTCGATCGTGGAACAAGGGTATGCCGCAGACCAGAAACGCAGGGTTAAGAGTGGGGATGAATCTCTGGTGGAAGGCTAGGCGCGCTCCCCCGCCTTGGCCTCGTCCCAGAGGGCGTCCATTTCCTCCAGGGTGGACGCCTCGGGGCTGGAGCCCTGCTCGGCCAGGCGCCGTTCGATGTGGGCGAATCGTCGTTCGAACTTGGCGTTGGCGGCCCGCAGCACCGCCTCGGGCTCGACCTCGAGCTTGCGGGCCAGATTGGCGCAGACGAACATCAGATCGCCGAGTTCCGCGCGGGCCTTCTCGACGTCGCCCGATGCGATTTCGGCCTCCAGTTCGCCCACTTCTTCGCGCAGCTTGTCCATGACTTCCCGGGTGCTGGGCCAGTCGAAGCCGACGCGGGCGGCCCGGTGGGTCAGCTTGGCCGCGCGGGTGAGGGCCGGCAGGCCCACCGGAACGCCGTGCAGGGCGCCGGGCTTTTCCGCCGAATCCTGGATTTTGGCGGCGCGCTCTGAGGCCTTGATCGCCTCCCAGCGGGCGCTCTGGCCCTCCGCGTCCTTCACCTCCTCGGCGCCGAAGACGTGCGGATGTCGGCGAATCATCTTGTCGGAGATGGCCTCGGCCACGTCGGAGAAGGCGAAGCTCCCGGCCTCCTCGGCCATGCGGGCGTGGTAGACCACCTGCAGCAGCAGGTCCCCCAACTCCTCCTTCAGCTCGGCCATGTCGCCCCGCTCGATGGCGTCCGCGACCTCGTAGGCCTCCTCGATGGTATAGGGCGCGATGGTTGAGAAGGTCTGCTGGATGTCCCAGGGGCAGCCGTGCTCGGGGTCGCGCAGTCGCGCCATGATCTCGATCAGCCGGAAGAGCGGGTGCGGGGCTTGTGTCATTCGGCGACAGCTCTGATCGGCGAGGCAGGGGTGATCGCCAGGGCGGCGAGGATCTCGCCGTGCCGGCGCGCATCGAGGCGATGACCCAGGATCACCCAGCCGGCGATCAGGCTCGCGATCACGGGCGTGCCGATGAACATGATCTGCAGCCACAGCAGCGCCTCGGGCCCGTTGCCGCCGCCGCGATGGAAGCCGACGAGGCCCAGGACGACGAAGGTCAGTCCCGCCAGCGCCGTGCCGATCTTGGTGGTGGCGGTGAGCAGGGCATAGAGCAGGCCCGTGTGATCCTGGCCGGTCTCCAGCCTGAGCTCGTCGCCGGCGTCGGCCATCATGGCGCGCAGCAGCAGCGATCCGGAATAGGAGCTGCCGGCCAGGGCCATCACCAGGAGCGCCACGCCGATCGACGGGAAGGGGATGGCCATCACCGCCAGCTCGCCCACCACCATCACCACCGCCGAGACCGCAAGGGCCCGGTGCTTGCCGATACGGGCCGCCAGGCCCCACCAGATCGGTCCGCACACCAGCCCGGCCAGGAAGAAGCCCAGCAGCAGAATGTTCGCCTCGCCCGAGGGCACGTGTTTGATCTGGTCGAAATAGAACAGATAGAGGATGCCGGTGACGCCCGGCGCCCAGCCCAGCAGCAGGTCCACGATGATCAGCCGCGCCACGGTCGGGCGCAGCATCAGGCGGAAATAGTCCCCGAAGCGGCCCCGCACCCAGTCCGCACGCGCGTCCGGTTCGCCCACCCGCCAGCAGGCCAGGGCGACTGTCACCGGCAGCAGCAGGATCACGAACCAGCCCATGGCCTTGACCCCGGCCTCTTCGCCGGCATGGAAGCCCAGGCTCAGGATCGGCGGCAGGAGCAACACCAGGATGACCCCCAGCACGTTGCCGGTCTGCCACCAGCCGTAGATGCGCGAGCGCTCGTGGTAGTCGGGCGAGAGCACCGCGGCCCAGGCGGTCTGGGCCAGCGACCCCATCGAAAAGCCCACATAGACCACCGCCAGCCAGATCCACAGGTGGAGCGGCCCCACGCCCGGCTCGGCCATGAACAGCATCCAGGCCGCCAGCATCAAGACGGGGGCCGAGAGGACCAGCCAGATCCTGAAGCGCCCCAGGCGCGAGCGGGTCCGGTCCATCAGCCCGCCCAGCAGCGGGTCGAAGCCGATGTCGATCAGCCGCACGAAGGTGAAGGCCAGGCCCACCGCCGACAGGGGCAGGCCCAGGTGTCCGGCGTAGTAGCTCGGCAGATGCACCACCATCGGCAGGCCGAGCCCGGCCAGCGGCAGGCAGGGCCCGATGAAGGCCGCCAGAGTCCCGACGCCGAGCCGCCGCGACGGCGGTGCTGATCCTGATCCGGTGATGGCCGCCTCCGCCCAGACTCGGGTTCAGCCTAGCCGGGCCGGGCGCGTCAGGGGAGGGGCGCCGACAGGAGGCGGCGAAAGGTCACCGAATAGCGGAGCTGCTCCATCGGGGTGATGCTGTGCTCCCACTCGCGCCGCGCCGGTCCGATAAGCACATAGGCCGAGCGCGGCTGGACCGGCCGGGCCGCCCGCTCCCAGCCCTGGCCGCGCCGCCGCCGGAAGCGCAGGACGCAGGCCGACAAGAGCGAGATCCCGACCACCTCGGCGAACTGTGGCTTGTCGCGATGCCAGCCGATCCCGGCGCCGGGCGAATATTCGGTGACCAGGGCCTGGTTCAGCTGTCCGGGTTCGAGGCCCGCGACCTCGGCGGCCCGTCGGCGCAGCGGCTGCAGGAAGTCCGAGATCGCGTCGGCGTCCCGGACGGCGCGCGCGCCATAGTCGTAGCGCCAGCCGAACGCCTTCACGCGCCTGAGGCCCTGGTAGCCGCGGAATTCAAATGGCTTGAGCTCCAGTCCCGCGATCCGGGCCGCCAGCTCCGCCTCTTCGGCCGCCGAAAGGATGTCCGGCCGATAGATCAGCCCCTCGGGCCCCGCCGGCCCATCGGCGAACAGGTCGGTCTGGTGGATCGCCATGATGTTCGGATTTGGCGACGGGAAGGGGATGCGCCAAGGGCCCAGCGAGGTTAGTCTCCACCCTGCGGCGTCCGATGCGGCGCGCGCCCCCGGATTTCCCATGCAACGCTACATCCTCACCGGCGCCCCCGGCGCCGGCAAGACCGTGATCCTTCGCGCCCTGCAGCAGGCGGGCCATGCCGTCGTCGAGGAGGCGGCGACGGACGTCTGCGCCCGCCAGCTGGCGCTCGGCCACGCCGAGCCCTGGACCCGGCCCAGGTTCATCGAGGACATCGTCCGGCTCCAACGGCGCCGCCAGGCGCTGGCCGCGACATTCTCCGACTCCATCCAGGTGTTCGACCGTTCGCCCGTCTGCACCCTGGCCCTGGCTCGCCATCTGGGCCTTGCCGTCCCCGAGGTCCTGACCCGGGAGCTGGAGCGGATCCGGCGCGAGCAGGTCTATCGACGCCAGGTGTTCTTCATCGAGAGCCTGGGGTTCATGACCAACACCGAGGTGCGCCGCATCGGCCTGGAAGAGGCCGGGCGGTTCGGCGAGCTGCACGAGGGTGCCTATCGCGAGCTGGGATACGAGCTTTTCCGGATCGCGCCGGGGACGCCGGAGGGGAGGGCGCTGGCGGTGTGGCGGGCGATCGAGGCCGCGGGCGTCTAGGCGCCGCCCTTGTCGGACGCGGCAGGGGGCGGACGCCAAGCGCCGGCGATGGCGCGGGCGAGGGTGGCCTGATTGAAGGGCTTGGCGATGCGGGGCAGGTTCTCGGCTTGGCCCTCAGGGATTTCGGCGTAGCCGGTGGCCAGGATCACCGCCGCCTTCGCGCCGCGCTCGTGCAGCCGCTTGATCAGCTGCAGACCGGTCATGCGCGGCATGGCGTAGTCGGTCAACACCAGGTCCAGGTTCGGGTGCTCGGCCAGCGCGGCCAGTGCTTCCTGGCCTGAGTTGGCGGCCAGCACGCTGTGCCCCAGGTCTTCCAGCATGGCCACGGTGTTGATCAGCACCAGCTCGTCGTCGTCCACCACCAGGATCTTCAGGGGAGGGATATCGCCCGGGGCCGGCGAGGGGTCGTTGGCGACGGCCCTCTGGGGGCGGTCCAGCGCGATGGGCAGCCAGATCTCCACCGCCGCACCGTGGCCCTGGGTGCTTTTCAGCCTGAGCGCGCCGCCCGATTGCTGGGCCAGGCCGTGCACCATCGATAGGCCGAGCCCCGTCCCCTTGCCGACGCCCTTGGTGGTGAAGAAGGGCTCGGTGGCGCGCGCCAGGGTCTCCTCGCTCATGCCCTCGCCGCTGTCGACCACGCGCAAGCGGACATAGCGGCCGGGCGCCAGATCCAGCCCCGGCTCGCCCGCCGCCTCCTCGACGCGCGCATCAATGGTGATCACCCCGCCGTTCGGCATGGCGTCGCGCGCGTTGAGGGTCAGGTTGAGGAGGGCGGCCTCCAGCTGGGTGGGATCGGTGCGCACCCAGGGCAGCGACGCCGGGAAGCTGGTGTGCAGCCGGATCAAGGGACCGGTCGAACGTTCCAGGATGCCGATCATGCCGGTGACCAGGGCCGGAACCTCCACCGCGTCGAGCTTGAGCTCCTGGCGCCGGGCGAAGGCCAGCATGCGCTGGGTTAGGGTGGCCCCGCGCTCGGCGCCCTGGATGGCGTTGTCGACCAGGTAGGTGATCGCCGGATCGTCCGGAAGGCGTTTGCGCAGCAGCTCCAGGCTGCCCAGGATCGCCATCAGGAGGTTGTTGAAGTCGTGGGCGATGCCACCGGTGAGCTGGCCCACCGCCTCCATCTTCTGGGCCTGGAACAGGGCCTCGCGGGCCTCGTCCAGGGCTCGGGCGGCCTGCTGCCGCTCGGTGATGTCGCGGGTGACCTTGGCGAAGCCGATCACCTCGCCCTGGTCGTCGCGGATCGCATCGATGATCACGTGGGCCCAGAACGGCGCGCCGTCCTTGCGCACCCGCCAGCCCTCCATTTCGAAGCGGCCCTCGCGGGTGGCGATGGCCAGGCTGCGCTGGGGCAAGCCCGCGCGTCGGTCCTCTTCGGTGTAGAAGCGCGAGAAGTGCTGGCCGATGATCTCCCGCGCCTCATAGCCCTTGATCCGCTGGGCGCCGGCGTTCCAGCTCGACACCCGGCCGGTGCTGTCGAGCAGATAGATGGCATAGTCGGTGACGCCTTCCATCAGGAGGCGGAACTGCTCCTCGCTGCGGCGCAGGGCCTCTTCGGTGGCGCGGCGTTCGGTGAGATCGCGGGTGATCTTGGCGAAGCCGACCAGTTCGCCTTTGGAATTGCGGATCGCGTCGATGATCACGTGGGCCCAGAAGCGGCTGCCGTCCTTGCGGACCCTCCAGCCTTCCAGCTCGTAACGGCCCTCGGAGGCGGCGGTGGCCAGCGCCAGCTCAGGGACCCCCTTGGCGCGCTCCTGCTCGGTGTAGAAGCGCGAGAAGTGCTGTCCGATGATCTCCTCGGCCTGATAGCCCTTGAACCGCTCGGCCCCCGGGTTCCAGCTGGAGACATAGCCCTCGGCGTCCAGCATGTAGATGGCGTAGTCGGTGATCGCCTCGATCAGCAACCGGTAGCGGTTCTCGCTGTCGATCTGCGGACGCGGCTTGGACGGCGGATCGGCCTGGGACGCGACGGTGGGGGAGGGGTTCCGCACGGTCATTGCGGCGGGCTCAAGGACGCGTGAGCGCCGGCGCGCCCCGCAGCGAACGGTGCGTGATCCTGGGATCGTAACAGTCGCCGACGGAGCACATCTTCCAACACCCGATGGCAGGGTTACACCATGCCGATGCGCGCGCAAAGCGGAACGTCTTCTTCTAAGTCTCTGTCAGGCCTGGATTTCTGACGGAACCAGATGGGCTTCCAAGCGTTGGCGTCCGCCTGAGGTCGGGGAGGCTCGGCCGTGGCCCAGCACGGGGAAGTCGCATAACCTGCCCGGATGCGACCCTCGATCCTCGGCCTGGCCTGCTCGGCCGTCCTCATCCTGGCCTTCCCGGCGAGCCCGGCCCCAAGCCGCGCGGTTGCGCTGCCCAGGTCGATGAACGCCGCGGAGGTGACGTCCTGGCTGGCCACGCTCGCGAGCGTGCGGGCCGATCTGCAGAAGGGGGCGGGAGTCCCAGAGCCGTCCACGGGCGACCATATCGCCGTGACCATCTTCGGCGGGCTTCCGCCGCCAGTTGCGCAGACCTTCACAGCCACGCCCACGCCCGACGGACGATGGACTGTCGAGCGGATCGACCGGCCAGCGGGGAGGCCGGCGCCGGAAAGGCTAAGCTATGCGCTGTCGCCGGACGTCTCCTTGCGGATCAGTGAACTGGCCGCCCGCCGGCAGCTCTACCAGGAAGCCCGCGGCGAGATCGGAACCTGCACCGACAGTCCCATCGCCGTCATCGAGGTGGTCTTCCGCGGCTCGCGGCGACAGGCGGTCCGGACGGCATGCCCGAAATCGGATCTGACGGCGCAGTTGATCGAGGCGGTCGTCTCGGCCCA
>JANWHQ010000030.1 GCA_025450315.1 Caulobacteraceae bacterium
AGACTCAAAATCTGTTGTCCGCAAGGACGTGTTGGTTCGAGTCCGACCTGGGGCACCATGGACCTATTCCCGACGGGCCCACGGCGAGACAAACTGGCCCTGTGGCGGCTGCCGCTCGTCTGGCTCGTTGGCGCCGGGGGGAGACGTGAACAACGAACTGAAGGTCGAGCACGATTTCCGGCTGGTCCAGGATCGCGCGATACCGGAGGCCTACCGCCGCGCCGCGGCCCTGGTGGACGAAGACCGCCAGGCCTTCGGCGCCTGGTTCGACCTGGCCGCGAGCCATCGCTCGGCCCCCCATCTGCTGGGCGGCGGGCTGGCTCTGGGCGAGCGGGGCCTGCTGGCCGGCAAGACCCAGATCAGGTTTGTCGAGGCGCTCATCGCCGAAGGTCGGTTCCAGGAGGCGCTGGAGCACATGCCGGCCGACAGGGCCGACAGACCGGTCAACGTCGGCATCTGGAAAATGCGGGCCAGCGCCCTTGCCGGCGTCGGCCGCTTCGCCGAGGCCGCCGAAGCGGCCCGCCAGTTCCTGGCCCGGATGCCCGGAGGAAGGACCAACAGCCAGCAGACGCGGCGGTTCGAGGCGACGGAATTCCTGGTTTCGAAAGGCGAGATCTCCGCCCCTTCGCCGCGGACGGATTGGCGTCGTTACCTGGAGGCTTGCCTCATCGTCGGCGCCATCGCCTCGGCAAAGCGCGCCGCCTGGCGACTGGTCTGCGGCGAACGCCCGACCCTGTTCGAGGATGATGCGGACTCGGTGGAGCTGCTCCAGCTCTGCCTCGACCTCACCGGCGCCGAGTTGATGACGCCGATCCTCCGCGACCTCCAAGCGACCTATCCGGACAACGACGAAATCCAGGCGCTATGGCTCGAGTGCAACGTCCGGCAGGCCCTCCCGTCGGCCGCCGGCCTCCAGCTTGACAATACGGACCCCGCCAAGACCAACCGGAGGCTCGGCCTCGCCATCGCGGCGAGGCATCTGGCCTTGCAGGACGACCAAGGCGCCATCCGGATGCTGGCGGGCCTGTCTGTCCAGCGGAGCAAGGACCGGGAGGTGCTGGCCCACCTCGCCCGCACGATCGGCGGCCACATCCGCTCGTCGAGCCCGACCGGCTATCGAACCCGAAGCGACAACCGCAAGATCATCAACCTGCTTCCCTTCAACAACGAAGTGGAGCTGCTGAAGATCAGGATGGCCGAGATGGCGTCATGGGTCGACGAGTTCGTCATCGTCGAGTCGGCCCAGACCTTCACCGGCAACCCCAAGCCCCTGTACTTCGCGCACGCGCGCGAGACCTTCGCCCCGTACCTGGACCGGATACGTCATGTGGTCATCGAGGAATTCCCGGACCATGTCTGCGCGCCCTGGGCCAGGGACTATTACCAGAGGGATTTCGCGGTCACGGCCCTCGACGGAGTCTGGGCCGAGGACGACGTGCTGCTGATCACCGACGCCGACGAGATCGTGCGCAGGTCGGCCGCCGACATCTTCGGGCAGATCGGCGGCGAGCTGATGGGCCTGCTGACCACCAATCACAAGTTCTTCTTCAACTACACCCAGATGGCCGATGGCGCGCCCTCGCCGCTGCGTTCGACGACGATCTGCAGGGCGCGAGTGGTGAGGGCGATGGGCGTCTCCTATGTGAGGTTCTTCCTCACCTGGCTCAGGCGGCGACAGAATGTGATTCCCAATGCGGGGTGGCACTTCACCTCCCTCAACGACGCCGCCGCCATCGCCCACAAGTTCCGCAACTACGCCCACATCGAAGCGGCCAGGAAGCCGGGCAACAGCCTCGAAGGCCTGCAAAGGATCATGGCGGAGATCCGGGCCGGGCAGTGCGAAGCCGACTGGGCGCGCCAGGACCTGGACGAGTCCTTCCCGGCCTACATCCGGGAAAACCGCGACGCCTTGGCCGACTTCATCCTGTGAGCGGCGGCCGGCCGGTCGGCGACCACCCAGGCCGTCGCCCGAAGATCGCGCCATTCCCTTGCGTCAGGCGTAGGGATGCTGGCGCAGGTACTCCCGGTGCCTGGCCAGCCGCTGGCGGATGAACTCGTGCGTCTCGGCCTGGGTCTTGGGCAGCCAGACGCTGTCCTCGTCCTCGGGATGGCTGGGACGGGTGCGCGCCACCACCCCGTCGCGCAGCTCCATCTGCAATTCGTCGAGCCCGGCGTTCCCCGGATTGGACGGACTGTCGGCGGGCGGGGCTTGCGGCACCGCCACGCGCGGCAGGGTCTGGGGACAATCGGCCCGGGCGACGCCCTGGTCGAAGGCCGCCTCGAAGGTCGCCGCGGTCTCTTCGCGCTTGCTGAGCGTGCGGGTGACGCCGAACCGCTCGCGCACCGTCCGAAGGATCGAGGTGTGGCGCAGCTCCGTATCCAAGACGCGGCCACGGGCGACCCAGGGCGAAACGATCAAGGTTGGCACCCTCAACCCGAGCCGATCGAAATCGAACACCGGCAGCGCCCCCGCGGCGGTGTGGCCATGGTCGTCCGGCCGCGGCGAACTGATCCCGTCCGGATTGGGCGCGGCCGGAGGTCGGACGTGGTCCGGGAAGCCGCCGTGCTCGTCGTAGGTGACGATCAGAGCGCACTTCTCCCACAGCGCCTGGTTGCCTCTCAGGGCGTCGTAGACCTCCGCGATCAGCAGGTCGCCGTAACGGACGTCGTGCGGCGCGTGCTGGCTGTTCGGCGGATGCCGATAGCTGGAATTGAAGCGCGGGACGATGAAGCTGTAGTTGGGCAACTTGCCGCTGTCGCAATCCTCCAGGAACTGCGGGTCGAAATGGCGGAAGCTGTCGGCGTATTTCTGGAGGCGCGAGAACTTCAGGACTTCGTTGTCGTCGAAGGCATAGGTCGCCCAGCTCTGACCGTTCAGCTGCAGCAGCTCGTAGATGGTCAGCAGGTTGAGGCTGAGCTTGAAGACGTTGTGCGCATAGCCGGCGGAGGTCCCCGCGTGGACATAGAGCCGGTTCGGATGGGTGGGCCCGGGCACCTCGCAGAACCAATGGTCGCAGAGCACGAAATTGTCCGCCAGGGCGGTGATGGCCGGAAGCGCGCCGGGCGCGAACGACTGCATCACCCAGGCGAGCTCGGCCTGGGTCGGCGGGCGGCCGACGTCGTGGGTGAAGCCCCCGAGATAGGACTTGAGGAACCCGTCGGCGTAGGAGCCCTGGGGGACCCCTGGCGGGCCGCTCATCTCGCCGAACAGCTGCAGGTTCACGTCGACCACGTTGTGCAGGGGCCCGCCCGCCCGCTTGGTCGGCAACTCGAACGGCGCATCGGCCGAAACCTGCACGGGCGCGAATCCCGGCGCCTGGCCGGTCTCGTTTCCCGTCAGTCCTTCCACGCCCGGACGAAAGCCGAACATGTGGTCGAACGACCGGTTCTCAAGCATCAGCACAATGAAGTGTTCGATCTCTCCAATCCTGGTCATCAACTCCCTCCGCCTGCTGAGCATTCATGGTGGCGCCCTTCACACACACCACTTATAGTTTATCTCATCGGCGGCCAGATGTCCCGCGCCGAAACGCGCCGGCGACCTGGAGTCAAAGATTCGGGACTCCCGGAAGGCTGATCGCTGGCGCTTTTGGGCGCGGCGCCAGCCGCCCCGGCGCGCAAATCGACGATTGACCGCGCAGCCAGTCTCGCGCCTTTGCGATGTTCAGACCCGGAGATCCTGATGGCCCACTTCACCTACCACATCGTCGAGCACGACGGCGGCTGGGCCTATCGGGCCGACGGCGTCTATTCCGAGACCTTCGCGACCCACGACGCCGCGCGCCAGGCGGCCCAGAGGGCGGCGGGCGAGCAGCGGGCGCCGGGCGACACCGCGGCGATCTCGTGGGAGGACGCCAACGGCCGGTGGCACGAGGAGACCGCCGACGGCCACGACCGCCCCGACACCGACGTCGAGGGCTGATGCTCCAGGCCTACCCGTCGTCGCCCGAAGGTCCGTCCGAGCCCCACGCCGGGGCGGTGTGGATCGACGTGGTGGGCGCCGGCGAGGAGGAAACCCGCCGGGTGGAGGCCGCGACGGGGTTCGACCTGCCCAACCGCGCCGAGCTCAGCCAGATCGAGCCGTCCTCGCGCCTCGGCTTCGAGGACGGGGTGCTGCGCCTGGCCGCGCCGGTGATCGCCAAGGCCGAGACCGATCATCCCAGGCTTTCGCACATCGGCTTCGTGCTGACGCCCAAGCTGCTGATCTCGGTGCGCTACGAGCCGTCCAAGGCCTTCGAGACGGTGGCCAAGACGGTGGGGCCGCAGTGCTCGCGGCTATCCAGCGTCGAGGTGTTCGCCGCCCTGATGGAGGCCTATGTCGCGGGCCAGGCCGACCTGCTGGAGGCGGCGCGGGCGCACCTGGACGAGATCTCGCACCGGGTGTTCCGCGAACCCACCCAGGATCGCCGCCGGATCAAGCGGTCGAATGAGGTGATGCGCGAGAAGCTGCAGGCGCTGGGGCGCATCGGCGAGCGGACCTCGATCATCCGCGAGAGCCTGCTGGGCGTCGACCGCGCGGTCGGCTTCGCGCTGGAGGCCGCCAAGGCCTGGTTCGACCCCGAGACCACCCGCCGGCTCAAGGCCGCGCGCGACGACATCGCCTCGCTGGCCCTGTTCGAGGAACACATCCTGGGCAAGGTGCAGTTCCTGCTGGACGCCGTGCTGGGCTTCATCTCGATCGAGCAGAACGACATCTTCAAGGTGCTGACCGTCGCCTCGGTGGTCGGCATCTTCCCCACGCTCGTGGCCGGCTGGTACGGGATGAACTTCGCCGGCATGCCCGAGCTGCACTGGGCCTGGGGCTACCCCTTCGGCATCGGCATGATCGTCCTGTCGACCATCGTGCCGCTGCTCTGGTTCAAATGGCGGGGGTGGCTGTAGGCCGCCGCCGCGGGCGCTAGGGCTTGGCCAGGGCGCAGACGTCCACGAGCTTCCACTTCACGTCCGAGAGCGCCACGTATTTCTCGTTGCAGACCGAAGTCTTGCGAGGCGCGCCGGTCCCGCCGATCAGCTTGCCCACCGGCGGCGCGGGGCTCGTCCGGGAAATGTCGTAGTTGGGCTTTCCGACCTGCAGCGGCCGGACGATGAGGCAGTGATGCGGCTCCGCCAGCACGCGGCCGCAGAAGGACACCCTGTCGGGCGCCGGAGCGGCCTCGGCCGTCGCGGTGACGCCAGCCAGCAGCGCGAGCGCCATGAAAGATGCAAAGGTGCGGACAGCTTTCATCGGATCCCTCCCCGGATCGAGCGCCGTCACGGCAGACGCGCTCGCCTATAGCGATAACGCCGATACCCCACCCGCACAAGTTACACCAGCGCCGCCCGGTCGCGTCCCGCGCAGACTATTTGCCCTGATGGCCCACCGCCCAGACATAGGCGGCGACCTCGTTCAGCTCTGACTCCGACAGCTGGGCCCCGCCCTTGGGAGGCATGGGGCTGCGGTAGGTCTTGGGGGTCGCCACGCCCTTGTCGATGGTGGCGCGGATTCCGGCCAGCGAGCCGTCGCTCCAGATCCATTTCCCGGCCGTGAGGTCGGGGCCCAGCGGCGTGCCCTTGGCGCCCTGGCCATGGCAGCCGGTGCAGGTCCGGGCGTTGAAGAGGCGCTCGCCGGCCTCGACCTGGGCCTGGCTGGAGCCCGGCGGGACCGGCAGGGAGTATTCCGGCGCGCGGGCCGGCGGCGACGGCGCCGCCGAGCCCGTTGACGCCGCCGGCGCGATGGCGCTCACGCCCGCGCCGCCATGCCAGGTCACCTTCCAGATGCGGCCCTTGACGTCGTCGGCGATGTAGAGCGCTCCGTGCGGCCCGACCACGAGGCCCGACGGCCGGTGCGCGGCGCCGCCCGGATCCTTGTGGGCGCCGGCGAAGCCGTTGGCGAACACCACATAGCGACCGGCCGGCCGGCCGTTCGACATCGGCTGGTAGACCACGTCGTAGCCCTGTTGGGGTTCGGGCGCGCGGTTCCACGAGCCGTGGAAGGCGATGAACACCCCGCCGCGATAGGGCGCCGGGAAGGCGGCGGCCTTGTAGAAGGTCATGTCGTTGGGCGCCCAGTGGCCCGGAAAGGCCGCCACCGGTCCCATGCGTCTGGCGCAGACGCCGACGGTCTTGCCGCCGTCGCCGCCGTATTCGGGAGCCAGCACCAGCCTCTTCTGGAACTGGTCGTAGTAGCACTCGGGCCAGCCGTAATCGGCGCCGCGGACCACCCGCATCACCTCTTCGGCGGGCAGCTCGGTGGCGTGCTTGACGTCGGGATACAGCTTCGGCCAGTCCTGGATCAGCTGATCGCGGCCCTGCTGGGTGACGAACAGCCGGCCGGCCCCGTCGAAGGCGAAGCCCTCGCCGTTGCGGATGCCCGAGGCGTAGCGCTGCCCGGCCGAGAACACCTGGCCGAGCTTGTTGGCGTCGTAGAGCCAGGTCCCGCCGCGGGTTTGCTTCTCCGTGCAGGGGGTCTGGCCGGGGACGCCCGGCTGCCGGTTCCTGGCCTGACAGGCGTTGGTGGCGGTGCCCATGTCGACGAAGATCCGGCCCCGGGGGTCGATGACGAACGGGTGCATCGGGTGGTCGCCGGTGAGCGGCATGCCCGACAGCACCGTCTCGGGCTCGCCGCCCGGAACCCCGCCCGCGCCGATGCGGTAGCGGACGATCCTGTCGTTGGCCTCGGCGTAGACATAGCCCTTGTAGACGGCCACGCCCGTGCCGCCCTTGTCGCCCTGGGCCTGGGTCTGGCCGAAGCGGGTGACCTGGTCGGCCTTGCCGTCGCCGTTCGCATCCTTCAGCGCGATCAGGAAGCCGCCGGCCGGGACCGGGCCGTTGCCGTAGTACTGGCCGCTCCAGGTGTTGACGTAGAGCACCCCGCCCGGACCGAAGGCCATGTGGCGCACGTGTCCGAGATCGTCGGCGAACACGCTGGCGCAGAAGCCGGGCGACAGGGTGATGCCGCCGTTGTCGCCGGGACAGCCGGTCGCCCCCGCCGGGCGCGCCGCCCCGTGGCTGGCCGCCTGGCCGACCGCCGCAACCCCGGCCGCCGCCATCACCGCCGCCAGGCCCAGCGCGATCGGCCGCCAGAGACCGGATCTCGTTTCAGACGCCATGGTTCAACTCCAGCTCGTTCGATGGCCCGCCTTCGGGCCGTCAGTGCGGCAGGGCGCCGACAGGCTCGATCAGGAAGGGGTTCGGGTCCTTGTCCTTCAACGCCGGATCGCGGCGATAGGCCATCTTGGCGTTGATCGCCCAGACTTCCCCGTGCGCCAGCGCCATGGCCGTCACGCCCGGCTCGCCCTCTTTCAGCGGGGTGACGGTGGCGGTGGTTCCCGACACGGTCACCAGCGAGATGCGCCCGACCTGGTTCTCGGCCTGCAGGAAGCGGTTCCCGCCGATGGACCGGAGGCCATCCGGACCGCCCAGCTTGACCGAGGGCTGCAGCTCGACGATCTCGCCGGCGGCGGCGCCGGGGGCCATGGCGATGCGGTACATGTGGCCGGTGGTGACGGTGTTCACATAGACCGCGCCGTCGCCGCCGATGGCGATGCCGTCGACGAAGGCCAGCCGGGGATCCTTGACCCAGGCGGCCAGCGCCGACGCGCCGGGCCGCAGCACCAGCACCTGGCCGCCCAGGGTATCGGTCACATAGGCCGAGCCGTCCTTGGCGACGGCGATGTCGTTGCAGAGCGCCTTGGCCCCGCCCGGCATGGGATAGGCCGCCTTGGCCGCGCCGGTGTTCAGGTCGAACAGGCGCAGGGCCGAGAGGGAATCGGCCTTGTCGGGCGGCGCGCCGAAGGCGACCGAGCAGGCGTAGAGGGTGCGGCTCCTGTCGTCGGCGAAGACGCCGAGCAGGCCCGAGATGCCGCTGGTCCTGGGGTCGATCCAGAGCTCGGCCTTGGCCGCCCCCGCCTTGGCCCGGTAGATGCCGCCCTTGGCCGAGGAGCCGACGATCAGGTCGCCCGAGGCGGTCGCGGTCATGCTCTCGGGGAAGACCCCGGTGTCGTCGATGGTCACCGGCCGGGGCCCCGCCTGCGCCGCGGCCCCAAGACCCAGGGCCGCCAGACATGCGGCCAGCGTCAACAGCTTCATCGTTGTCCCTCCCTCGCCGGGAAGCGGACTTTCAGCCGCCCCGGAAGACCTCCCGCACAGCCTTTGCGACGGCGGCGTCGCGGACGGTATAGCCCGGCAGAAGCCCGATCGAGTCCCGCAATTCGGCGCTGCGCCGCTTCGCCGGGAGGGGGGCCCTCAGGGACCTTCGAGATCGAGCTCCTGGACCCCGCGCCCAGGCCTGCACCTTCACCTTCGGCTGACCCAGCCCGTATCCGCCTTGAAATCACCTCGCCTCGGGCGCTTGGTCCGAGGGTCTGGCTGATTCGGGACGCCCATGGTTGGCGGCAAGATCACTGCTTCGGCGGCCGGACCTGACCCGCCGGAAGCGACGCTCGCCCTGGCGCTCGGCCGCCATCGGGCCGGCGCGACGGCCGAGGCCGACCACCTGTTCCGCCAGGCGCTGGACGCCGCGCCCGACGATCCCGCCGCACTCTTTCTCTACGCCCGTTTCAACGCCGAGACCGGCCGCGCCGACCGGGCCCGGGAGATCCTGGCCCGGCTGGTGGCGCTGCAGCCCGGCCATGTGGAGGCCCACGTGGCGCTGGCCGACCTGGCCGAACGGGCCGGGCGTCAGGACGAGGCCATGGCCCGCTATCGCCAGGCCCTGGAGATCCGGCCGGGCCACGCGGTCGCCCTGGTCAAGCTGGCCTCGGTCCTGCTGGACCGCGGCTTCACCGACGTGGCCGACCTCGGCGCGGCCATCGAGGTCTGCCGGGCGGCCATCACCCTGCTGCCCGATCCCGCGGCCGCCCACGCCCTGCTCGGCCGCACCCTGCTGGCCGCCGGCCGCGCCGGCGAGGCGGTGGAAGCCTATCGCACCGCCGCCGCCCTGGCCCCGCTGAACCCGCCGGTGTTCGCGGGCCTGGCGCTGGCCCTCCTGAGCGCCGGGGACCTGGAGGCGGCGCTCGAGGTCGCCGAGACCGTCACGGCCGTGGCCCCGACCCTGGCGGACGGCTGGTACGCGCGCGGGCGGGCGCTGCTGCTGCTGCACCGGCCGGCCCCCGCGGCCGAGGCCTTTGCGCAGGGGCTCCAGCTCACCCCCGACGACTCAAGGCTGCATCTGGGGCTCGGCGACGCCTATGCCGAGGTCTATCGCGAGCGCGAGGCGATCGCACACCTGGCGCGCGCCGCGGCGCTGGATCCGGACTCCAAGTGGGCCCACGCCAACCAGGGCTCGGTGCTCTATCGCAACGGCGAGCTGGCGGCCGCCGAGCAGCATTGCCGCCGGGCGCTGGCGCTGGACCCGGACCTGCCCAGCGCGCACCGCAACCTCGCCGGCATCCTCGCCGAGGACGGCCGGGACCAGGAGGCGCGCCGCCACAGGGACGCCGCCTATGCCGCCGACAACGTCGAGATCCACAGCCCGCCCAACCCCCGCGCGACGGTGCTGGTGCTGACCACCTGCGACAGCGGCAACATCCCCCACCGCAACCTGCTGCCCGCCGACCGCTACGCCCGCATCGACTGGTTCATCGAATACGCCACGCCCGGTCAGGCCGCCGCCCTGCCGCCCTACGACATCGCCTTCAACATCATCGGCGATGCGGACTATTCCGATCCCACCGAAGCGGTGGTGGAGGCCTTCGTCCGCCGCCGGGGCGTCAGGGTCCTGAACGATCCCGCCCGCATCGGCCCGACCCGCCGCGACCGGCTTCCCGCCCATCTGGCAGGGATCGAGGGCCTGGTGGTTCCCAGGGCCGCGCGGCTGGATCCCGGGGCCGGGAGGGACGCGGACATCGGCGCCTGGGCCCGAGCCCAGGGCCTGGAGCCGCCCCTGCTGCTGCGGCCGATCGGCTCGCACGGCGGCCGGGGACTGACCCTGGCGCGCTCGATGGGCGAGCTGGAGGGCTTCGACGCCGCCCAGGGCGCCTACGCCACGGCGTTCCAGACCTTCGCCTCGCCCCGCGACGGGCTCTTCCGGAAATACCGCGCCATCTTCGTGGACCGGCGGCCCTATCCCTATCACCTGGGGATCTCGGACCACTGGCTGGTGCACTACGCCAGCTCGCTGACCCCCCGCGACCCGGACCACCAGGCCGAGGAGATGCGTTTCCTGGAAGACCCCGCCCAGGCGGTGGGCGAGACGGCCTGGGCCGCCATCGGCGCCGTCGGCCGCCGGCTCGACCTGGACTACGCCGGACTGGATTTCTCCATCCTGCCGGACGGACGGGTGCTGGTGTTCGAGGCCAACGCCACCATGCTGGTCCACCGCGAGGCCGAGGGCCCGCTGGCCCGCAAGAACCCCTACGTCGAACGCATCACCTCGGCCTTCCAGGCGCTGGTCGAGGCCCGCTAGCCGACGGCGGTCGAGGTCGTCGAGGTGGTGTCGGTCGAGCCGGCCGCCGGCGAGCTGGAGCCGGCCGAGGGCGAGCCCATGGCGCTGGAGGTCGACGTCGGCGCGCCCTGGTTGCTCGCCACCTGCTGTTGGCCGCCGTGATGGTGATGGCGATGATGTCGGCCGACGCCCTGGACGCCCGTGTCCTGGCTGGCCGCGTCCTGCTCCAGGGTCTGCATCGCCGTGGCGAGCTCGCTGGCGCTGAGTTGGCCGTCGCCGTTCGCGTCCAGCTTGGCGAAGGCCTGGGCGATGGGGTTGCCGGCCTGGCTGGAGGCGCCGGCGCCGCCCACGGCCTTCTCGACTTCCGACAGGCTGAGCTGGCCGTCGCCGTCGCCGTCCAGGGCCGAGATCAGGCTGGAGGCGGCCTGGTTGGCCAGCGAGCCGCCCGACTGGGCCGAGATCAGGGTGGCCATCATGGCGGGCGCGAAGGGACTGCCGCCGGGCGTCGGCGCGGGGGTCGGCGTCGAGGTCGAGTCCGTCGTGCTGGCGGCCGACGACGCCGGGTTCTGGGCAGTCGTTGCCGAGCTGGAGGCAGAATCTGCAGACTGGGTGGAGAAGATCCCCGAACTCGACACCGCCGAGATCAGGTTCGCTTCCAGCCGCTGGAACCAGTTCGGCGACGACAGGCTGTTGATATCCATGACAAATCCCGTGCACTGGCCCGGCCGCGCCTGTCGCAACGGACCGGCCGGCGGCGGGGGCGGGGGCGGGGGCCCCAACCGCCAGGTTCCAGCGCAAGAGCCGGGCCGCAGCCTCAGCCCGTCGCGGCGGCCGCCGCCTCGGCCTCGAGCTCGGGATTGACCTGTCCGTCGGCGGTCGAGACCAGGCTCTTGGGCACCAGCAGCAGCACCGGCAGGATCAGGGCGTAGTCCAGCGAGGTGACCAGCACGCAATAGAGGAACCCGTGGGTGGGGCTGGACTCGTAGATCCTGGACCCGATCCAGTCGCCGCCGCGGTAGGACAGCTGGAAGAAGGAGTCGGCCAGCATCATCAGCGAGCCCTGCAGTCCCGGCGGGCACGAGCGCATGGCCAGGTCGTAATAGGCGGCCGCGGCGATGCCGCCCATCGCGCCGATGGGCAGACCCAGCCACATGGCCGCCACCGCCGAGTGGATCAGCGCCAGCGGGATCATCTGGGGGATGGTGATGACGGTGCCCCAGAACAGCAGCTTGTTCAGCGCCACCCGTTTGCACAGCCAGCCGTAGAGGAAGAAGACCGGGATGAATCCCACCACGAATCCGGCGTTGTAGATGCCGTAGACCTCGCGCGACGCATGCAGCTTGTCGGTGAGATAGAAGAGCAGCGGCGTGTTCGAGCCGGGCGCGAACTGGAACATGAACAGGACCAGCACCGCCGGATAGACCGCCCTGTGCTTGAACAGGCGCTTGATGTCCCCGACCAGGGTGGTGCCCCGCGCCAGCGGCTTGTCGTAGGTTCCCTTGAACACCGCCCCCGGCTTCCAGAGCGCGACCACTCCGACCAGCAGGGAGATGACGGCGACGATCAGGAAGGTCTGGCTGGGCTTCAGATGGGCGGCGACCCAGCCGCCGAAGAAGGCGGCCAGGGCGGCGGGAATGGATTCCACCACCTGCCAGACCACCGTCAGCCGCCCGGACATCAGCTTCTCCTGCCCGAGCAGGGCCATCAGTCCCTGGAACGCGGCCCGCTGGAAGCGCGAGGCGACCATCGCGACGAGCATGGCGACGAACAGGCCCTGGTAGGTCAGGGGCGACACCGCCAGCCAGCCGAACACCAGCGCCACGATCGGCGCGAAGATCAGCAGATAGCCCCGGTCGCGCATCCCGAAGGGATTCCAGGTGTCGCGCGTCAGGCCGAAGAGGAAGGCCAGATAGGTGGGGATCCCCGTCCACAGCCGGAAGTTCGACACCTGATCGGCGGTCAGGTGCAGCTGATCCTTCAGCATGTAGGAGGTGGCGAAGTCGATCAGGTAGCCCGACGGCGAGGACAGGTAGACGACCAGGGTCAGGACGGTGAAGTAGCTGAAGATCTGGGTGGTCTGTTGTGGGCCGGGCGACCCGGTCGCGGCTTGGCTCATGCAGGGATCCTCGCGCTGGAAAGGCGATCGAGACGCCCGGCCGCGCGCACGGGCGCGGTCTCGGGGAAGGCCAGGGTGGCCAGGAGGGAAACGGCCACCGCGCCGGTCAGGTACCAGGCGGGGGCCAGGGGATTGTGGGTCAGGCGGGTCAGCCAGGCGACCACGAACTGGGCCGTGCCGCCGAACGCCGAGATGGCCAGGGCGTAGATCAGGCCAAGCCCGCCCGAGCGGATGCGCATGGGCAGCCCCTCGCCCACGGCGGCCAGGGCCGCCGAGAACATCACCACGCCCAGCGCGGTGAGGGCGGCCGACAGCAGGATCAGCGTCAGGGCGCTGCGGCTGTGCTCGAGCAGCATGAACATGGGCATGACGCCCAGCAGCATCAGCGACCATGAACCCAGCATGACCGGCCGCCGGCCGATCCGGTCCGACAGCCATCCGCCGAGGGGGGCGAAGGTCACGCCCGCCAGGCCGGACGCCACCGGCGCGAAGAAGGCCACGCTGGAGCCCATGTGCAGGGTGGTGGTGGCGTAGGTGGTCAGATAGTCGACGACATAGGCGCCGATGGTGCCGCCCGAGAGCATCACCAGGGCCAAGCCCGCGATGCGGGCGACCGAAGCTCCCGGCGCCGGCGGCTCGTCGGCCGGGGCGCGCGACAGGGTCTCGACCAGGCTGTTGCGGAGGACCAGGCCGACCGGCACGATCACCGTCCCGGCCAGGAAGGCCGCGCGCCAGCCCCAGGCGTCGAGCGCCGAGGCGGAGATGTGGCTGGAGAGGGCCAGGCCGATCAGACCGGCCGCCAGCGAGGCGGCGCGCTGGCCGCCCAGCTGGAACGAGACGTAGAGGCCGCGCCGGCCCGGGCCCGCCGCCTCGGCCAGTAAGGCGGTGGCCGGCCCGACCTCTCCGCCCAGCGCGACACCCTGGATCAGCCGCCAGGCCACCGCCAGCACCGGGGCGACCACTCCGATCTGGGCATAGGAGGGGGTCAGGGCCAGGCCCGTCATGCCCAGGCCCATCAGGCCGAAGGACAACAGCATGGCCGGCTTGCGGCCGAACCGGTCGCCCAGCCGCCCGATGACCAGCGCCCCCACCGGCCGCATGCCGAAGCCCACGCCGAAGGTCGCCAGCGAGGCCAATAGGCTCGAGGACGGGTCGGCGGAGGGGAAGAAGCTGCGCCCGATCTGCACGGCGAAATAGGCGTAGGTCAGGAAGTCGTAGAACTCCAAGGCGTTGCCGGCGACGACGGCGGCCACCTGGCGGGGGGTGGCTCCCGCGCGCGCGCCGGCGTCGGCCCTGATCGCCCCGGAGTCTGCCATGCGCGGCCCAGCACCTCGGCGGGCGGCCCGCCACCGCCCCGGCCCGCATGGCTAGCAGCAATTGCGGCCTCCGTCGCCGGGCCAGTGACAATCTCGCGACCCCCTGGCGGATCGCCTGTTCCATCGCCACATAGCAAAGATCAGATGTGGACGCCCTTCGCGAAACGCCTGCGGCGAACCGCGCGTTTGATCGTCATGCAAAAGCGATTGCTTCACCGCCCCGCTCTGGGTTAGGCGCGGCGGCTCGGAACGTTTTCGGAAGGACCATGTTGCAAAATACCAAGAAGAAGTCGGACGTGGACGAGCGGCTGGGCCGCTCGGCGGAGGCCAAGAAGGCGCTCCTGGCCAAATTCAAGCCCCGTCCGCACGCCCCCGACCCCGCGTTCGAGGATCGCAAGGCCCGGCGCGAAGCCGAGCTGGAAGCCGTGCGCCAGGCCCGGGCCGACGCCAAGGAAGCCCAGCGGCTGGCCAAGCTCGCCGAGGAGGAAGAGGCCAAGCAGCGCGAGCTCCTCAAGGAGGAGGACACCGTCTCCGCCATCCGCGCCGAGCGCAAGGCGCGCAAGGCCGCCCTGAAGGCGGACGCGCGGGCCAAGCGCGAGCTGCACCAGGAAGTGCGCCAGCAGATCCGCCGCACGGGCTGAGCCCGACTTGCGGCCTGACGGCCGCCTCGCCTTGCCGGAAGCTTGAGCGCGAGCGTAGGTTGGTAAATCCCGCGTTGACGATCCCGGGTTGAGCCGTATTGTTTCGGCTGGGAGACGCGGGCCGCTGTGACATGCCCGCCCGGGAGCAGTCATGAGCGACACCGACGACCGTCCGGCGGCGAAGCCGACGATGGACCATCTGGAGGCCGCCCCGGCGCCGCTGACGCTGCCCAATGGCGCCGGCATCGGCTATCAGGGCCTGCCGTTCCTCTACAGCTACGACAACCTCCAAGGCGACGCCGGCAACAACAGCTGCGGGCAAGGCGCCATGGCGACCATGGCCGACTATTACGGCAAGAACCCCTACAACCTGCCGCGCCAGACCTTGTCGCGGATGATCGGGGATCCGCAGCCCGGCTATCACTTCGACGGCCAGCAGCTGGTCAGCGCGATCTACCGGCAGTTTCCGCCGAGCTTCGGGATTCCAGGGTTCCCTTCGAACTGGAAGATGACCGTCCGGGAGGACTTCCACCGGGCCTTCGGCGCGTGGGGGATCGGGTGCCAGGAGGGCTACAAGGGCGCCCTCGACAACGGCGACAACGTTCGGTCTTCCCTGCAGCTCTGGCTGCAGAGGCGGCCCGCCATCGTGCTGATGGACATGAGCGCGTTTCCCGGCGGAAGCGCGACGGAGCTGCATTGGGCGCCGGCCTTCGCCTACGACAACAACGCGATCTGGCTGTCCTGCTGGGGATCAAATCCGCAGGCCGGCGGCCTCTTCGCCGTCCCCTGGGCCAGCTTCATGAAGAGCTGGTGGTGCGGGATGCTGCCCTATCCGAACAACTGCTTCTGGCTGGCGGTGGGCTGAGGCCCTCCTGCGCAACGACATCCTCGAAGGTGACATCATGGCCGGCGACAAGGTTTCGATCCCGCACAGCGACTTCATCGACAAGCTGGTCAAGGATCCGGCCGCGCCGCCCGATACGCGGCTGCTAACCGGTTTCGTCGGCGCGTCCACCAGGGCGGACCACATCCGGATCTATTCCGACGCCGAGCTGACCTCCTGGATCGACGTGCCGACCGACCAGGTCGTCCATGCGGCCAGGGACGGATCCTCCGGCGCGGTGCTGGCGCCGACCTACGTCTGGGTGCGCCGCAACGCCGAGATCGCCCACACATCCAACGTCAAGACCCGCTCGGGCCTCTTGGAAGGCGCCCTGGTCCAGGCGCATCTGGCCAACGCCGCGGCCGCCGCCGGCCCGGTGGGATTCCCGGCGACCCAGATTCCGTTCTTCTGCCAGACCCACACCAGCGCCTGCGCCGTCACCAGCGCGCCGGTGGCCTGCCCGGTGACCACCACGCCCTCGTCCTGTCCGGTCACCAGCATCCCGGCGGCCTGCCCCAACCACACCATCTCGCCCGCCGTCTGCCCGTCCCAGATCTGCCACAGCCAGTTCGGCCCGTGCGCGCAGCCGCTCGGCTTCCCGGCGACCCAGATCGCCTTCTTCTGCCAGACCCACGTGCCCAGCTGCCAGAACATCACCTTGACGCCGAACTGTATTCCGCCGACCTCCCTGACGGTGTGCGGCACGACCATGATCCACTGCGCGCCCTGACGGTCCTGCCGGCCGGTCCCTGTCGTCGCGACGGATGCTGACGCGCGCCAATCTCGGGCGCTACCTGCTGTCGCTGGGCATGATCCAGCCAGGCGCGATCGCCGATGGCGACTTCCTGGTCACAGAAGCCTCGCGCCGGCACCTGGCCTTCAGGGTGCAGACGAGCCCCCGCGGCTATTTCGTCAAACAGGCCCGTCCCGGCGACGCGGACGCGGCGCGGTGGCTGCGCCGCGAGGCCGAGGTCTACCGCATCCTCCACACCCGGCCCGAGCTGGCGGCGGCGGCCCGCCGCACCCCTCGCCTGCTCGCCTACGACGCCGCCCGGGAGATCATGAGCCTGGAGCT
>JANWHQ010000031.1 GCA_025450315.1 Caulobacteraceae bacterium
CCCCTGATGGACACCACCGTGCTGGTGGTCGCCGCCGACGGGGAGGATACGCGCGGTCCGGCCGCCCTGCGCGACGCCATCGAACAGGCCGGCGGCCGCTGCGCGGGCCTGGTCTTCAACCGCGGCCGCATCGAAGCGCCGGGATTCCTGAAGGCGCTGCTGCCTTAGACGGGGTCGCTAGACGACGCCCACCCGCCGGCAGCCCTCGGCGACGGTGACGATCTCCGCGCCGCCGGCCAGGGCCTCGTCGAGCAGGCGCGCCAGGGCGGCCGGCGTGCAGCCGAACGGCGAGGGGTCTTCGCGGACGTCGTGCGTGTAGAGGATCAGCCAGGCGCGTTGGGCCAGGGCGCGCCTCAGCCAGCCGCGCGCGGCTTGTTCGCCGGGCGGCCCCTCGATCCCCACGGCCGGGGCCTGGTTGAGGTCCGAGCCCCGGTCGATCAGGCCGTGATGCAGCGCCCGCAGCAGGGAGAAGCGCGAGCCGAGGGCCGCCTTGGCGGGGGTCGAGACGTCGCCATAGGGATAGGCGAAGGTTCGCGGCTCGGGCGCGCCCAGCGCCCGCAACGCTTCCAGATTCCGCTCCACATCGCCGGCGGCGAGCCCGGCCGGCGCCTGACCGCAGTCGAGGTGCGAGAAGGTGTGGCAGCCGATCTCGTGGCCGGCGTCCAACAGCGCGCGCAGCTGGGCGGCGTCGGCGTTGCGGCCCATCGGCCCGTCCTGGCCGGCCAGGCCCATGGAGATGAAGTAGGTCCCCTTCGCGCCCCGCGCCTCGAGGATCCGAGCGCCATCCACGGCGGCGCTGACCGGCGCGTCGTCGAACGAGATCGACACCATCGGGCCGCCGGCCCTCCGGGGGGCGGCGCGGCGGGCCTGAAGCCGCGCGATCCGGCGACGCAGCTTGCCCTTCAGCGACCGATCCGCGCCATAGACCTCCATCAGATGGCCCGGGCGGTGACGGCCACGCGGTAGAGCCGCATGCAGAAGGCCCTCAGGCGCAGCGGCCCGCCCTCGGCCAGGGCGACCGCCTTCAGCGCCGGCCGCCAGAGCGCCGGGAAGGGAGCCAGCTTCATCAGCCGGGCCAGTCGATAGGTCGGGTAGCGCCGCACGATGTCCGGATGCGCGCGCAGCAACCGGGCGAAATTGGCCGCCGACTGCTCGTACTTCATGACGATGATCCGCGCCGGATCCAGGCCCAGGTGGGTGGCTGGATTGTCGATGTGCAGGATCGGGTGCTTGCGCGCGACGCGCACGCCCCACTCCACGTCTTCCCAGCCCCAGCCGGTGAAGCCTTCGTCGAAGCTTTCGGCCTCGAACACGTCGCGGCGGATCAGGAGATTGGAGGTGAAGACGAACTTCGCCGGCGTCTTGCGCCGGCGCGCGGCCGGGGCGCAGTCCGAGCGCATCGCCATCCGGCGATGCAGCCGGTGTTCGGGGACGTCGGGCGCCTGCTTCAGCGAGAAGCCGCCGAACACCACCGGCGGGGTCTGCGGACCCAGCAGCTCCAGATAACGGCGCAGGAAATCGGGCGCGTCGGGCAGCATGTCGCTGTCCAGGAACAGCAGCTGGGCCGAACGGGCGTGGCGGGCCAGGCGGTTGCGGCCCCTGGAGCGGCCTTCGTTCCTGGGCAGCTGCACCAGCAGGGTGGGCAGGGTCATGGCCTCCACCGCCGCGCCCACGTGGCGGGCCAGTTCGTCGTCGCCCGCGCCATCGTCGAGCAGCACGATCTCGACCGCGCCGCCCAGCACGGGCGCTTCGAGGTCGAGCGCGGCGATCAGCCGGCGCGGATCGTCGTTCAGGAACGGGATCAGCACCGACAGCCTCGGCCGCGCGCCCATCCAAGCGGCGTTGTCGAGGGTCCATTCCTGGATGGGCCAATCCTGGACTGGGGCGTTCATGCGGGCGCTCCCTGCAAGGCCTGAACCATGTGACGCCGGCGCGAGCGGATGCCCGCCGCGTCCAGCGCGAAGGCGCAAAGGCCGTAGACCACCACGCCGGCCCCGGCCTTGGCGAACAGCTCCAGGGCGCCGCCGCCGCCGACGGGGACCGATCGCACGGCCGCGGCCATCACCGCCGTGGCGAGGCCGCAGCGGACCAGAGCGCTCCACGGGATCGGCAGAGGCATGGCGCGGCGTCCGATGGCGAAGGAGGCGATCGCGCCGATCACATAGCTGGCGGTGGTGGCCCACATGGCGCCGTCCAGGCCGAAGCGCGGGATCAACAGGAAGGTCAGGCCGAGGTTCGCCGCCGCCGGAACCGCCATGGCGGCCAGCAGCAGCCTGGTGCGCCGCGCCAGGGTGAAGGCGGTGTGCAGATAATAGGTGGTCAGGCCCGCGAACAAGCCGCTGGCGGCGATCCAGGGCGTCACCCTCGCCGCCCCGTCCCTCAGGCCCTCGCCGACCAGGATGCCGGCCAGGGGATGGGCGACCAGCGCCAGCCCCACGGCGGCGGGCAGGCAGATCAGCAGCATCAGCGAGGCCTGCTCGCGCGCGGTCTCGCGGAGGGCTTCCAGGCCGCCGCGCTCCAGCGCCATGACGGCGGCCGGCCCGCCGGCCGCGCCCAGCCAGATGAAGAGCACGTCCAGGGTCCGGTTCGAGAGGCTGTAGCCGGCATGGTAGACGCCCACGCTCTCGGGGCTGAGGAAGCCCGCCAGCATGAAGCGGTCGGTGGTGGCCAGCGCCAGCGACAGCACCAGCGACAGCGCCACCGGCGCTCCATAGTGCAGGTATTCGCTGACGCGGGCGCGCTCGGGATGTCCTCGCCGCGCCAGGCCGATCTCGCCCGGCAGCACGAAGGCCACGCAGGCCAGGGCGGCCAGGCCCGCGCCCAGCAAGGGCGCCGCGCCGCCCAGGCCCAATGCCGCCAGTCCCGCGCCGATGACGAAGGCGCCCGAGTTCTGGCCGATGTCGAGCAGGGCCGAGGGCCGCACGCGCCCGGCCGCGCGCCAATGTTCCTGGGCCAGCTTGGCCAGGCTGCGCAGCGGCACACAGACGAGGCCCGCCGCCACCGCCCCCTTGAGCGTGGGACCCAGCGGCAGCAGCCACGCCGCGGCGCCGGCGATCACCAGGAAGACCGCCGCCAGGACCGCGAAGGCGCGGTAGATGGCCGCGAAATGATCCTCGATCCGGCCGGCCTCGGCCTCGTGGGCGTAGAAGCGGGCCATGGCCGCCTCCAGCCAGGTGAACACCAGGGTGTGGGCGAGGCTCGCCGCCGAGAAGGCCACCGCATAGGCGCCGTAGGCCGCCGGGCTCAAGAGGCGGGTGAAGGCCACCACGCTCAGGAGGCCGACGATCCCCTGGACCACATTGGCCGGCAGGTAGCCGACCAGTCCGCGCCAGAACATCATCAACGCACCGCGACCTTGTCGCCCAGCAGGCAGGGGACGGTCATGGCCAGGATGTAGAGGTCCAGCCAGAAGGACTGGCGTTCGATGTACTGCACATCCAGCTCGACGCGCCGGCGCACCGCCTCGGGGGTGTCGACCGGCCCGCGGGAACCCTGGATGGCCGCCCAGCCGGTGACGCCCGGCTTCAGGCGGTGCCGGTGGGCGTACTCGGCGACCAGTCGGGCGGACTCCACCTCGCCGGTCTTCATGCCGATGGCGTGGGGGCGAGGCCCGACCAGCGACATCTCGCCCTTCAGCACATTGATCAGCTGGGGGAGCTCGTCCAGGCTGTTCCTGCGGATCAGGCGGCCCATGCGGGTGACACGGTCGTCGCAGGCCGTCACCTGGCGCGCGCGGCCGTCGTCGCCGGGATCATGGCGCATGGTCCGGAACTTCCAGACCACGATCTCCTCGTTGTTGAAGCCGTGGCGGCGCTGGCGGAACAGGACCGGGCCGGGGCTCTCCAGCCGGATGGCCAGCGCCAGGCCCAGCATCAGGGGCGAGGCCAGCGCCAGCGCCAGCGATCCCAGCGTCAGGTCCTGGACCCGCTTCCAGAAGCTGCGCGCCTCGTCCGGTGGCTCGCCGGCCAGGGGCGCGAGCTGCGACTTGGCCAGCTGGTCGATGGAGTCGCCCGAACGTTCGGCCTCGAAATCCAGGAACAGGCAGACCGGATTGGGCAGCACCCGCAGCCGCTCCATCAGCTGGCGCACCCGGCCCTGGGCGCTGGACGGCACGGTGACCACGATGCGGTCGACGTAGGGGATCAGGCGGTTGTCGGTCAGGCTCTTGGTGTCGCCCAGCACCGGCACCCCCATCACCTCGCGCGGCGAGCGGGACAGCCGGTCGTCGAACACCCCCAGCACGCTGGCCTCGCGGGTCCGGATCAGCGCCTCGATCAGCCGCTCGGCGTTCCGGGTGGCGCCCACCACCACCAGATTGCGGGTCAGCCGCCCTTCGGCGCGCCAGCGTCCCACCAGCCGCCGCCACAGCAGATGGGCCAGATAGACCGCCGAGAAGGATAGGCCGAGCCAGAGGTAGAGCTGGGCCGCGCCGGCGGCCGAAAAGGGCGGCCGGCGGACCAGGAACGCCACCACCGCCGCGGCGGGGACGAAGGCCGCGGCCAGGCGGACGAGATGCCTCGCCAAGCTCTCGCGGCCCTCGAAGCGATAGGCGCCCGCGAGCTTCAGCGCCCACAGCAGCACGCCCGCGCCCAGCGCATAGGGCAGCACCGCTCCGACGCTCGCGCCGAACAGGCCGCCATGCAGCGACAGAGGTCCCACGATCAGGGCCAGGACCAGCACCAGGGCGCCGTCGCCCAGGCGGAAGGCGCGCTCCCAGCTCTTGCCGTCGATGCGGGCGCGCGAGGAGGTCAGCTGCGGGGGTCTAAGCGGTCCGCGCCGTTCGCCGCGCCGGCGCTCGACATTCGGCTGGGCGGCGCCGGTTCGGCGGCGCTCCTGCTTCTTGGCGATGGTCTTCTTGGTCGAGGTCCGGGCCGCCGCGGCGGGGGCCTGGACGGCCGCCAACGGCTTCACCTCCGCGTCGGCCGGTTCGGCGGCGAGCACGGGGTCTGAAGTCTCGGACGGGAGGCGTCGGGCGGCTGCAGTCATGGCGGGGCGCAAAGGCGGGCCCCAAATCATCGCAGCCCGAAGTGAGCCGGCCGTTAACAGGGCGAACGATCGCGGGCTCCTCGCCGCAGGGGCCCGAGCGGCTATTCCCCAAGCGGTCCGGCTCGGCTATCTACCGGCTCCCACTGGGGTGACGTGGCCGAGAGGCTGAAGGCGGCGGTTTGCTAAACCGTTATACGGGGATAACTCGTATCGAGGGTTCGAATCCCTCCGTCACCGCCAGTTTTCACAAGCCATTCGGAAGCAGGGCGCAGCGGGTCTGCCCCCCGGGGCGATTCCGGATCGGTTTCCCGATCCCGCCAGGTCAAACGGTCTCCACGTCCCAGCGCTCCAGCCTGGTCGTTTGGCCGGCTCCAAAGCCCATGGCTTCGTCGAACTTCCTGGCCCACTTGCCGGCCAATGCGAGATTGTCGGGATCGCCCGTCAGACACTCCTCGATTCGGTCCCGGTAGAAGCCCATCAGCCGCGTCCGAAACGCCTTGAATGTCTCGCCGGAACCCCGACTCGGGCCCGGCGTGACGTGCGGCGCCAACAGCCGGCCCTTTCGCCTGAGGGTGTAGAAGACGGTATCGCAGCCCGTCTCATAGGCGAGGAACGGGGTGCTTGCGGACACCGGGCAGTTCGCGCCCAGCAGTTCGATCGATCCGGCCGGCTTTCCGAACGGCCCGTCGGGCGCGACATAGACGGCGTGCCCCTCGTTGAGTGTGCGCATGGCGGCGAACAGGGCCGCGCCGGAGTCGCTCGCCGCCAACATGCGGAATTTCGGCGTGGTCTTGATTCCAATGATGACGCCTCCGTCCATGCGGCCGGCGAAGAAGTGCTTGAGCATCGTGGTGAAGCCGCCGTGAAAGGTCAGAGCGAGGACGCCCCGGGGAGACGACATCGCCCGCACCGCCTCGTCCGCCGCGTCGGGATCGAACAGCGTGCTCACCCGCGCCGGGTTATGGTGGCGGAAGAAGTCCTTCAGGACGCACTCGGCGCAAGTCGCCACGTGCGCGCGCCTCGTCCAGGCGTCCTGGGACGGTTTCGGCTCGCGAACGTGGCCGTAAAGATAAGCCAGCACCGGATTGGGTTCGAGGACGTCGGCCACCAGCGCCGCGTTCTCGAAAATGAGATGAGGGTCGTCCGGGCGAGACAGATTCGCGTACATCCACTGCCTTGTCGGATCGCCGGGGTAAGCGGTGGCCGAGTCCATGGTTGCCTGATCTTCCCTCCTCAACGGCGCCGGACGCCAAGTCTTACCCCATGAACTCGACCGATTGCGACGTCGATCGGGTTCGACCATCTTCACGCGTCGGCCGAACGCGCCGGCGCATCCGCCGCCGGCTCGATCTGGCATCGGCGTGACGGGCTCCGCCCGAGGATTCGGCGCCCGTTCGAGGCTCGGATTCGTCGGGTGTGATGACGCCCGGCCGCCGGTTGACAGTGGGTCGGCGGTCTGCTGTGACGTCCGGACGTGTCTTGTCTAGGCGGCATCCTGGTCAGCCTTTGGAGCAGGTTCTCCGATGCCCCTGAAATCGATCGCGGCGCAGTCTGCGGAACTCTATTTGGACCTTTTGAAGCGGTCCTTGACCAACACCCTATTCAATATCGAGCCGGACGCGTTCGAGGGCAGCACGCCGCGATACGTCGAGGCGGCGATCACCCACTACCAGCAAGGCCCGGCGGTCTCGATGCTTCCGCTCGCCCGCCTGGACAACCTTCAGGCCTGCGTCGTGGACGTGGTGGAGCGGCGGGTCCCGGGCGATCTCGTCGAGACCGGTGTCTGGCGGGGCGGGGCCGTCATCTTCATGCGGGCCCTGCTTCGCGTGCTGGAGGTCACCGACCGCCTTGTCTGGGCCGCTGACAGCTTCGAGGGTCTGCCCGAGCCGGATCCCGAGAAGTATCCGCGCGAGCACCAAGCCTACAAGAGCGCGGCCATGACGAAGTACTACAACCATCTGGCGGCGTCGCTCGACGACGTGAAGCGGAATTTCGCCGCCTACGGCATGCTCGACGACCAGGTCAGGTTCCTGAAGGGCTGGTTCAAGGACACCCTGCCGGACGCCCCCATAGGCGCCATCGCGGTGCTGCGCCTGGACGGCGACTACTACGAATCCACCCGCGACGCCCTGACCAGCCTCTACGATCGGGTCTCGCCGGGGGGCTACGTCATCGTCGATGATTACGGCGAGGATTCCTGGACCTACTGTCGCAAGGCCGTGGACGAGTTCCGCGAGGCGCGCGGGATCACCGATCCGTTGATACAGGTCGACAAGCCGTGCAGCTACTGGCGCAAGAGCCGGTGATCGCGCCGACGGTCCGCGCGTGATGGGGCAAGATCCACAGACGACGGCGGAGGCGGCGCCCGACCCTCGCCCCCTGAAGCGGCAGGCGCTCTACGTGAACGTGGACAACCCGGCAGACGTGGACCTCCTTTTCGAGAACGCCGAGAAGGTCGCCGACACCCATGGACCCTGGCCGGTGCTGGACTATCTCTACGGTTTCGCCCGAGAGCCGAAACTCCCGCGCGAGGCCTGGACGCGACAGGCGCTGGTCGCATCGTGCATCGAGTACCTGCTGGAGGACTTCTTCTACAACACCCCTCCTTCGAGCATGACGGGCCTGTTCGATCCTGAGGGGCTGGGCGAAGCGGTGAAGGCGCTGTCCTCGCCGCGAGGCATGGTCGCCCTGGCCTTCCACGGGGGCTTCGGCGTGAACCTGATCCACTTCTTCGCCGCGTTCGTGGACGATGGCCTGATCATCGCCCCCAAAGCGCGGCCGGCGTTCCGGTCCCTCAGCGCGAAGGACCCCGCCCCGACGCTTATGGAATCCCTGCGCGCCCTGGGCGAGGGCCGCACCGTCTGCGTTGCGCCCGATGGAGAGGTCGGCAAGCCCCGCGGTACGATCCAGCTGTTGGGGGCGGAGTGCGCGGTGAACGACGGCGCTGCGTACCTGGCCTTTGAGTCCGGCTGCGATACGGCCTGGTCCGCCATGCTGCGAAAGGGACGGCTGTTCACCCCAATTGTCGTTCCCGGCCCCAGCCGCGCGCCCGGCGAGAGCTTCAAGGGATTTCGAACCCGGTTGATGGGCTTCTATCGGGATCGGATCGAGGAGCACTTCACCGGCGCTCCCGAGAACCTCGCCATCTCCAAGGGATGGCGCAGGCGCCTGAAGGCGGCGATGGCGCGCCAGGCCGCCAACCTGCCGACAACCGGCGCCACAACCGAAGGGACGTCGCCCATATGACGCGGGACGAGATTCGCACGCTGATCCAGGACATCCTGGCGGATCTTCTGGATCGGCCGTCGCTGGTGGTCGCCGACAGCACCGTCGCCGATGACGTCGCGGACTGGGACAGCATCAACCACGTCAGGCTGCTGATCGCGATCGAACGGGAACTGGGGTTCCGCTTCACGAGCGAGGAGCCGGCCGGTCTGTCCAACGTGGGTCAGCTCGTGGACCTCGTGCAGGCGAAGCTGAACGGGTAGGGCGTCCGGCCCTCCGAAGGCCGCGCGGACATCGGCTTCAACCAATCGAACAATCTCCGCCGCGGCTTCCGACGCCCGGCGGCATCGCGGACCTCGCCGTTCCGCTCAAGCGTCCGGCGGCGCAGGATCGGCGGGCGCTCGCCGGCGGCCGGATCCGTCCACAATCTCCATGGGAAGCGCCGGGGCCGTCCAGGCCGCCAGGTCCAGCTCCCAGACGCTGCGGCCGGAAGGGTCTGCACCGGTCTGCGCAAACCCGAGCTTTCGATAATGGTCCGCCACCATGCCGTTCTTGGCCGTGGGAACGTAGGTCCCGATCAGCCTTGCCGCCCCCGCCCCGCGCGCTGCGGCGACGACGGTCGCCAGCATCGCCTCTTCCACCCTGCGGCCGAGCACGCGGCAGCTCATGAGCCAGGTGTCGATGTCCCAGGCCGACGCCGTTTCGCCGAGATCCCGGCAGATCACGACCCCGATCATGCCCAGGTCCCCAAAGCGATCGCTCAGGCGCGCCTGCAGCGAGAAGACGGCGCTGTCCGCCTCCATCGCGGCGATCTCCGCCTCGGTGTACCGACGCGTCGTCAGGTTGAACTGGTTGGTCTTGTTGATCAGCTGGGTGACCCGCTGGCGACCGTTGGCGTCGAAGGACGAGAACCGGATCTGCATCAGCAGCGAGGCGAGATAGTCGCCGAGGTCGCGGGACTGGGCCATCACCTCGGCGCGCTGCGCGTCCTTGGCGTAGGATTCGGCTCTGAGCCGGTCCTCCGCGGAAAAGGACACCGCCTCGAAATAGCCGGCGGCGCTGAGGTGCGAGGCGTAGAGGCCAGGGTCCTGCGGCAGCTCCGGCACCGCGACCTCCGGGAGCGCCGCGCGCACCTGGGCGCGCTCGGCGGGGTTGTCATCGAGCAGGACCAGCGCGTCCAGCCCGATGTTCAGCGCCTTGGCGATGGCCTCGAGATTGCTCGGCTTGTCCAGCCAGTTCGCCTGGAAGGCGGAGATGTGGGTCTCCCTGAGGATCATCTCCGGATGCTCGCGAAACGCGGCGCGCGCGACGGCGTCGTCGTTCTTGGAGCACACCGCCAGCATGACGCCGCGGTCCCGCAGATCGGCGGCCGCCCGCTGGACGGCCAGGAAGGCCTCTCCCTTGGCGTCGCCCTGTCCGAGCTGGATGCCGGCGAGCCCGTCGTCGCCGATGACCCCGCCCCAGATGGTGTTGTCGAGGTCGAGCACCAGGCACTTGCGGGCCTTGCCCCGGATCGCCCCGATCAGCCGCCCGAGCATGTCCGCGTAGAGGCCGAAAGCCTCGGCCGCGAAGGGAAGCTTGTAGGCGGCCCATCTGACCGGATCGAACCAATGATCCGTCCCCACGCGCTCGGCCAGGGCCGCAACGTCCAACAGGTAGCTTCCGGTCTGCTCGGCCAGCTCCACGATCCGGCTGTTGGCCTCCTCGCACATGGCCCGGACCGTTCCGCGCACGCGCCGGTCGTAGTTGCCGAACAGGGTCGCGGCAGGGACGGGGATCGTCTGCAGGATCGCTGGCGCGCCGCACGAAGCGCGCAGGGCCTCGACGACCGAGCCGAGCCGCCCGAGGGCGGCCGCGACGCGCTCGCCGGCGGGCTCTTCGAGCGCCGGCCGGTCGAGATCGAGCCAGCGGTGGTCGACGGCCAGCAGCACCGCATCGGGGCCGGCGGCGTTGATTTCGGAGGACGGATCGAGCGCCTGCTGCATGACCTGGTCGTAGGGCGCCGTCACCAGCTCCACAGCGACTCCGTGCCTCGCCGCCGAGGCTGGAATGAAGTCGTTCAAGAGGTCGAAGGTCGCGTTGGAGAGGACGCCGAGCCGGAAGGGCGCCAGCGGATGGAGGCCGCCGCCGTCCCTGAGCCGCCGCTGGATGACGCGTGACAGCGCCGCCGCCTGACGGGCCGAGAGCCTCGCGCCGGCGAGGGCCTGCACCCCGCGACCGGCGGACGCAACGGCCTGCAGAGCCCGACAACGCTCGATGAAATCGTCGGGCGCCGCCGGGAGCCAAGGCAGCTCGATCATCGAACCCGCCACGGCTAGGGCGCGACTTCGGCCAGCTTCGCCTGCACCAGGTCGAGCAACTGGCCGACATTCTCGATGCCGCCGACCTCCCTGGTGGAGAATTGGAAGCCCAGCTCCTCCTCGATGGCCACGAGGAATCTGACGTGGTTGATGCTGTCCCAGTCTTCCACATCGTCCGCGACGGTCGTCTCGGTGATTTGCAGATCGTCGATCTCGAGGATCTCGCGGAGGATCTCGTTGAGTTTGTTCAGTAAGGCGGTGCGGTCCAAGCGGTTCTCCACGGTTGGGGCCGGGCGGGTGGCCGCGCCGGCAGGGCGGCGGCCTCAGCCGCGCCTGAGGCCGGTCACGACGCACGAGATCGCCAGTTTGCGCCGCGTGGCCTTTTCGATCGTCGTCCCGGTCATCGGAAACGCCGTTGCATGTTCGACCTCCAAGCCGGCGGCCTTGACCAGCTCGCAGGCGTGGTCGGCCGAGTCCACGAGGAAGAGATGGTCCGGGGCGGGGCTGTTGGCCGGCACGTTGACCCAAACCCTGCCGCCGGGCTTCAGCCAGCCCTTGATCGCCTCCAGGGCCCGAACGGGCTGCTCGAGATGCTCCAGGACCTCGCTGAGCACGATGCTGTCATAGAGCCGCGGCGGTTCTGCGCCCGAAGTGTCGAACAGGTCCTTCAGGACGAGATCGACCGGGCGGCGGACTCCCAGCACGTCCAACGCCGCCCGGGTGTTGGCGATACTGGTGGGTGACACGTCCCACGCGGTCACCGAGCCGATGCCGGGGCGCGACGCGGCGAGATAGAGCAGCAGCCCGTGGCCCGGCCCGATCTCGAGATGATCGGCGCCGGAGGCAAGCGAGGGCAGATATTCGCGCAGGTATTGATCCAGCGCCTGGGCATGGTTGGACCACATGACGCCCGAGAGCAGAAGCCCGTTCATGTAGCGCTCCATGAACGGTCCGTTGGCATAGACTTCCCGCGCCGCCTCCTCCAGCGTGCTGAGCCGATATCGCCCGTGGCGGCGGAAGTGGAGCTCTTCCGGAAGGACGATGGCCTCGCACAGGAATCGGTAGTCCTCGCAAAGGCCCTCGAGGCCGCCGTGGGCATGGAGCGCCAGGCGGAGGATCAGGCCGGCGATCTGATCGGAGGACCGCAGGACCTCCGGCGAACGGCCATCGATGCTCTTGCGCGCGAACATCTCGTGTTCCGGCCATGCGCCGAGGATGGCGCTGACGATCTGGTCGAGATGGGGATAGTCGGCAAGGCCGTTCATGACGCAGCGGCGTAGATGTGCTCGTGATCCCACGCCTCGATCATCTCGACGACAAGCCGGGACGGGCTCACAAAGAACTGTATGGGACGTCCGCCATAAGCCACCGCGGGCCTGGGCTCGGAGGTGCGCGACCAGCCCGCAGCCCGCAATCGGGCCCCGGCCGCCTGGAGGTCGGGAACGCGGTAGGCGACATGGTTCAGGATCGCCTTGCCCGTCTTCAGCGCGGCATAGACCGGGCTCTGCTCGTCGAGCGGCTCGAGGATCTCGAAGCAGACGCCGGCGGGATCCAACCCGAATTGGAGGCGAACGCCGTTCACCGGATCGGAAATCTCCTCCGTCCACCGGCTGACGCCCAGGCCGCCAGCGATGTGCCGGCGCCCCACCTCCAGGCGCCTGACCACGACGCCGAGATGGTCGAAGCGAAGCTCGTTTACCACCATGACGCCTTGCGCTCGGCCGCCCCCGCTGAGCCTCTTCCCTTTTGCGCCCGACGAGGCGACGGGAAAGGCCGCCACGCCGTTACAACTGCTCGATGCAGGCGCGTCAAGCACGGCGCCGTCGAGGCCGCCCCGGCGGGGCGGTTGTGGTCGTGTTCTCGTCCACCGTCAGGGGTCGGGGCGTGATGCAACCTCGCCGTCCTGGATGCGGGCCAGCTTCAGCCGACGCCATCCTGAAGCGGCGGCCGGCGCCTGCGCTGTTCAAGTCCTTGAACCTGGGGAATAGTGCCGGCGTTCCTCACGCCTTCGGAAGGGGCCCCATGAAGCCGATCCTCCTGGCCGCCGCCCTGCTGCTGGCGCCCGGCCTCGCCCTGGCGCAGGACCTGTCCGGAGCCTGGACCGTCTCCTCCAGCGTCGGGGCCACGCCGATCACTGTCAGCTGCACCCTGGTCCAACAGGGCGACGCCCTGTCCGGATCCTGCGCGCCCGCCGGGGGCGAACCGACGGCGTTCAGCGGGGGCGCCGTGAAGGGGACGCACGCCAGCTGGGGTTACGACGTCGCCTTTCGCGGACAGCCCTCGCATGTGGGATTCGACGCCGAGGTCAGCTCGAACACGTCCATGAAGGGCATGCTGACGCTTGGGACGAGGCCTTCGCCCTTCACCGCGGTGAAGCAGTAGGCGGATTTCGACCGGTCCAGGATGCCGAGCGCCAGTCTCATCGAGCCTCCCCCGACCGACCTTGCGGCCGCCGCCGGATCCCTGGACGCCGAGCTGAGCCGCCTCAAAGCGCTCGGCGAGAACGATCCCCTGGCGGGCGCCACCGCCTGCAAGGCGGCGCTGAGGACCTGGCCGCGCTCCGCCGAGCTGTGGTCGCTCCGCGGTCTGCTGTTCGTCCAGGCCGGGCTGCGCGCCAAGGCCGAGGTGACCCTGGCCGTGGCGCTGGAGCTGGCGCCGGGCGATGTGGCGGCGCGCCTGGCGCTGGCGAGGCTATGGCTCGAGCGGGGGCGGCCGGCCGCGGCGCTGGAGCTGATCGAGGCGGCGCCCCCTCGGCCGAAAACCCAGCGCAAGCTGCTCTATCGGGCGGCCCGGCTGGCCATCGAGATCGGCGACTTTCACGCCGCCATCGGCAGGCTGGAGCCTGCGCTGGGCGGGGCCCGGGAGCCGACCTTGAGGGCGCTGCTCGATCAGGCGCAGCGCCTGCGGGCGGCCGACACGGCTGCCGGCCTGCGGGCGCAGGACAAGCGGGTCTATCTCACGGGCGTCGAGAAGCTGGTCATGGGAGAGCCGGCGGCGGCCGAGGCTCTGTTCGGCGCGGTCGTCGCCAGCTCGCCGAACTATGCGCCGGCCTGGGCCGGGCTGAAAGGCGCGCGGCTGGCCCAGGACCAGGCGGCAGAGATCGACGGCGCGCCCGGACCGATCCGACCGTTTCTGGAGCGCAGGTTCAGTGCTCGCGGCCTGATTTTCGATCCCCGGGAGGTCGTGCCCGAACGGCCCCGCGCGGAGGCGCTGACCGAGGTGTTCGCTCCGGATGCGCTGAGCCACACGCCGGATTCCTGGCTGCGTCTGGATCCGGTCGGCGAGCCGATGACGCTCGGGCCGACCATCACGCTCGGCGGTCCGGGCGACGAGATGCGGCTGCCGTTCGCGGCCAGCGAAACCTTCGTGGCCGGTCTGGACCAGCCCGCGCTGTTGGGCCGCGGCATCGCCATCGACCGGACGGGCGCGCGGATCGCCGAGCTCGCCGGCCATCACGGGCCGGACAAGTCCTCGGCCTTCCAGGTCGGACGCGCGATCGGCTTCGATCGGGCGGTTTTCCGCGACGGCGCCGCTCCGGTTCGTTTCGTCGACGAGCCGGCGTTCCTCATGGCGGGTCCCAGCGACGGCGCCTTCGGGGACTGGATGACCAATTTCCTGCCCCGTCTCAGCCTGGCGAGGCGCGCCGGCGTGGATGCGCGTCTCGTGATCCGCTCGGCCAGCCAGCCGTTCGTGCGCCAGACCCTGGCGTTTCTGGGCGTCGGTCCGGACCGGATCCTGGAACACGACCCCGCCGGCGTCACGCTGTTCCGGCGTCTCTACGTTCCGTCCTGGCCCATGCCGAACCGACGCCGGGCCATGGCGGGGCTGATGGCCGCCCTTGACGTCGCGGCCTCCGAGGCGAAAGGGCCGAGCCGCCTCTATCTGTCGCGCGAGCACATGGTCCCGCGGCCGCTGATCAACGAGGCCGAGGTGCGGGCGCGGTTCGAGGCCCACGGGTTCCACACGATCCATCCGGAGCGGCTGTCCCTTGCGGCTCTGCACGCGCTTCTGAGCGGCGCCGACCATGTGGCGGGCCCCTATGGCTCGGCCTTCCTCAACCTGGCCTTCTGCGCGCGCAAGCCGGCCTGCCTGGTCTGCGCGCCGGCCTACTACCTCGGCTTCCAGCGGGAGGTGACCTTGTGGCTCGGCGCCATGGGGGCTCCGTTCGGGCTGTTCCTCGGCGAGAACGACGGCCAGCCGCCGCGCCGTGACGGCCCCTGGAGCGTGGACCTCGTCCGCCTCGAGGCGGCCATCAGCCGGTTCCTGCAATCACCTCCCGCAGCACCTCGATGACCCGCCCCACGTGCTCGTCTGGCAGCTCGGGATAGATCGGCAGGCTCAGGATCTCCCCGGCGAGCTGCTCGGTCACGGCCAGGCCCGAAGGCCCGATCGCGATTCGATTCCGATAGGCCGGCTGCAGATGGACCGGCAGAGGATAGTGCAGGGCGGTGGCGACGCCCCGCTCGGAGAGCGCGGCTCGGGTGCGGTCGCGATCCGCCAGGCGCAGCACATACTGGTGGTACACATGGCGCTCGCCGAGCCCCTCGGCGGGAAGCCGCAGATCGAGTTCCGCCAGGCCTTCCGCATAGGCGCGGGCGATCGCGCGGCGCCGTTCGTTGGCCTCGCCCAGCCGTCTCAGCTTGATCCGCAGCACCGACGCCTGCAACTCGTCCAGGCGCGTGTTCATGCCGGGCTCGTCGCTGACGTAGCGTCGCCGCCAGCCGTACTCCCGCAGCGCACGGCAGCGTTCAGCCAGCGCATCGTCGTCGGTGACCAGCACGCCGGCGTCGCCGAGCGCCCCGAGGTTCTTGGTCGGATAGAGGCTGAAGGCGGCCAGGGCGCCGAAGCGGCCCGCCTTGCGCTGGCCCAGAGCAGCGCCGTGGGCCTGGGAGGCGTCCTCCAGCACCGCCGCGCCATGCCGCTCCGCGATGGCGGCGATCTCGCCCATGGCCGCCGGCCGCCCGTAGAGGTGCACCGGAATCACCGCCCTGATCGGCAGCGGCGGGCGGGCGAGCAGCGCCGCCAGGGCGGCCGGATCCATGTTGAAGCTGTCCGGCTGGACGTCCACGAGGACGGGCGCGGCGCCCGCCAGTTCGATGGCGGCGATGGTGGCCGTCGCCGTGTGGGAGGCGCTCGCCACGCCGTCGCCCGGTCCGATCCCGAGCGCCTTCAGCCCCAGCACGATGGCGTCGGTGCCGCTGGCCGTCCCGATCGCATGGCCGGCCCCCAGGAAGGCCGCGAACTCGCGCTCGAACGCCTCGACCTGCGGCCCCAGGATGTACGCGCCCTGGTCCAGCACCCCGGCGATCGCGGCGTCGATCTCGGCCTTCTGGGCGAGGTAGCCGGCCCGTGGGTCGGCCTGCCGGACCTGGGTCTGGTTCGTCACAGGTAGGCCTCGAGTTTGGGCCGGTAGAATTCGAGCGTGCGCTGCAGGCCATCGGCCAAGGCCGTCCGGGGCAACCATCCGGTCAGGCGGCGGAACAGGCCGTCGTCGGCGTAATAGTCGCCGATGTCGATCCGCTTGCGCTCGGACGGGAATTCGCAGACCTCGAAGCGGGCGTCCGCCAGCCGGGCCAGCAGCCGCGCGGTTTCTCCCAGGCTGATCCTCTGCGGCAGCCCCGAAAGGTTATAGGCGCCGCCTTCCACCTCGGGACGGGCGGCGGCCAGCAGCAGCGCCTCCACCACGTCCTCGACATAGGAGAAGTCGCGCAGCTGGTCCCCGCCCCAGACCTCGAAAGGCCGACCCTGCAGGGCGTCCCGGATCCAGACGCCAAGGAAGGTCTGGCGAGCGTCCTTGATCCGCATGCGCGGCCCGTAGGTGTTGGTCAGGCGCAGGGCCACGGACTTCAGGCCGTAAACCCTCGAATATAGCAGGTGATAGGTCTCGGCGGCCAGCTTGTGCACGCCGTTGATGTCGACCGGCCGCAGGGGGTGGATTTCGTCGACCGGCAGATAGTCCGGCCGGCCGTAGATCTGGCGGGTGGAGGCGAACACCACCTTGGCGTCCGGCGCATGGGCGCGGCAGGCTTCCAGCAGGCTGAGCTGGGCCCTGCAGTTGAGTTCCAGGTCGGTCTGGGGGTCGCGCATGGAGTCCAGGTGGCTGGTCTGGCCGGCGAGGTTGAACACCAGCGCCTGGCCCGGAACCACGCGGGCCAGGAGATCGCCATCGCGCAGGTCCCCGATCTGGACATCGACCCGCGCTTCCAGGCCCTCGATGTTGCAGCGAAGGCCGCCCTGATGCGGCTCAAGCGAATCGAGCAGGGTCACGCGGGCGCCAAGGCCGACCAGCCGCCGGGCCAGGTTGGAGCCGATGAAGCCCAGGCCGCCGGCGACCAGCACGGGCGCCTCCGACAGGTCGAAATTCGCCATCGGCTAGCGGCCGCACACCGGCCGGCGACACGGCCCGACCATTGATTTCCCCCACACGGGCGAAGGCTTGGACGAGCCGACGGCAAAGATCAATGCGGCAAGAAATCGGGCGCCGCGGGCGGCGGCCGGAACGATCGTTTCGCCTCGCCGACGGCTTGGCCGCGGCCGGGCCGACGAAGTCACCTAAGCTGTTGTAATTAAACTATCATTAGCGATAGCAATGTTCGCGCCCCGCAACTATCGGACGTGTCGGGGGTTTATGGGGTGTCAGGTCGGGGCCTGAACAGAGGCCGACATGAGATTCACCCCCCTAATGCTCCTTCTTGGATGCGCCGCCACCGCCGCAAGCGCGGCGCCCGCGCTGGCCCAAGGTCTTCTGGGCGGAAGCCTGCCCACGTCGAGCCAAGGCGCCTTGGCCAACAGCGGGAACCTGACGCTCGTGCCGGGCGCGGCCGTCGCGTCGACGACCGGCACGACGCCGAACTTCCCCGGCGATCCGCACCAGTCGACGACCCTGGTCAAGGCCGGGGCCGGCACGAGCGGCGCCACCGCGGCCGTCAACGGCGGCGATCTGGCTCCGGGCGTCGTGGTCAACAAGACCGTCGCCACCCCGGCCGCGGCGCACGCCGGCGCCAACCGCAACGTTTCGGCGATCGTGGAGGCCGGGACGCAACAGGACAACAACCTGCAGAGCGGCTTGCTGGGCCGCGCCATCGTCACCAGGAACAACGGCGCCCAGCAGACGACCACCTTCCGGCAGGTCGATCTGAACGTCCCCAAGGCGTTGAACAACGTGAATCCGCGCTGAGGACAGCCGAGGTTGCGAACGCCGGCCGGCGGACCTCTCGTCCGCCGGCCGGCGCCGTTTCGGGGCCGCGGGTCCTGAGCAACCCGGGTCCTCCGCCGTTTGCGCGGCGCGGCGCGACCAAGCATATATGCGCGAAGCCGGTTCCCGGTCGGGGCGGCCGGCGCTCCTCCAGTCCGATTTCAGGAGGAGGGACCTTCGCGAGGATCCATGAGCGGTGACAAGCCGGACGGGGAAGGTCCGGTTCCGAAAGACGCCCAGATCACGCTCGTGACCGTCGTGATCGAGAAGCATTACCCCTACATCCAGGACCAGCTCGACCTGATCGACGCGCTCAATCCCGGCGCCGACTTCAAGCTGCTGGTCGTCGACAACGCCGCCCATGCGGGCGGCGGTTTGACCTCGCCCGACCCCCGCGTCCAGCTGATCCCCGGCTTCGATCCCGCGCCGCTGCCTCTGGAAGGGCGCGGCAGCTATCATCACGCCCTGGCCCTGAACCAGGCCGTCCCGCTGGTCGGCACGCGCTACATGCTGGTGATGGATCCGGACTTTTTCGTCATCCGCCCAGGCTGGATCGACGCGTGCATCTCGTACGTGCGGACCCGCGACCTCGGCTTCTTCGGGGCGCCCTGGCACTACCTCTCGTACCGCAAGTGGCGATACTTCCCTTGCGTGCACTTCCTGCTGGTCGACCTGCACAGGACCCCCGCGGCCGAGCTGGACTTCACGCCCGCCATCGTCGAGGACCGACGGTGGCTGAACTCGCCGGCCGCCCGGTGGCTCAAGAAGCACCTGCCGAGACTCTATAACCGCTCGCTGGTGGAGTCGCGCCGCGACACCGGCTGGCGGTTGCGCCGGCTGAAGGGACGGGGGGCTTCGGAGGTGCTGCAGCCGGTGCTGAGCATCGAGCGGGAGCTCAGGGCTCCCAAGCACCTGAGGCACGAGCGGGGCCGGTCGTTCGAGCGCCTGCTGCCGCGCCGCTGGAGCTATCTGCCTGCGCCGGGTTCCTACGTGGAGCCCGAGGCCGTGCCGGAGTTCCAGCGGGACGAATACGACCAGCTCAGCCCTGAGATGTTCGCCTGGCGGGGCGAGGCCTTCGCCTTCCACATGCGCCGCAACATGCGCGACAAGACCAAGGGCCGGACCGAGGCCGACGCCCTCGGCGACGAAGCGGCGCTGAACGGTCTGCTCGCCCGTATCCGGGCGACCGGCGGGGCCTGCTAGATCGCGGGCTTCTCCAGGAAGAAGCGGTCGAGCGCCTCGAACGCCTTGATCTTCAGCGCGGCGTTGGGATCGCCGACCGGCGGGGGCTGCCGGAGCTTCAGCAGCGCGGCCCGCACGTCGACGCTGTCCTTGGGATCGACGACGATGCAGTAGGGCTGGAGTTCCTCGGGCAACCGGGCGGCCAGGCGGGGAGAGGCGAGCACCCAGCAGCCGCAGAGCACCGCGTCCAGGACCTTGGTCTTGAACCCCCGGCCCAGATCCGACAGCGCCGCCATGGCGGACGCACCGCAGAGCGCCAAGACCAAATCGTCCACCACGCCCAGGCGCCGGACGTCCGGGGTGAAGCTGCGGTGCTCGGAGATCTCGCGGCTGGTCGCGCCTGCCGCCTCGAACCTCCATCCAGCTCCGTCATCGCCGGCCGCGCTGACGAAGCGCATGAACTGGATAAGGCTGTCGTCAGTCACCGGCCCGGGATGGGCCGAAAGGACGCAGAGGATGCGCCGGTCCGACCTGGGCCCCGCTGCCCGGGCCTGGGCGATCCGGCGGGCGTAGCCGGACGCCACGAAGTAGGGCGCGTAGCCGACTTGACCCTTGAAGCCGAGCCGCCGCCAGTAGCGCTGGGCGGCCTGGCCGGACTCGATGGTGAGGATGTCGTCGGCGAAGGCGGCCGCTGCGACGTCGCGGCGCCCGAACACCTCGATGTTGTTCTTCAGCGCCCGGTGCAGCTTCCCGAAATAGGGCCATTCCCGCAGCGCCCGCACCGCGTCCCGCCGGTGCGGGATCTCGGAATTGTGCGACCTGAGCGCGAGCCTGGCCTCGGGCCAGCGCTGCCTCAGCCAGCGCCAGACGGGCTCGTCGACCGAGGCGTCCACCAGGATGTGGGTGAAGCGATCGGCGGCATGCGCCGACAGCGCCTGGGCGATGTCGCCGGTCTTGCGGTTGAAGCGGACCAGCGCGTTGTCGATGCCGCGCTCGGCCAGATACTCGCGGCGTCCCAGGATGTCCTTGGTGCTGCCGTGCTCGGCGAAGCCGGGCGCCTGGAAGTGATGGGGCGCAATGTGGAGAAGCTTCATGGTCGCCGGGCAAGTGGATCAGCCTGGGCGCAGGGGCGGCCGAAGATGCCTCCGCGCGTGCGGCGAAGTCATAGGGTCAACCGGGGCCCGTGACGAGCCGGTGTGTCCGCGGGCATGGCCTGATGGTTGGAATGGTGGCCTGAATTCGGATAAGGGGGCGGCTGGGGCGATCCTTGCCGAGCCTGTTCAGCTTGATGATCGGTAGGCTGTTTGAAACGGAGTTGCTGGTGAGGTCCGATCCGCAATCGCCTTTGCCGATGGCAGGCCGCGGCCGGCGCAGCTGATGTCCGTGATCGACTGGGGCGCGCGCCAACGCGCCAAATTCGCCCTTCGCGCGGCCGACCGCCTCAGGAACTCCGGGGCGTTCGACAAGGCCGTGGCCGCCTACGAGCGGGCGGCGGAGCTCGACGCGGGCCTGAAGCAGCAGGCCTTGGAGTCGGCGTCGGTGCTGCTGATCGAGCAGCGCCGGCCGGCCGAGGCGGCGCCTCGGCTGCAGGCCCTGGTCGCGCTCGACAAGAAGAACGCGGACAACTGGCGCCGGCTCGCCCGGGTCCTGCGCGAGACGGGCGATCGCAGAGGCGCCATCAAGGCCTGGCGGCGCGTGATCGACGTGGAACCTCGCGATATCGAGGCCAACCAGGCCCTGGTCGAGATGCAACCCGAAGCGGCGGCCGAATCGATCGAGCCTCTGCGGATCGTGGCCGAGGCCGCCTGGCCGGCCGATCCGAAGCCTCAACGGCGCCTGGCCAGGCTGCTGGCCGACCACCACCGGGCCGATGACGCGCTGGACGCGTGGCGGCGGATCCTGGAGGCCCAGCCGGGCGACGTGGAGGCCCACGAGCGGTCGGCCAATCTCCTGGAGGCCGCGGGCCGCAAGGCCGAGGCTGCGGTCCACCTGGCGGCGGCCGCCGAAGCCACGCCGTCGAAGGTGAAGCTCTGGCGGCGCCTGGCGAAATTGCTCGAGGAGACCGGATCCGGCCCCGACGCCTTCCGCGCCTTGCAGCGGGCGCTCGAAGCCGACCCCGGCGACGTGCAGGTCCACGCCAGCCTGGCCCGCCTGCTGGAAGACCAGGGACTGAAGGCGCGGGCCCTGAGCCACGTCCGGGCCATCGCGGAGGCCGGCAAGGACACCGAGGCGTGGCGGCGGCTGGCGCGTCTGGCGACCGAGCTGTCGCGGCCCGACGACGCGGTGGCGGCCTGGCGGCGAGTCTTGTCGCTGGCGCCTGACGACCGGGAGGCCCACCACGCCATGGCCGGGCTGCTTCAGGCCGATCCGGCCCGCGCGGTCGAGCACCTGAAGGCGCTGGCCCGCGTCACTCCCAAGAAGCCCGAGGTCCAGCGCAACCTTGGCCGCGTGCTGATGGAGCTCGGCGATACGCCCGGCGCGATCGAGACCTGGCGGCGGCTGCTCAAGCTGGACGAGCACGACATCGACGCCCATGCCGCGCTGGCCGAGTTGCTGTACGACCGCAAGGGCATGGCCGCGCCCCATCTCGAGGTCCTGGCCGAGCGGGGTCCCGATCCGGCCGGCGCCAGCCTCAGGCTCGCGCAGCTGCTGATCCGCACCGGCGACAGGGCGGCGGCGCGCCCCCACCTGGAGCGGCTGCTGGCGGCGGATCCGTCCAACGCCCCGGTGCGCGAGGCGTTGGCCCAGGTGCTGCTGGACCTGGAGCTGTTCGCCGAGGCGGCGACGCATCTGCGCGCGATCGCCCTCGCCGCGCCGGACAAGCCCCAGGGCTGGAAGCGGCTGGCGGACAGCCTGCGTCGCTCGGGCGACCTGGCCGCCGAGGCCCAGGCCTGGCGCCATGTGCTGGCGATCGCGGAGGACGATCCGCAGGCCCACGAACGGCTGGCGCACTTGATGATCGAAGCCGGCCGGCCCGCGGAGGCGGCCGCGCACTTCCGCGCCCTGGTCCAGGCCTTGCCGGACAACGCCAAGATCTGGCGGCGCTATGTGCGCGCCCGGCGTCAGGCCGACGAAAGCGTCGAGGAGCTGGCGCTCTGGCGCGAGGTGCTGGGCGTCGCCGGTCACGGCGAGTTGGAGAGCCAGCTCAAGCGGGCCGAAGAAGCGGTCCGCCGCAACCAGGACCTCAAGCATGAGCTTCAGGGCGTCGGCGCCGAGCTGAAGCGCGAGCGGGGCGCTGCGCAGCATGCGCTGACGCGCCTGGAGCGCGAGGAACGCGCCCACAGCGAGACCCGGGAGCTCTACAAGGACGAGTTGAAGCGCGAGCGGGGCGCCACCCATCAGGCCCTGACCCGCCTGGAGCGCGAGGAGCGCGCCCATCGCACCATCCAGGGCCTCTACAAGGACGAGGTCGCGGAGCGTCGGCGGCTGGCCGCCGAGCTGCAGGAAAGCGCCCAGCGCCAGCGCCAGGCAGAGGCGGAAGAGGCCAGCCATCTGATCGCGGGCCGGCTAATCGGACTTCTGGAACCCATGGCCGGCGCGGAGGCCTCGGCCGCCTCCCAAGCCGACGAGGCCGCCGCCTATGTCGAGGAGAGCCTCCGGGCCGCCGCGGCCGCCGGGGCGCTGGTGGTGGCGAGCGAAGCCGATGCGCGGCTGGCGGGGGTGGGGGTGACCTCCCTGGCCGATCTGCCGGCCAAGCTGCGCGGCCGCGGGTCCAGGCTGGTGATCCTGGCCGACCGCAACGCGGGGGTGCGAGCCGAGATCCGGGAGAGCCTGGCCGGCAAGCGCGGCCTTGGCGTGCTGGACCTGTTCGAGCTGGTGATCCGTCGCGCCGCCGGCCTGGAGGACCCCCGGGGCCAGGTCGAGCCGGTGTCCGACGACGTCTGGCCGGCCCGGCCGCTGATGGTCATGTGCTCGGACGACAGCCTGCGCGACGCCGTGGCGGAGTCGATCCGCAAGGCCACCGACCTGGCCATCGCGCCGCTGTTTCCGATCGCCCTGGCCGCAAAGGTCCTGGCGCGCGAGCTCGACCTCGACGACTGGCTGGCGGCCGCCTGGTCGGCGCACGGCCGGCCGCGCGCCTTCGGCTTCCAGTTCGATCCTGAGACGCTGGCCTTGTTCGCCCGCGAGGTCCGCTCGGGCCGCGCCCCGGTGATGGCCAAGGTGTTCCGCCGGGCGACCGCGCTGCACCTGGCCTGGAGCGACAAGGCCCTGTTCGCCGCGGCCGAACACTTCGCCCGCTCGGGCGAGGGTGTGGGCGCCGACTTCGACGCCGGCGACGCCCAGATCGAGGTCAAGACCTACAAGCGCCTGATCGCGCGCGACATGCTGCTGGAGAATGCCTTCGAGCAGCTCGGCAAGTTCAGGCCAGCCACCGCCAAGGCCTATCGGGAGCTGTTCGACAAGCCGGCTCTGGGCCGCTTCTGCCGGGACGCAGGCCTGTCGCTGGGCGTTGCGGGCTTCGCCGAGGTCGAGGAGAAGGCGCTGGGGTTCACGCCCTCGGCAGAGCTGCTCCGCACTGGCCGCCTGATCGGCAAGGCGGTGGACTCCCTGACCGCCGCGCGCGAACCGGAGGCGCCGCCCCAGGGTCTGCTGCAATACGGTCTGGGCCGCTCGCTCGAGGCCCTGGGCCGCCATGCGGAAGCGCTGCGGGCCTATCAGGACGCCGTCGCCAGCGCGCCAACCTACTTCCCCGCCCGCGCCGCCGCCGCGCGCTATCTGGAGCTGGCCGGCCGGCCAGCCGAGGCCGAGCGTCTGCTGCGCCAGGGCCTGGGCAATGGCACGCCCGATCCGGACGTGCAGGAGGGCCTGCTCGACTTCTATCAGCGCAACGCCTCGCCGCGGGGCGTGGCGGCCGTCTCGCGGCTGATGCTGAAGCGCGGCCAGAGCCGCCCGGCCATCACCGCCCCGGCGCTGGTGGAGCTGGGCCGCTGGCGTGAGGCCGAGCCGCTGTTGAAGACCCTGTCCGCGCGGGTCGCCGGCCAGGACAATTTCGTGAACGACCTCACCGACCTGCCGGAGCTGGCCCGGGAGCTGGAGAGGCTGAGGGCGGCCGCCGAGGGCGGCGGCGCAGGCGCCGAGCTCAGGTTCGCCGAGGCGCTGAGGCGGCTGGGCAGGCTGGACGAAGCGCTGCCCTGGTATCGTCGGGCTCTCGCCGATCCTGGCGTCCTGGAAGCCGAGACCGGCGTCGGGGCCGAGGTCCGCCCGCGGTTCCTGATGGTTGGACCGCCGCGCACGGGCACCACCCTGCTGCGCCGGCTGTTCGACCTGCACCCCAAGATCGCCGCGCCCTCGGGCGAGCTCTTCTTCTTCTCCAACCGCACCGGACAGCGCGCCGGCAGCAACCGCCAGAGAGCCCCGCTCTCCTGGTATCTGGGCGCCTTCAAGGCCGCCGCCGAGCGCAAGCCCGACGCCAGGCTGATCGGCGAGAAGACCCCGCACTATTTCTCGACCTCCGACGCGCAGATGGCTTTCGCCAGCCTGTTGCTGCCCGACGTCAAGATCATCGCCACCCTGCGCGATCCGGTGGTGCGCGCCTGGTCGGAGATCAAGGTGCAGCGCCGCGCCACCGAGGCGGAGATCGTCGCCGCCCTCAGCGAGGGCGCGTGGCCCAACTGGCTGGCCGAGATCGTCGACGCCGGCCGTTATGGGGCGCACCTGAAACGCTGGCTGAAGCACATCAGGCCGGACCAGCTGCTGCTGGTCGACTGCGATGCTCTGGAGACCAATGTGGTCGAGGAAGCCGGCCGCATCTTCCGCTGGCTCGGCGTGCGCGAGCTGGGGAGGCGGCAGGTCGAGGGCCTTCAGCAGGGCTGGAACAACCGCACCGAGAACTTTGCGCCCAGCGCCGAAGTCGAGGCACTGCTGCGCGGCGCCTATGGCGACGAGCCCTGGCGCGCGGCCGAGGTCGGTCCCGAGCTGGGTTAGCCCCGGCCGGAAGCCCTCGAGCATCTCGGAAGCGCTGACTCCTCAGCGGGGGCGCGCGCCGTTTCATCGGCGGCCACGAGCCGGACCAGACTGGCGGCCGGTCTAGCTGGGCGGGATCGGTTCTGGCCCCAGCACCGTCAGGATTTCGTCGAGCAGCCGCCTGTCGACCGTTTCCCGATAGACCACCGGCATCTCGACGAGCCCCCATCTGGCGTTATGGACCAGGATGTCGTCGACTTCCTCTTCCATGCGCTTGAGCTTGGCTTCGTCCAGGCTGCACAGCCGCCGGACCTCGTCCACCACCATCTCGAACCGCACGGCGGGGTCGAGCTCCCGGTCGTAGCCCTCTTGGAAGTAGCCGGGGAAGGTTCTGAAACCCAGCTCGCGGATGAGCTCGAGCGACCCGGCATTGCCGAGGACGATGAAGGGATGGAAGCTGAGGAGCGGCTTGAGGCTCTTTTCGGTGATCCGCCGGGGCCCTTCCATTTCCGTTTCCGAGACGACCGTGAACCAGGAGTCGTCGTGCTCCCGCAGGTCCATGTCGTAGTAGGGGGCCTTGATCCGGTTCGGATCGGTCTTGGTGCGGGGCAGCTCGCCGAACAACACTTGCCCATGCCCGTCGAGCTCAGGAACCAGCTGGGCCAACCGGGCCGGCTTGTCGCCCCATCCCTCCACCGAGTTGAGATAATTGACGAACTTCCTGAGTTGGGTGGCGCGGTGGCCGCGAAGTGAGAACCCGCCAAATGAAATATGTCCAAGATCCCAGATTTGATCCTGGATTAGCTGCAACAAGAACAACGTCTTGTGAAATCGCGGGGTGAAGTTCAGGCACAAATATCGCTTGTTACGGTGCGCCGCTCGAGAGCGGTAGAATTCAAGTCGCCGGTCGAATACTCTCTGTCCTTTTGTGGGAGAGCTGCGAAATATAAGAGAAATATAATAGTCGTAATTGAGAACGGTGACGGGTTGTTTCCAGCCAAGATCGCGACAATGAGCGAGATAGTTGGCGCGATAGCTGCGATCCTGCGTGACGTAGACGCACCGGCTCGGCGGTAGACCTGTTCTCTCGATGTAGGAATGAAGCTGCGCCGTACGGCTCGCCGAATGCACCATCCCTTCGCCTGAACAGTCGAAGACCACCGCCGTCAGGCCTGACTTGACCCAGTCCACGAGATCGGGCGGAAGGCGGAATCGATCGGACGAAAAGTCCAGATGCCCCTTGCCGTCGGCCACAACCAACAGATCGGGAGGGCCGGCCATGTGTTCTTCGAGATCGAGGAGGCATATCTGATCTGTCATCAGCTGAAAGAGGGTCTTCTCGGAGGTGACCCGCAAGACGCTGACTTTTCGACCGTTGATCGCCATCGACGGCACTGTTAGCCCAGCCAAACGGCGGGGCGCAACCTGGCGGCGGCGGCCGATGATCGTCGTGGAGATGACCGAGAGGGGCCGCCATGAATCCGATCACAGTCGTTGCCCAACCGGCTCGCGCATTGCTACTCACGCGCACGAGCATGGGGCGATAACCGAAAGCTTCAGTGGATGATGGATGTTGTCGACAAAGCCGTCCCGTCGCCCTCCGCGGATGAGACCGCGGCGGACGGGATCGCCGGGCGCCGGGCGCGGGCCCGGGATCTCGGGGCGGCCCAGGATGTCGAGGGGGCCGTCGAGGCCTGGCGGCAGGTCCTCGCGCTGGACCCGGCAGACCGCGAAGCCCATTTGAGGTTGTCCGAGCTGCTTTACGACAACGAAGCCACCCGTCCCCAGGCGGTACAGCACCTACGGATCGCCGCGCAGCGCGACCAGGGCAAGGTGAAGCCGTTCCAGCGTCTGGCGCGGGCCCTGGAGGCGGCCGGCGAACTCGACGAAGCCATCGATGTCTGGACCAAGGTGCAGGCGAAGGTTCCCCATGACCTGGAGGTGCAGGAGCGTCTCTGCGCGCTGCTCTCGACCCGCGGCCGTTGGCTCGAGGCGATCCCTTATCTGCGGGCGGCGGCCGAGCGGGACGGATCCGCCAAGGCCTGGCACCGCCTGGCGCGGGCCTATGATGCGATCGCCGACGCCGAGGGGGCGATCGAAGCCTGGCGGACGGCCTGCGAGATCGACCCGAGCATCTTCGAGCCGCACGACCGCATGGCCGACCTGTTCACGACCGCCGGCCGGCTGGCCGAAGCCATCCCTCATTTGCGCGCCGTGGCGGAACATGACGGCGTGGCCAAGGGCTGGCATCGCGCGGCGCGGGCGTACGAAGTCGTCGGCGACGCCGAGGGGGCGATCGATGCCTGGCGGACGGCCTTGGAGATCGACCCGAGCATCTTCGAGCCGCACGACCGCTTGGCCGACTTGCTCACGGCCGCGGGACGGCTGGCCGAAGCCGTCCCTCACCTGCGCGCCGTGGCGGAACATGACGGCCTGGCCAAGAGCTGGCATCGCGCGGCGCGGGCCTGCGAAGGCGTCGGCGACGCCGAGGGCGCCATAGATGCGTGGCGCACGGCCAGCGAGATTGATCCGACCGTCGCCGAACCTCACGAGCGCCTGGCCGAGCTGCTGACGGACAAGCGGCCGATCGACAGCATTCCCCATCTGAGATGGCTCGCCCAGGCGGATGGGGCAAAGGTCAAGGTCTGGCAGCGGCTGGCGCGGGCGCTCGAGCAGGCCGGCGATCTGGCCGGATCCGTCGACGCCTGGAAAGAGGTGGCGGCCCAGGCGCCGACCGACGCGGAAGCTTCGCTCAAGCTGAGCCGAGGATTGCCCAAGCTGGGCCGCTGGCTGGAAGCGATCCCCTATGCGGAGGCCGTGGCCCGCAAGACCGGCGACGACGTCAAGGTCTGGATCAATCTCGCCCGACTGCTGAAGCGCGCGGGCGCGTCCGAGGAAGAGCTGCGCGCGTGGCGGCAGGTGCTGTTCCTGGATCCCCGTTCGGTCGAGGCCCACTCGCGCCTGGCGCACCTGCTCTGGACGTCGGACCGCAAGAGCGAGGCCGCCGAGCACATGAAGGCCCTCGCCGGCCTGGCGCCCGGCGAGATCGGCCGCTGGAAGCAGCTGGCGGCGGCCCTCGAGGACATCGGCGATCAGACCGGGGCCATAGGCGCGTTGCGCAAGGCCCTCGCCATCCGACCTGAAGACGTCTCCAGTCACGAGAGGATGGGCGAGCTGCTCCTGGCTCTTGGACGAAAGCCCGAGGCCGTCCAGCACATGCGCCGCTACGCGGAGCTGTCCGGCGAGCGGACCAAGCCGTGGCGCAATCTGGCGCGACTGCTCGAGGAGCTAGGGCGCGAACGGGACGCGGCGAGGGCGTGGCGCCGTGTGCTGAAAGTCAGCGAGTCGGACTCCGAAGCGCATGAGCGCCTGGCCAGCCTGTCCGGGAGGGAAGGCGACAAGGCCGGCGCCATCCGCCACATCGAGGCCCTGGCGCGCATCGCTCCCAAGGACGCGGCCGGATGGGACCGGCTGGCGCGGGCGCGGGCCGACGTCGGCGACCTGGCCGGCGCGGTCGAAGCCTGGCGCCTGGCGCTGGCCGCATCCGAGGAACCCGAATTCCACACTCAGATCGGCATCGCCCTGCTGCCGCTCGACCGCAAGCCCGCCGCGCTCGAGCACTTCCAGAGAGCGGCGGCGCTGACGCCCATGGAGGAACGCCGCTGGCGGCATCTGGCCCGGTGCGCCCAGGACGTCGGCGAGGCGGCGGTGGCCGCGGACGCCTGGCGGCAGGTGCTGGCGCTCACCGGAACCGACGAGGAGGCCCGCGAAGGCCTGCTGGCCCTGGGCGGCTCGCGCGAGGAAGAGCTTTCGGTCCAGAGCGACGCCGGATACGCCGCGGCCCTGTTGCGCTTCTGGGGCGAGATCTCGGCGCGGGAGGAGCCCCACCGCGAGAGCGTTCGCCACATCGCCAGCGAGCTGGCGAAGGTGATCGGCGGGCTGACCGGCTTTGCCCGCATCACCCATCCGGAATCGATCGGACGGCGCCTCGAGGCGCTGGACCGGATCTTCCGCGACCCCAGATTCGCCAGCCTGGCGGCGGCGAGGCCCGACGACATCCAGGAGGTGCTGTCCGGCCTGGAAGGCGATGGCGCCGCCCTGGCTCAGCAGGCCCTCATGGCGGCGGGCCCCGACCTTGCGCGCGCCCTGATTGCGGCGCCGGCCGGTTCCGCGGCGAGGTTCGCCGTCGACGAGACCCAGGCCCGCGCCCTGCGCCTGGGCCCGGATCCGGCCTTCCAGCGGCCGGTGCTGATCTGCGGCTTCCACCACTCCGGCACCCGTGTGCTGGCCCAGGCGCTGCAGGGCGCCGGCGTGTTCCAAAAGATGAACACACCCTCCCTGGAATGGACCTACGTCCAGTGGCTGAACACCATCATGCTGCCCGGCTGGACCGACGTCGAAGCGATCCGAGCCTTCGATCCGCAGGCCGCCGCCGCGTTCATTTCGCAGGACGAACTGGCCTTCCGCCTGGCGGCGGCGGGATACGGCGGCCAGGGACCCTGGGCGCACAAGGACCCTCGCAATTCCGTCACCGCCGGCGCCTGGCTGAAGGCCTTTCCTGGCTTGCGCATCGTCCACATCACCCGTCAGCCCGACGACGTGCTCGGCACCCTGCCAGGGCGATATGCGCGCTATTCGCCGGGCGGGAAGTCGCCGCAGGAGACGCTGGACTTCTGGTCGGCCCTGTGGACGTCCTACCTGGACGCCACCCGTGCGGCCATGGCCGGCGCCGCCCACAGTATCGAAGTCACCTTCGAGGACCTCTGCCGAGAACCCCGGGCGGTCATGGGCCGCATCGCCAAGGCGCTCGACCTCGATGTCAGGCTCAGCGCCACGGACATTGCTGGCCTCGGCCTCAATCCGGAAAAGATCGGCGAGCACCGGCTGTGGCTCGACCGGGGCCAACTGGACGGCGACGATCTGGCGCGCCTGCAGGCTCTTGGAGCGGCTTCCCTGCCAGGGAGCGGGCGATCTTGATGTCCGGGCGCAAGTGAGGGCAGCGGCGAAATGAGTGACGTGAACCAGGACCTGTCCCGCTTCACCTTGGAAATCCGGCACACGATGGTCGGAGCGCTCAAGGTCATCCACGATCTGGGCTGGCAGCCTGGGGCGGTCATCGACATCGGGGTCGCCACCGGAACCGCAGGGCTCTACCAGTTCTGGCCCGACGCGACCTACTGCATGATCGAGCCGTCGCCAGCGTCCATGCCCTACATGGAACGCTTGAGCTCCCGGCTGTCGAAGGCGGTGATCTTCAACGAGGGCGCCAGCGATCGCACCGGCGTGGCGACCGTCGCCAAGCACCCCGAGGTGGTCAACGTCCTGTTCGCGGACAAGCCCAAGTGGGAGGCTATCGAGGTACCGGTGCGGCCGTGCGACGACATGGTGGCGGAAGCGGGTCTGGAGGGCCCCTATCTCTACAAAGTCGACACCGACAGCCACGAGATGGAAATCCTGCGCGGCTCGGAGCGGACGCTTGAAAAGTCCGACGTCGTGATCATCGAACTGAATTTCTTCAACGTGCTCCGGGGCCGCGCCCTTCCGGGCGATATCCTCATGTTCCTGCTGGAACGGGGCTTCCAGCCCTTCGATTTCGGCGACCGCAACTATGCCGCCTCGGGGGTCTTGAGGGGGCTCGACTTCGTCTTTGTCCGCAGCGACAGCGAGCTTTTCGAAGCTGCATTTCGCAGCACCGGCAAGACGCGAGGAGATCGGACCAAGGTCAAGTGGTAGCCGCCCCAGGGCGCGCGGCGGCAGGCGATGCGGCGATGAGGAGGCTTGCCGTCGGGCGTCTCCCGCCCGAGTTGACCACCCGTAGGCCGGCTGCTAGCCGCATCGACAGGGTGGCGGGCCCAGTGAGAGCTCATGGCTCAGATTGACGATCTTCTCGGCGCGGCGGAGTGGGCGCGCGCCCGCGAGGCGGCCGCGGGCGGTCCGCGTGTGCTGCTGGCCACCAGCATGGGGGGTCTCAACCACGGCGCGATGACCGACAAGGCGCTGGCGATCGCCCTGACGCTGCGCGGGGCGGCGGTGGACATCTTCCTCTGCGACGGCGCGCCGGCCTGCCAGCTGACCAAGATCGGCAAGGAATCCCCGGCCAAGCTGATCGAGACCGATCGCCGCATCCGGTGCCCGGCCTGCACCGATATCGGCCAGACCGTTTTCGCGCCGCTGGGCCTCAGGGTGCTGCGGCTGAGCGAGTTCCTGACCGAGGCCGATGTCGAACAGGCGAGGTCGCTGGCCGTCGGGGCCGACATCTCCAAGCTGGTGGATTTCACCTTGAACGGCTGGCGGGTGGGCGAGCACGCGCGGGCCGGGGCGCTCAGGTACTTCGCCCGGGGCGATCTGGCGCGCGAGCCGCAGAGCGAGGGCGTAGCCCGCACCTTCCTGCAGGCGGCCATCCGCAGCGCCCTCGCCTTCGACCGCATCCTGAGCCAGAACGACTACGTCGCGGTCAGCGCCAACCATGGGATCTACACGCCTCAGGGCGTGATCGGCGAGGTGTCGCGCAAGCGCGGCGTCAGGGTGGTGAACTGGAACCCGGCTTATCGGAAGCACTCGTTCGTGTTCAGCCACGGCGACAGCTACCACCGCACCATGATCACCGAGGACGTCTCCACCTGGGAGGACCTCGACCTCGACGGTCCCCGCGCCTCGACCATCACCGACTATCTGCGCGATCGCCGTCAGGCCAAGGGCGACTGGATCTGGTTCAACAACTCGGGGGATACCTCGCGCGACGAGATCGCTCAGCAACTGTCGCTCGACGACCGGCCGATGGTCGTGGCCCTGACCAGCGTGGTCTGGGACGCCTGCCTCCACTACGACTCCAACGCCTTCGAGAGCCTGCAGGACTGGCTGTTCCAGACGGTCGAGTACTTCGCCTCCCGGCCCGACCTGCAGCTGGTGATCCGGGTGCATCCGGCCGAGGTGACCGGCTTCGTCAAATCCAGGGACAAGATCGCCGACATCCTGGCCGATCGCTTTCCCGAGCTGCCCGAGAACGTCCACGTCATCAGGCCCGACAACACCCTCAGCACCTATTCGCTGATCGATCACGCCAACGCCGTCCTGGTCTACAGCACCAAGACCGGCATCGAGGCCTCCGCCCAGGGCGTGCCAGTGGTCGTGGCGGGCGAGGCCTGGATCCGCAACAAGGGCTTCACCCAGGACGCGTCTTCGCCGGCGAGCTATCGCGAGATTCTCGACCGGCTGCCCCTTGAGGGACGCCTTTCGGAGGCGGAGCGCGAGCGGGCGATGCGCTATGCCTACCACTTCTTCTTCCGGCGGATGATCGAGCTGCCTTTCCTGGTCGACACCGGGCCGGCCGAGTTCGATATCCAGGTCGACACGCTGCGGGACCTGGCGCCGGGCGGGCAGGGGGGGCTGGACCAGATCTGCGAAGGCATCCTCTCAGGCGCGCCGTTCGTCTACGACAAGCTCGAGCCGGCGCCGGCGGTATGACCGGCGTCGCGTGGGGCGCGTCCGCAGGTCGCCGGGCGGATGGGTTGTCACGCAGATGGCCTGCCGCTAGATTCGAAACACATCCAGAACGGGGCAGTCTTGCGTGACCGAAGTTGAGAGGGTCGGCCGGTTAGGCTTGGTTCGCGAGCACGTCGGGACCCGCGGCAATATTCACCTGCTGCATCTTGTCCCGCATTCTATTGGGTCGGAGGACTTTCGTCTTCACGGCAGCACCAAGGACGTCGTCGGACGCCACCAGTACTTCCGCGAGCGGGGCATTTCCTACGACATCTTCTATCACCGGCGGAACGTCGATCTTCTGAAGAAGGTGCTCGCCGGCGACGACCTGCCCGATTACACCCACATCCTGGTCGACGGCTCCTTCACCTTCGCCGACTGGAAGCACCTGCGCCGCCGATGGCCGACGGCCAAGCTGATCTTCCGCTCGCACAATTCCGAGCTGCCGCACCGGGTCGACACGGTGCGCTCCCTGGCCTTCGTCGCTCCGACCGACGACATGGACCGCCAGGCCCAGGACAAGATCGACGCGCGACTGAACCGGCGCATCTTCCTGGATCGGGATATCGCGGCGGCCCGCTTCGCCGACAGCATCATCACCATCGAGACCCTGAAGTCGGCGTCGCGCTATTGGGCCTGGCTGGGGTTCACGGGCGAATTGGTCGAGGTCCCCTATTTCCTCTCCGATGACTACGTCGCCGAGATCGAGGCCGAGGCGGCCCGCCAGGCGGGGGGCCGGCGCAAGTGGCTGGTCGCGGTCATGTCGTCCCACCCGGGAGCTCTCACCTACCACGGTCTTCTGGCGCTGCATCAGGCGGTCACCAACCTCGGAGACCGGCGCGCGGACTGGCGCTTCCGCGCGACCGGACGTTCGTTCTGGATCAAGAACCATCCGGCCTACTCGCCGCGGGTGAAGCCGCTGGGGGTGGTCGACGACCTCTACAACCTGATCGCCCTGTCCCGCGCGGTGGCCGTGCTCTCCGACCTCGGGCGCGGATTCAAGACCAAGATCCTCGAGGCGATCCTGTGCAAATGCTGGGTGCTGGTCACGCCGACGCTGTACCGGCGTCTGCCGGATGCAGTGCGGCCCTATTGCCTGATCGTCGACCCCGACAGCCCGTTCGCGCTTGATGAAGCCCTGGACCGGGTCGAGCGCAAGGACTGGCCGGGCGGGAATCCCAACGCGATCATGCGCTCGAGCGCCTACCACGCGCTGGACACCATCCTGCTGGGTGAGCCGCCGGCGGCCGACGTCAAGGGCGCCTCCTTCGACGAGCCCGTCGCCGGAAGCCGCAAGTCGATCCCAAAGCCCTGGAACCAGATGTTCTCGGACGACGCGCACGCCGCCTCGTTCTGCACGGTGCTGACGCCTCTGCACAAGAAGGTCGCCGCGCACAACTGGGAGATGGTGGCCAAGCAGAATCCGGCCTTCGATCCCAAGTGGTATATCGTGGACAATCACGACGTCCACATGGCCAGCAAGAAGTCCACGGCTTTCCTGCGCAAACTGAAGGACATCCGCGGCAAGCCCGGGCGCGAGATCCGCGACCTCTATCTGCAGCGGGCCAAGGAAGAGTATTACGACTACGGCGATATCGCCGATTACTTCCCCGGCGCGGACCTCATCGACGGCTGGTCGCTGGACCAGACGTTCGACTTCTATTCCGCCAAGCTGGATTCCACGCCGGCCGAGCGGCCGGAACACGAGCGCCTGCTGCGCAAGTTCCTGGCCAGCTACCACCACGCCTCGGGGCTGAACCTGTCGCTGGAGCGGGTGCGCTCGAAGTATGCGGTGGTGATCGACCCGGACCTCTACGTCATCCGGCCCAACTGGCTCGACGACGTCATCACCCACATGCAGGAGCATGACCTGGCCGCCTTCGGCGTGCCGTGGAACCCGCGCTGGTACTGGAAATACAGGTACTTCCCCTGCACCCACCTGATGATCCTGGACCTGGAGAAGTGCCCCTTCCGCCAGGACATCCTGGCCCCCGATCTGGTGCGCTACGGCCAGAAGTTCACCTCCAAGTTCTGGATGGAGCAGATGCGGCTCCGCAAGGAGGATCCCGAGGCGGCCAGGAAGCACCTGAGGTCCGATCTGCCGCGCGCCTTCGCCGAGGACCTGAAGCAGCGGCGGACCATCGCCGCCTCCGGCGACACCGGCTACGGCCTGATCGAGGAGTTCAAGCACAACCCGGCGCTGCGCTATGACTCCGCCACGCCGGTCTTCTCGCTGGACATGGGCTTCCAGCCACCGACGGTGAGCCCGCTGCAGCGCTCCATCGACCACCTGTTGCCCGACAGCTTTTCCTACCTGCCCAAGCGCGCGGGCTCGATGTCCGAGCAAGGCTTCGACTCTTTCGGGCTGCCCGACTGCCGCCAGTTCGGCTGGGAGGAGTTCCTCTGGAAGGGCGAGCCCTTCGCCTTCCACGTCCGCGGCGAACTGCACCGCAAGCCGGTGGGCCGCACCGACGACGTCCAGGTGCTGAACGTCTTGAACGCCATCATGCGCCAACAGGGGGCGACGCCGGTGGCCGACAACACCTGGTGCGGGGCCGACCTGATGGCGACAGAGCAGAAGTCCTGGCACTACCTGGACGCCGAATATGCCGAGAAGCGCGCCGAGTTGCTGGGCAAGGACGAGCAGCCTCAGGAAGAGCCGCCGACCGAGGTTTCCGCGGCATAGGCCGCCGGCCGGAACCTGGAGCGGCTAGGTGAACGCGGCGTAGCGCCGGTAGTACTCGAACGGGGTCAGCTGTTCGGAAAAGTACTTGTAGGTCGACTCGGGGTCATACCAGCGAAGATTGAAGTGCTCCGCGACCGTCGGGTGGATCGGTACGTGGATGTCCCCCATGCCGCCCGAGGGCCAGCTCAAGTCGCTCTCGGGAGCCGGAACATCCAGGGCGTCGTAGATGGTCTGCCGCATGTAGCGCAGCATCGGCGGGGAGGGATGGTTCCTGGTCACGAAGAGCTGCTTTTCGCGGAAGTTGTCGTAGACGTATTTCCCGAAGGGAATGTCCGCGCGCTGATCCAGCTGCTCGGCCTTGGCGAGGTTGATCTCGTAATACCGCTGAAGATCCGCCTTTTCGCCGATGTTCATTTCCAGCCACCGACGGGCCGCCTTTTCGGGAGTGTCGCCGGCGTCGAGCGACTCGAGAATGGTCCTGTCGCCGTAGGGAAACGGGCCAGCGGGGTATTGTTCTGTCGGCTTGTTCCGGGGGTCGTTGACCTCCATCGGCCAGAGGATGTTCATCCATAGGATCGGGAAGGTGATCACCCTGCAGTCGGCCGGGATGTGTTCCTTGTTGGCCAGCGGCGGGGCCTGGTGGCTGATCTGCTCCAACAGGACCGCGCATTTGGCGAAGTCCTCCATCTCCAGCGGTTGCTGTTCACGCGTCTTGAAATTGCGAAACCGCAGCAGCCGGTATTCGCCGTGCAATATCGGGCTCTCGACCAGCGTCTTGTAAATAAAGGACGCCTGGCAGTTGCCAGATACGATTATGGTGCGCCTGTTACGCTTATCCATTACCGGCCCTCAGTTCGACAATGGGTCCACGACCAGCGACGGGTCAGGGTCCGCGTGCTCGGCCAAGGAATTGGCCGCATAACGCAGGTAGTACTCCCGCGCGGCCAGCCGCTCGGTATGGAAGCGATGGGCGGCGTTTGGATCGTACCACTTGAGGCCGAAGTGGCTCGCCACCGAGGGGTGCACGGGAACCTGGATGTGCCCCATCCCGCCGGACGCTTCGACCAGGTCGCTCTTGGGCGGCTCCACGCCGATGGCCTCGAAGATCTTCTGTCGAAGCTCGAACAGCAGCGGAACGGACGGATGGTTGCGCGTCTCGAACATCTTGGTGTCGACGAATCTGTCAAAAACGTCGCGCGCCAGGGGCACCTCCGCGCGCTCGTCGAGGAACTCGGCCTTCTTGAGGTTGATCTCATGGAAGCGGGGCAGATCGTAGAGCTGATCAAGCGGCGAGGCGAAGAAACGGTCGACCGCCTGCTCGGGTGTCAGGCCTTCGTTGAGAAACTCCAGGATCAGCCGGTCCCCATAAGGGAAACGGCCGCCGGGATAGTCCGGCTCGGGCGTGCTGCGCGGATCGTCGATCATGGTCGGCCAGAGGCTGCTGCCCCACAGGATGGGAAAGCGGACGATCCGGCAGTCGCCCGGGACGTCCTGCTGGTGTGGCAGCTCTGGCGCCTTGTGGGCGATCTGCTCCAGAAGGATCGCGCATCGGGCCACGTCCTTGGCCTTAAGCTCACCCTGGTTGTTCTTCCTGAAGTTGCGGAAGTAGATGATGTCGTAATCTTCGCTGAGTTCCGGGCTTTCCTGCAGGGCGCGGCAGAGGAAGTTGCTCTGGCAATTTCCAGCAACGATCAGACTGCGGTTAGCCACCCCCGCCCCCCGACGCCCTGGTCCCCACGATCAAGTCGACCAGATCGCCCACGGTGTCGAGGTCGAACACCTGATCCATCGGCAAGCGCACGGCGAAATGCTTCTCGATCGCCAGCAGAAGGACGGTGTGGGACAGGGAGTCCCATCCGTCGACGTCGGGCGCCGTGGTCTCCCTGTCGATCTGGGCGTTCGGCTGGTGGAAGGTCGCCCGGATCAGGGACGTGACCTGGCCAAGAACGTCGTCGGCTTGCGAGCTCGGCGGGGCGCTGTTCATCTTGTTTCCCACTAGGACCGCCCGTAAGCTTCCAAATACTTGGCCTGATTGGAAGACCTGGCGATCTTCCCGCTCGTCGTCTTCACCAGCCATCCGGCCGGAACGAGCTTAACCGCCCGTGGCAGAAAGCCGAAATGCTCGAATATGGCCGCGCGGGCGGCCCGGACGATCTGGGGGTGGCTCGCCGCGTCCGCGTCGCTCTCGGCGAGGAGCACCAGCTCCTGGCTGCCGGTTTCGCCGCTCTCGATTCCCAGGGCGATGCACCGCCCGGGCTTGATGTCCGCCACGGTCTCGTTGACCGCGATCTCGATGTCGTGGGCGAAGACGTTGCGGCCGTTGAGGATCAGGAGGTCGTCGTTGCGGCCCAGCAGGAAGAGCTCGCCGTCATGGGCGAAGCCGACGTCGCCGGAGTGGTACCAGCCGTCGCGGATCCGGGCGGCGTTGAGGTCGGGGCGGGCGACATAGCCGCTGAACATGTAGCTGGCCTGGATGCAGACCTCGCCGACTTGGCGATCGGCCAGGATCTCGCCGTCGGGGCCTTCGATCCTGATCTTGGCGCCCGAGATGGGACGGCCCACCGACAGGACCTCGCGGCCTCCCTCGGCGCCAGGGGGCCATTCGGCGGCCCGGCCGAGGCCCAGCTCTGCGGCGTCCAGGTTGAGTGTACGGGGAGGGCGGGTCACGGTCTGGGTCACGGCGAACACCGCTTCGGCCATGGCGTAGCATACCGCCAGCTGCCGCTCGGTCACGCCCAGGCGGGCGAGGGCTGCGGCGAACAGCCTCAGGCTGTGGGCGTAGCAGGGCTCGGAGCAGTCGATGAAGGCGCGGACGTGGGAAAGGTCGGCGTCGAAGTCCTCGGGAAGGGTCCGGACCAGGTGATGCAACGCGAAATTCGGCAGCCACGCCAGGGTCCCGCGCCGCTCGGCCATGGCCGACAGCATCAGGCTCGGCTGAACCACCCACTCGAAGGCGTCCAGCGAGACAAGGGGGACGCCGGTCAGCAGCGGCAGCATGAAACAGGCGATCAGCCCCATGTCATGGTAGAGCGGCAGCCAGGAGACGATGACGTCGTCGGCCTTGAGCTCGAGCGCCGCCGAGTAGCGCTCGATCTGCTCGCACACCGCGGCGTGGGAGAGGGCGACGCCCTTCTTCAGGCCGGTGGTGCCAGAGCTGTACTGGATGAAGGCGGTGGTCGACGGATCGATGGCGCGGGCCGGCGGCTGGGCGGCTGCCCGGGCGTCCGAGGGCGTGAACACCCGCAGCCGCGGGAACCGCGCGCCGAGCTCGGCGGCGTTCTCGGGGTAGGTGACGGCGATCCCGATGGCGGTCTGCTCGAACACGTCGCGATGGTTGCGCCAGTAGAGCTGCGGGTCCTGGCGGGGCGAAGGATGCGGCATGAAGCTGGGAATGCAGCCGTGCAGGATGGCGCCCAGGAACGCGTAGTAGAGCTCCGGCGAGTGCTTCAGGACGATGGCGACCTGCCGCCCCTCCGCCACCTCTCCCGAGGCGAACATCGCGGCGTAGCGGTTGGATCCCTCCAGCAGGTCCGCATTGGTCAGGGTCGTCTCGGCGCCGCGGGCCCGGAAATGGCAGAACACCGCCTCCGGGGCGTCCTCGGCGCGTCGCCTGAGCGCGGCGACGATGTCGCGCAACGGCGCGCGCGGCTGCATCAACTGGCGGCCGCCTTGGCGGGGGATGTTGCATCCGCCTTCTGGGCCACGCCCTCCGACCTCGCCCTATGGGCGCGCGCCAGCTTGAGGGCCACCTCGCCCACCACGTCGCCGGCAGGGCGGCCAAGGCCATTGGGACGGGCGAAGGCCACGGCGAACTTCTTGCGTTTGCCCGCCTTGTCATCCTGTCCGGCCCGCACCTTCTGCAAGCCTCCGACGAAGTCTCTGAGGGTGTTGCACAGGAACATGGCCCGACTCTCCTCGAGGTAGCGGAAGTGGACCGCCGAGGACTGGGTGTTCTTGTACTGCTTGACCCTGACGGTGAAGGTCGGGACGTCCGCCAGCACCGAGTCGATCATGGCGCTGGTGTTGATCCCCAGCGAGCCGATGCAATGGGCGAACGAGGCCCGCATCATGCCGAAGTCCTCGCCCGTTTCGGGCAGGGCCCCGCCTTCAGGCCAGACCTTGATCTCATCGCTGACGATGGCGGGATAGATCTCGGCGTTCGCCGGGTGAGGCCGCACCAGGATCTGGCAGTCGGCCAGCGTCTCGCTCGCCTTCAGCTTGCCGTGCACCGCGCTGATGAACCAGGTCTCGTCGGCGGCGATATTCTTGGACGAGCCGAGGTAGAGCAGGATCGGCCGCTTGGGGTCTAGGCCCACGGTCCGGCAGAAGGTCTCGCGGTCGATGATATCGGTGGGCGAGGTGAACCATTTGTCGAAGAAGGGCGATCCGGTGACCTTGATCTCCTCGGGCTTCAGCCCGTGGACGGCGGCGGCGTCGGCCTGCTGATAGGCGTTCCAGACGTAGAGCAGGTCCGGCTTGACGTGGAACAGGCCCTTGGTCGACAGGTTGTCCCAGCTGATGGTCAGGGCGGTGACCGGGATGCCGAGCTTCTTGGCGGCCTTGGCGTATTCCACCTCTTCCGAATAGCGCAGGTTCTGCGGCGAGCAGATCAGCAGGTCCGGCCGCCGGCTCTGGATGAATTCGATGATCGCCGGATCGGGCGGCACGAGGTCCTCGATCCATTCCAGGATCTTGCCGGTGATCGGCCACTTCAGGATCGCCTCGGCGAAAGGCAGATTCAGCCGCGCCTTCCAGGCGTCGCTGAGGTAGGCGCGCCACCGCTTGATGTAGAACGGCGTCGTTTCCGGCCGGGTCACATAGCTGCGATAGGTCCGCAATTCCCGTAGTTCGAAGATGAACGACCGGAAGCGGTCCTCCCGCCGCTTGAGCCAGCTCATGCGGAACGAGGGATACCTGGCGGTGAAATTCTCGATCACCGTGCGATCGATGCCGCGGAGCCACTTGGAGCTCCACTTCTTGTCGAGCAACAGTTCGACCCGGCCGCCTCGCTCGATGATGGAGGCCAGCACGGTCTCGTAATAGGAGAAGTGGCCGATCGAGCGGCCGACGAACAGAATTCGCGGTCGGTTGCTCTTCACCCTACCCACCCCCAGGAACGACGCCCGGTCGCCGCCCATCGGTTGGGTGGATAGGTCGCCGCGTCGGCGAAGACAAGAAGTCCAGCGCCCCGCGCGCACGGATGAAATGTCACGCCGGCTCGAACAGGCACTGGATGATGTGGCGGCTGCCGCTGCGGACAAAGCCGCCCCGGTGCACGCCGTTGTTGTCGAACAGCACGACGTCCTTGCCGGGTCCGCAGAGCACGCGCTCCTTCGACAGCATGGCCAGGGCCTCGGGCTCGTCGCCGTTGAGATAGGGTCCGAACAGGGCGTGCACGCGGAAGGCGTCCGGCAGGGAGACGAACAGCGGGACCGGCAGCTTCAAGGTGTCGTTGGTCTTGCGGGCGATCAGCTCGAAGCTGGTCAGGACCTTGTGGGTGCCGGGCACATAGCGCATGGGTCCCTGCTCGGGGCCCACCTCGCTCATGTAGATCAGCACCTTCAGGCACGGCCAGACGTCGCTGTCGATGTGCCAGTAATCGGTTTTCAGGGCGGGAAGGCCATCGTCGTCGATCGGGCCATAGCGCCTGGCGGTTTCGTCCTGGTTGTTCACCTGGGCGAACAGCTTCCTGATCTTCACCGGCGTGCGCAGATAGCCCCTGGCGACCTCATAGACGCCGATCGCGTCCAGGGCCTGGTTCACGACCTTGTAGAGCGGCCCGTGCTCGGACCGTTCGAACATCACGTTCATGTGCCGGAACTTGGGTCTGCCGGCGAACGCGCGGATGCTCTCCTCGATGCCCGCGAAGGTGGCGGCCGTCGCATCGGCCATGCGGGCCTTGAGCTCGGCCGGGACCGTCAGGAGCGCGACCCCGTCGCGCTGGATCTCGTCCAGCACGGGCTGGCCGGATGGCGTGTCGGACCCGTAATCGGGATAGCCGACCTTCAGCCAGCTCTCGTAGCTCCTGGTGAACGCGGGAAGGAACAACGACAGACCGTCGGCCTCCCGCGACGCCTCCGAGGATTCGTCCGGGAACGCGAATTTCGGGTGGCGGCGATAGTCGGGGTTGGGGAGGACGAACATCGACCTAGTCTTTGGCCCCCGTGGCTTCCATCGCTCGGCGGGCCTGCGATTCCTTGACCAGCATCGATTGAGCCGACTGTTCCGGGCTCTTGTGGCTGCGTTGCTGGCGCAGGATGCAGTCGGCCTTAACGAAGACGGCGTCGAACATGTAGAGCGCGCCGTCGACCTGGCGGTATCCGGGCTCGACGAACTCGTAGAACACGAAGCCCTGGCCATCCATGTAGTTGAACAGGTCCATCATGCTGGCCCGGCCCTTGGGATGGTTCTCGGCCCAGGTGCCGATCTCGAGGATCATCATGTCGGTCTGCTTGAGGCACTCGGTCGCGCCCTGCAGGACGTGCAGCTCATGGCCCTCGACGTCCAGCTTGATCAGGAACGGCGGCGGCGGCTGCAGGTCGGCGACCACCCCGTCCAGCGTGACGACGTCCACCTTGCGGTATTCCGCGTCTTCCTTTTTGAACTTTGTATGGAAGCTGGAGCCGGTGACGCCCCGGCGGACCACCATCTTCAGGCGGCCGGGGACGTCGCCCGCCGCGGCCACCATGTAGGTCGAGCCCGGATGTTCGTCGCAGAACTTCTGCATGACCGGCTCCATCTCCGCGACGGGCTCGATCAGGATGTTGCGGGTGCCTTCGAAGACCTCGAACAGCCCCAAGGTGCCGTAGGCGAAGCCCACGTCGATGATGGTCCCAGGTCTGAAGCCGATGCGCTTGGCGTTCTCCAAGGCGGCGCGCTTGGTCAGACGTTCGATTTTCACAGCCATGCGTGCATGCCCAATGGTGGCGCTCTGGGGCCTTATAGCCGATCCGCGCATGAGCGGGAGAGGGCGGCTCGGCCTATCGCGATGGACGTCCGCCCCGCCGAACCAGATCGGTGGTGGAGTGCCCGAGGGCAAGCGGCGACAGCACCAGCCTGCCGCCGTAGGACGCCACCACCTCGGCCCCCACGACCGTTTCGGCGGCGTGGTCCGCCCCCTTGATCAGCACGTCCGGCCGGATGAGCTCGATCAGCGCCAGCGGCGTGTCCTCCTCGAACAGCACCACCAGATCGACGCAGCGCAGGGCGCCGATGATCGCCGCCCGCGCCGCCTGCGCTTGCAGAGGACGCTCCTCCCCCTTCAGGCGGCGCACCGAGGCGTCGGTGTTCAAGGCGACAATCAGCCGGTCTCAGGCGTCCTTGGCCGCCTGGAGCAGCTGCACATGGCCTGGATGCAGCAGGTCGAAGCAGCCGTTGGCTAGGCCGACGGCGAGCCCCTGCGAGCGCCAGCCCTCGCGGATGAGGGCGGCCTCCTGCCGCTCCACCAGCCGGCCCGGAGCGGGCTCGCGCGGCGGGGCTCCAGCCAGGGCCTGGGCCAGTTCCTCGGGCGCCAGGGCGGAGGGCCCGCTCCTGGCGACCGCCACGCCGGCGGCGGCGTTCGCGAGCTGGGCGGCTTGGATCAGCTCGGCGCCCGCGGCCAGGGCCAGAGCGCAAACGGCGATGACGGTGTCGCCGGCGCCGGAAACGTCCCGGACGGCCTGGGCGCGCGAGGTTTCGCGCCAGATCTCCTCCTCGCCCTGGAAGAGCGCCATGCCCTGTTCGGACTGGGTCACCAGGACCGCAGCGCCAGTCGCTCGGCCGGCCGCCCGCGCCGCCCGCAGGATCGAAGCCTCGCTGTCGCAGGGTTCGGACGTCGCCTGGGCCAGCTCGGCCCGGTTGGGCGTCAGGACGGTCGCGCCCCGATAGAGGCTGAAGTCGGGATGCTTGGGATCCACCAGCACGGGGACCCCCCGATCCCGGGCCGCGGCCAGAACGCGGGACATCAGTTCGGCGGTGACCACGCCCTTGGCGTAATCGGAGACGACGACGCAATCGCACCCGTCGAGCTGGGCCTCGGCCGCTTCCATCAGCTCGCGGCCGGCGTCGGCGCCGACCCCGATCGTCTCCCGGTCGACCCGCAAAAGGTGGCGGTCGGCGGCGAGGTAACGGGTCTTCCGGATGGTGTGGCCCCTGGGATCGGTGACCAGGGCCGCCCGCACCCCGGCTTGCCGGATCAGCCCTGGAGCCGCTCGCCCGCCGCATCCGGTCCGATGACACCGACGACGACGGCTTCGCCCCCGAGGCTTGAGACATTCATCGCGACGTTCGCGGCCCCACCCGCGCTCCAGCAGTCGGCATTGACGTGGAGCACCGGGACCGGCGCGCCGGCGAGGTCCGATCGGTCGTTCCCGACACGTAATGGTCGACCATCACGTCCCCGATGACGAGGACCCGCCGCCCCTGAAGTTGCTCGATCAGCATGTCAGGCCCTTGGCGGCGCTAGAGCGGCAGCAACGGCAGGCCGTCGAGCAGCGACTTCGCCGTGACGACCCGGAAGTCCCCCCTCGGCCCGGCTGGCGCCGGGTCGGCGCGGTCGTCCGCATCGGGGACCGTCCCGACTCGCAGTCCGCCCGCCAGACCGGCGGCGCGACCGGCCTCGAGGTCGCGCGCCCGGTCGCCCACGATCCAGGAGCGGCCCAGGTCCAGGCCCATGCCGTCTGCGGCGGCCAGCAGCATGCCGGGCCCGGGCTTGCGCCAGGCGTGCGCCGCGCGCCGAAACGCGCCCAACCCCTGGGGATGATAGCCGCAGGCCAGCACCGCATCGAGCCAGGCGCCGGCCGCCGCGAGCCGGCGCTCGATCTCGGCCTGGACCGCCTCGAACGCGGCCCAGTCGTAATAGCCGCGCGCCACCCCGGACTGATTGGTCACCACGACCACCGGCGCGCCGCGGCGATTCAGCGCGGAGATCGCCTCGGCCGCTCCGTCCATCAATCTCACCTGCCGGGGATCGGACAGATAGCCGGGATCCTCCACGACGACGCCGTCGCGATCGAGGAACGCCGCCCCGGCGCCCCGGCGAGGGAGCGGCGATGCGGGCGGGCGCATCCAGCATCCCAATGCATCCACCAGCCCCACCGCGCGCCCGCGGCCCCGCCGTTCAAGAACGGCCGTCAGGCTAGCGGAGTTGGCCCCGGACCGCCATCGAGGCTCAGCCGGCGAGGAGCGGGGCCTTCCGAGGCGCGCGGCGCGCTGTTAGAACAGGCTCAGCCCAGCCAAGCTGGACAGGGCGCAGGCGTCTTGGGCGCGGCCGCCGGAGCCGATTTCGTGAAATACTCCATCTTCAAGCAGACGCTGCCGTACAACTACCGCAAGCTCTTCGTCGAAGGGTACCAGCACGTCACCGTCGACAACGAGAAGTGGTCGCTCTCCCTGCGCGACCGGGCGCTGGTGGGTTCGCTGTCGCGCACGCTCAACGCGCCTAAATATCTGGCGCGCCGGACGCTGAAGTCGCTCGCCGGCGCCGGCCACAAGCCGATCGCCGAAATGAAGGACGGCTACGCGCTCTGCGACGGGGCCGATGTTCCCGGCATGCGCGAGGCGTTCGCGGTCTGCGAGGAGAAGCTCGCCATCTATCTGGAGTACCTCCGGTCTGGCGGAGCGCTGCCGGAGGGCGTCAATCCGGAGAAGTACCGCGAGGAGATGGCCAAGACGGCCACCGATCCCCTCAAGCACGTCCCCTACCGCTACGACCGCGACGCCGCCGAGGCCCTGCTGCGGCCGTTCCTGTCGCCGCAGCTCTATCTGACCGCCGCCAACTACCTGGGACTGCTGCCGGTGCTGGCGTCCGTGCGGATCGTCTATTCGCCGAACGAGGCCTCCGACGGCCTGCGCAGCTCGCAGATGTTCCACGTTGACCCGGAGGGCGCGCGCCAGGTCAAGGTGTTCGTCGCCGCCCGCAGCGTCGGGCCGGAGAATTCACCGCTCACCTTCATCCCCGAGCACCACACCTGCCGGCTGATCGAGAGCGGGGGGACCTTCACGGGCCGGCGGGTCAAGGACTTCAAGCTGGCCAAGCACGTGCCGGAGTCCGAATGGGTTTCCCATGTCGGCGATCCGGGGCGCACCGTGTTCGTCGATACCTCGCGCTGCTTCCACTACGGCAGCCGGCCGAGTCCCGCGCCGCGGCTGCTGCTCTACGCCCAATACCTCGATCCATTCTGCTCCATGTTCGACGCCCATGGTCGGATCCGGAAGAAGCTGGGGATCAAGTACGGCTTCCATCAGCCGAAGACGATCGTCGAGCGATATCTGCTGAGCCGAGACTGATCGAAGCGCTGCCCTGGCCTTCGACCTGGCCGCTCGCCGCGCCCTGGGCGCCCGTCGCGCCGTGAGATCAACCCGTTCCTGAGCCGATCATCCGGACGCCAGGATTTGGCCGCCATGGCGCGAATTCTTCACGCGGCGGAATTCCCATCACGCCATGATGGAAATATAGTGCGAGCAAAAGGGGGGAGCGGCGCCAAGCGCTGCGAGCGGCCGAGATCGGCCGCCGGCGCACAGGAAGGGAAGACGTCAGTGACAAGGATTCGCAAGATCGCTCTGTTCGCGGCGGTGGCCGGCCTCACCTCCGGCCTCTCGCAAGCCGGGGCCCAGCCCGCCCCGGGCCCCGCCGCCGGCCCCAACGCCAGTTCGGGCCGCGCCCCGCCGCGCCCGCCCCGGTTCGGCAGGGTGATGACCCCCCGCGGCGCACTCAGCTTCTCCTACGAGCTGCTGCCGCCGCAGAACGAAGCGGAGCTCAGGGCCAAGGATCCCCAGCTCTACGTCCTGCCGCCGGTGCCGCACAGCTACGTTCCCAAGAAGACCGCTTGGGGCGATCCGGACCTGCGGGGCATGTGGCCGGTCGATTCGATCGGCGGGCTCTATCTCCAGCACCCGCCGTCGATGGGCGACCGGTTCTTCCTGAGCGACCCCGAATACAAGGTCGTCGCGGCCTCGATGGAACGCTCGCGCGAGGCGCCCGCCAAGGAGACCAAGTCCGGCAAGCTCGGCATGGGCAACTGGGTGGAGATGACCGGCGCGGGCCGGCGCACCGCGATGATCGTCGATCCGAAGAACGGCGAACTGCCCGACCTCACCCCCGAGGGCAAGCGCCTCGCAGCCCTGGGCCGCTCCAGTTGGGTGCGGGGCCAGACGTTCGACTGGGTGACCGACTTCGACAGCTGGGACCGCTGCATCACCCGCGGCTTCCCCGCCTCCATGCTGCCGTTCCGCTACAACAACGGCGTCCAGATCCTGCAGTCCCCGGGCTATGTGGTGATCAACCTGGAGATGATCCACGACGCCCGCATCATCCCGCTGGACGGCCGGCCGGATGTCCCCAAGGGCGTCACCAGCTGGATGGGCTTCAGCCGGGGGCACTGGGAGGGCAATACCCTGGTGATCGAAACCGACCACATCCGGCCCGGCGCCTCGCCCCTGAACATGGCCACCCTGGGAGCGCCTGCGAACAACGTCATCCCGATGAGCCCGCAGGCGCACGTCACCGAACGGCTCACGCCCATCGACGCCAACCACATCACCTACGAGATGACCTATTCCGACCCGGTCATCTGGACCGCACCCTTCACCCTGCGCGTCAACTGGACCCGGAACGACAAGTACAAGTTCTTTGAATACGCCTGCCACGAAGGCGACGTTCAGGTCCGCAACTACATCCACGCCAACCACGCCGAGCGGGCGAAACAGAAGGAGGCGGCGCTGCAAAGGGCCGAAGTCCACAAGGGGACCACGCCCGCGTGACGCCTGGCGGAAGCCGCCTTCCGGATCCATTTCGACGCCTGAATCCGACCGAAGGCCGCAGGCCTTCCGAGCGCCGCCTCGGCGCGTCAGGAGCCCTGGAAATACAGTGGGTTAGCCGTTGTTCGGCGGCCGTCAGCCAAAGCTTATGGTTAATCCCGCCTTAAGGCTTCGCCCAGACTATCGATCGGGGCGAGTCCGCGTGGTGCGGGCGGCGGATTGGTCATGGCGGCTGGCAAAATCACGGCGATCGCGAGCCAGTTGCCCGAGGGCGTGCTGACCAGCGAGGCGCTGGCCGAACTCTATCCTGGCTGGCCGCTCGCCAAGATCATCGACAAGACCGGGGTGCGCGAGCGGCGCATCGCCGCCGTCGACGAGACCGCCCTGGACCTCGGCGAGAAGGCGTCGATCAAGCTGCTGGCCGAGACGGGGACCGACGCCGGCGAGATCGACTTCGTCGTCTTCTGCACCCAGACGCCTGACCACGCCCTGCCGGGCAACGCCGTCCTGCTGCACCGGCGGCTCGGGCTCAGGCCCGACTGCGGCGTGCTCGATTCGGGGCTCGGCTGCTCGGGCTTCGTCTACGCCCTGGCGGTGGTCGAGGGGCTGATCGCCACCGGCGCGGCCGATTGCGTGTTGCTGGTCACCGGCGACACCTATTCCAAGTTCATCCACCCGCTGGACCGCAGCGTGCGCACCCTGTTCGGCGACGCGGCGGCCGCCACCCTGGTCCGGCGCGCCGCGGACGACGAGCGCGCCATCGGCCCCTTCGTCTTCGGCGCCGACGGCCGGGGGGCCGAGAACCTGATCGTGCCGGCCGGCGGCGCCCGCCTGGCCGCGCCCGCCGGCGAGCTTGAGCTCGAGCCCGACGATTTCGGCAATGTGCGCGGGCCGGCCAACCTCTACATGAACGGCGCCGAGGTGATGGCCTTCGCGCTGAAGGCCGTGCCGGAGGCGGTGGCCAAGCTCCTGGCCAAGTCGGACCGCTCGATCAACGACTACGACCTGGTGGTGCTGCACCAGGCCAGCGCGCTTCTGCTCGACAAGCTGCAGCGCAAGCTCGGCGTGGGCGACAACCGCTTCGTCCGCCGTCTGGAGCTGTGCGGCAACACCGTTTCCTCGACCATCCCGCTCGCGCTCGAGCCCCATCTGCAGGAGGTCCAGGCCTCGCCGCGCCGCGCCCTGCTGGTCGGATTCGGGGTCGGCTACGCCTGGGCGGCGGCCGAGATCCTGATCTGAGGAGAGACACATGGACGACTTCACCGCGGGCCTTGCCGAGATCTTCGAGGTCGACGACAGCGAAATCGCCCCGGGTTTCGACCTGGAGAGCCACAACTGGGATTCCCTGGCGATCGTGTCGGTGATCGCCCTGGTGGACAGCTGCTTCGGCAAGCTGCTCAACGGCAAGGCGCTGGCGCAGTGCAAGACGGTCTCGGACATCGAGGCCCTCGCCAACCAGGCCGAGGCCGCGTGACCTTCCAGCCTCTGCAGTCCCCCACGGCGACGGGATCGCCCGGTTTCGCCCTGCCCGGCGTGCGGATGCGCGGCGTGGTCAGCGTGGCGCCCGAGCGGCGCATGGACAACGCCGACTTCACGGGCCGCTTCGGCGAGGACGCGGTCCGCGACGTGACCCGGATGATCGGGGTCCAGACCCGCTATTGGGTTCCGCAGGGCCAGACCACCTCCGATCTCTGCCTGATCGCCGGCGAGCGCCTGCTGGAGCGGCTGGACTGGGCGCCGGGCAGCGTCGATGCGTTGATCTTCGTGTCCCAGACCCCGGACCAGCGGCTGCCGGCCACCGCCTGCGTGCTGCACAACCGGCTGGGCCTCGCCGCCCACTGCCAGGCCTTCGACGTGGGGCTGGGATGCTCGGGCTATGTCTACGGCCTCTGGCTGGCCTCGACCCTGATCACCGCCGGCTGCGGCCGGGTGCTGCTGATGGCCGGCGAGACCTCGAGCCTGCTGATCGATCCCGACGACCGCGGCACGGCGCTGCTGTTCGGCGACGCCGGGACGGCGACGGCGCTGGAGCGCGACGACGAGGCGCCGGTCACCACCTTCGTGCTGGGCACCGACGGGGGCGGCGCGGGCAACCTTATCGTGCCGGCGGGCGGCTTCCGCGAGCCGGTCCAGGACGCCCGCCGCCAAGGCCCGTTCAATCCCGATCATCTGTTCATGGATGGCGGAGAGGTGTTCGCCTTCACCCTCAGAGCCGTGCCCAAGCTGGTGGCCGAGACCCTGGCCCATGCCCGCTGTGCGGTGGAGGACGTGGACGCCTTCGTCCTGCACCAGGCCAACCGCTTCATGCTGACCCACCTGGCCAAGAAGATCGGCGCGCGGCCCGAGCAGGCGCCGATCAACATCGACCGCTTCGGCAACACGTCGTCCGCCACCCTGCCGCTGGTGCTGACCACCGACCTGGCCGAGCGGCTGATGGCGGCGCCGGCGAAGATCGCCCTGGTCGGCTTCGGGGTCGGCTATTCCTGGGGCGCGGCGTTGATGCAGACCAGCCCCCTGGGCTGCGCCGAGACCATCTACCTGTGATCTTCGCCCCGGACGCCATGGCGGGCCGCACGATTCTGGTGACCGGCGCGAGCTCGGGACTGGGCCTGGCGGCGGCGCGGATGATCGCCAGCTGCGGCGGCAAGGTCGTTGGCGTCGGCCGCGACCAGGTCAGGCTGGACGCGGCGATCGGCGGGCTCGCCGGCGAAGGGCACCTGGCGCGGATCTGCGACGTGTCGGACGCCGACGCGGCGGCGGCGCTGGTGGGCCAGGCGTCCAGTGACGCCGGCGGCCTGCACGGCCTGTTCCATTCCGCGGGCGAAGGCCTGATCCTGCCCGCCCGGCTCACCAAGCCCGCCAATGTCCAGGCCGTGTTCGGCGCGGCGGTGAACGGGGCGTTCGGCCTGGTGCGGGCCGCGGCGCGGGCGGGGGTGATGGCCCCGGGCTCGTCCCTAATCCTGATGTCGTCGGTGGCCGCCCACCGGGGCCGCGCCGGCATGGCGGCCTATTCCGCGGCCAAGGCGGCGATCGAGGGGGCCGCGCGCGCCCTGGCGGTGGAGCTGGCGCCCCGCGAGATCCGGGTCAACGCTCTGGCCGCCGGCGGCGTCCAGACGCCGATGAACGACCGCATCACCGCCAATCTCGCCGATGGCGGCGTCGACGCCTATGCGGCGGCCCATCCGCTCGGCATGGGGCGGCCTGAGGACGTGGCCGCCGCGGTGGTCTTCCTGCTCTCGCCCGCCGCCCGGTGGATCACCGGCACGGTCATGGTCGTCGATGGGGGATATTCGGCATGACCGACTATGTCCTGGTCGGCGGCGGCGGCTTGGCGCGCGAGCTGCTCGACTGGTTCGCCCCTGGCCTGGAGGGAAGCGGCTCGGGTTTCGCCGGCTATCTCGACGACGGCGACGATCCGATGGCCGCCTTCGGCAACCGTCTGCCCCACCTGGGCGCCGTCAAGGGCCACCGGCCCAAGCCCGGCCAGCAGCTGGTCATGGCCATCGGCGCGCCGTCGGGCAAGGCCATGGTGGCCGAGGCGCTGAAGGCGGCCGGCGCGGTGTTCGCCACCCTGATCCACCCCACCGCCTGGGTCTCGGCGTCCGCCAGGGTCGACGCCGGCGTGGTGATCGGTCCGTTCGCCCATGCCTCGGCCGACGCACACGTCGGCGAGCTGGTGCTGCAGGGCGCCTTCGCGGGCGTCGGTCACGACGCGGCGGCCGGCGCCGGCTCCTCGCTCAGCGGCTACGTGGACCTGATGGGCGGGGTGAAATCCGGCCGGGGTTGCCTGTTCGGCTCGGGCTGCCACGTCCTGCCGCGGGTGAGCATCGGCGACCGCTGCACCATCGGCGCCGGCGCGGTGGTGGTGCGCAACGTGCCGAGCGACACGACGGTCTACGCTCAACCGGCGAGGAGCCTCTGACCATGGCGGTTTCGACGGACGCCCTGGTGAGGGACTATTGGCATCTGGTCGCCCACCGCAGCGAGCTGGCCCGGCCCGGCGACTTCGTCAGGCTCGACTGGATGGCGGGCGAGCTGGTCCTGCATAACGACGAGGGCGAGATCATCGCCTTCGACAACGTCTGCCCCCATCGCGGGGGGCGGTTCTTCATCGATGACCGCGGCGCCGCCCGCGCCGTCTGCCCCTATCACGGTTGGAGCGTGCGGGGCGGCGAGGTGCGCGTGGCGCGGCGCGAGCAGTTCACCGCCTGCGACCTGGAAAAGGCGGTGCTGAACCGCTTCCGGACCCAGTGGTGCGGCGACTTCCTGTTCGTGGGAATCGCCCCGGTGATGAGTCTGGAGGCTCAGCTCGACGCCTTCGCTGCGCCGCTGGCCGACATCTCGGGCGACATCGTGGCGCCGCACGACATCTACACGATCGATTTCCAGGCCAACTGGCGGGTGGGAGTCGAGAACGCCCTCGAGGGCTACCACGTCAACAGCGTCCATCCTGAGACCCTGGCGCCGATGGCCCTGCGCGACGACGTGGACAGCTACGCCGTGCTGAATTCGGCCTATCACGCCCGCGTCGGCCACGCACGCACCGCCCGGGGGCTGGAGGACCTGCGGCGCTTCTTCGACCTCCGGGCCGGCTTCGAGGGCTACTGCGCCTACTACCTCTTCCCCTTCGCCATGGTCTCCTCGACCTTCGGCTACTCCTATTCGATGCAGACCTACTTCCCAGCGGCCGAGCCGCACCGCAGCCGGTTCTGCACCCGCCTGTTCGCCGGCCGCCCCGCGGCGGGCGCCGAGGCTGTTTCGGACACGCTGCTGAACGCCGCCGCGCCTTTCAACCGCCAGGTCTTCGACGAGGATCACGAGATCTGCCGGCGGGTCAGCCACGGTTACGACCTGGACGCCGAGGACCGGATCTTCGCCGCCACCGAGGCGCGGGTGCGCCACCTTGCCCAGACCCTGCGCGCGATCGAAGAGGCTCAGGCGGCCTCGGCCGCGCCGCACCAGCGCTGGAACATCGCCCGGTAGACGGCCTCCAGCCGTCGGGCCATGCCGGCCTCATCGCGATAGGCGGCCGCGTCGAAGCGCGAGGGGACCCGGTCGCGCAGCGCCTGCATCTCGGCTGGATCGGCCGCCAGCGCCAGGGCCTTGGCCACATAGGCTTGCGGGGTCTCGGCCACCATCTCGGGCAGGGCCGGCGCCACCACGCTCAAGCCCAGCTTGGCGTAGAAGTCCTGGCCCTTCAGCGTCAGCACCGGCACGCCCCGGCTCAGGGCCTCCATCGAGGTGGTTCCGCCGGGGCAGGGCGTGGGGGCGAGGGCCAGGTCGATGTCGGCGAACTCGGCGTGATATTCGGCGCCCGAGGTTCGGCCGCGGAATTCCAGGCGGTCCGGATCGGCCCCCGCGGCCAGGAACCTTGCCTGGGTGGTCAACTGCAGCACCGGGTCCAGGAAGTATTGGTATTTCAGCACCAGACGCGAGCCCGGCGCGCCCCTCAGGATCGCGGCCCACAGCTCGACGGTCAGATCGGTCAGTTTCGCGGGGTTGATGAAGGCGCCGAAGGTGGCGTGGCCCTTGATCAGGCAGGGCGCGGGCGAGCTGCGCGGGCCGGGATCCGGGCGGAAGGCGCCGCAGGCGTCGCCCATGCGCCAGACCTCTTCTTCGAACAGCCCGGCCATGTCGTCGCCCGCGACGAAGTCGGTCTGGATCACATAGTCCATGGCCTTGAGACCGGTGGTCTGCTGGTAGTTCAGCCAGCTGGCTTGCACCGGCGCCGGGCGTTGGGCGAACATGGTCAGCCGGTTGCCGGCGTTGTGGCCCCAACAGTCGATCAGGAGATCGATGCGGTCGGAGCGGATCAGGTCGGCCGCTTGGCGATCGTCGAGCCCGCCCAGCGAGCGCATCCGCACCGGCGCGGCGAAGACTGCGCCCTCCTCGGGCTGGTTGGCGTAGGCGAAGACCTCGACATTGGTCCGGTCGTGGTGGTCGAAGATCGGCGCGATGAACTGGCGCACCTGGATCTGTTCGAAGCTCGGCGCCACGTAGCCGACGCGCAGCGGCCGCCTGGCGTCGCGGCTGTTGGTGAAGGGCAGGGCGGGGCGGGCCGGGGCGTACTGGCTGGCCCAGCGGCGCGCGGCCGCGGCGTGGCGGGCGGGACCATCCTTGACCGCGAACATGGCCGGCAGGGCGAACTGGGTCACCTCGGCGCTCGGATAGAGCCGTCCCACGGCTTCGAAAGCCGCGACCGCCTCCTCGGCCATGCCCTGGTGTTGCAGGGAAAGCGCCCGCGACAGCAGGGTGGAAGGTTCGCGCGCGCCGGCCTCCACGGCGGCGTCGTAGGCCAGGCTGGCGAGGGCCACGTGGCCCTCTCCATAGAGCGTCCGGCCCAGATCGGCGGCATAGCCGGGGTCGCGTTGCAGCCGCTCCAGGTCGGCGCCCCACTGCTTCATCACCAGAAGCCCGTGCAGCAGCCGGGCCTGGCCCAGCTCGGCCCTGGCCTCGTCGGCTTGGCCCGCCGCCGAGAGAGCGGCGGCCAGCTGGTAACGGGCCACATAGTCGGTGGGCTCCTGGGCGATGCGCGCCCGGCTCTGGCCGGCCAGAAAGTCGGCGTGTCCGGCCGCGATCAGATCGCAGGCGAGGGTGGAAGCGTCCGGCTGAGTCATCGTTCCGCCCGTTGGATCGGCATGCGGGAAGGCTGGGCCGGGCATGGTTAATCCACGCTGAAGCTTGATCCATTTTGTTAACCACGCCGTGGCGACCATCACCCCCGAACGTGAGCTCGACCCATGGCCCCATCCTCGAACCTGGCCATCGCCCATCCGAGGGCCTCTCCGCAGCTCGAGCCGGTGGGGGTGGCCAAGCCTCTGCTCCCGGCCTTCGACGCGCTGGAGCCCTATCTGCGGCGCATCGATGCCAATCGCTGGTACGCCAACCTCGGTCCGCTGGTGCTGGAGCTGGAAGGCCGCCTGGCCGACCGATTCGTCCGTCCAACGAGGATCGTCACCGCCGCCAACGGCACCCAGGCCATCACCCTGGCCCTGCGCGCGGCGGGCGCGACGGACGGATTGTGCGCCCTGCCGGCCTGGACCTTCGTGGCCACCGCCCACGCCGCCCTGCAGGCCGGCCTGACGCCCTGGCTGCTGGATGTGGATCCCGACAGCTGGATGCTGGACCCCGCCGCCGTCCGCGACGCGCTTGGCCGGGCGCCGGGCAAGGTGGCGGCGGTGGTCCCGGTTTCCGCCTTCGGCCGGCCGATGGACCTTCAGGCCTGGGCGGACTTCCACGACGAGACCGGCATTGCGGTGGTGGCCGACGTCGCGGCGGGCTTCGACGCCCTGGACCGCGCGCCCGTGCCGGTGACGGTCAGCCTGCACGCCACCAAGGCCCTGGGGGTGGGCGAGGGCGGTTTCATCGCCAGCGAGGATGCGGCGTTCGCCCAGGCGGTGCGCGAGCAGACCAACTTCGGATTCCGCGCCCCGCGGCTGTCGGAGGGGGTCGGCACCAACGCCAAGCTCAGCGAATACGCCGCCGCCGTCGGCCTTGCCGCGCTTGACGCCTGGCCCAGCACCCGCATCCGGCTGCTGCGCGCCGGCCAGCAGCTGCGCATGGCCCTGGCCCTGGATTCCAAGGTGAGCTTCCAGCCGGGCTGGGGGGTCAGCTGGGTGTCCACCACCTGTGTCGTGGGGGTCCCCGACGGCCACGCTCCGGCCCTGGCGGTGGCCGCCCAGGCGGCGGGGATCGAAACGCGGCAATGGTGGGGCGCCGGATGCCATCGCCATCCGACCTTCGCCGACCTGCCCCGGACCTCGCTGGAGGTCACCGACCACCTGGCGGTCTCGACCCTGGGCCTGCCCTTCGCCATGGACATCGCAGGCGAGGCGATCGAGCGGATCGCCCGGGCGCTCCGGACCGCCTAGGCGCTCGCCGCGTCGCGACAGGGCGCGGCGTCCGGAAGTGGGCGCGCGAAGCCTCCAGCCCGTCGAGGTCCGCGACCAGGGCCGCCGCATGGCCGTCTGGTCGTCCCAGCCCTCGGCGATCGGCCCGGGCGCCATGGTTGATCGAAGCTTAGCCTTGCCTGGCTGGGCGCGTGCGCCGGGCCGGCGGCAGGGGCTCCGGACCCGAGAGGTCGGGGTGCTGCAGGATGTCCTCGGCCCTCAGCATCAGGGCGTCGAACAGTCGATAGACCTCGTCCTCGTCCAGGCCCGCGAGCAGCCGGCGATTGCGCGCGGCGGCCACCGGGGCGAAGCTCCGGACCAGGGCCTCGCCATCCTCGGTCAGCCGCACCAGCGAGGCGCGGGCGTCGGTCGGATGGGGCGTGCGCAGCACCAGGCCCCGCGCCTCCAGGCCCTTCAGCGAGCGGCTGATCCAGCCCTTGTCCACGTGGGTGCGGCGCGCCAGCTCGTTCACCGCCAGCGCCTCGCGGCCCAGATGCACCAGGATGCGAAGCTCGGTGTTCTTCACCCCGAAGCGCGTCTCGAACACCTGGCTGGCGCCGCGGCTGATGATCTCGGCGAGCTGCACCGCGCGCACGGTGATAAAGCCGTCCATGGCCACGTCGCCTTGGTCCCGGGCCGGGGAGGCCGCGGGAGGGCGCTTGGCGAGGTTGGGCCTGCGGATGGCCACCAGGTTCCTCCGCTGTCGACGGCCGCGGGAATCGGGACGCCATTGTCGCGGCGCGGCGCGCCTGGATCAAATCGCGCCCGACAGGGGTTGCCCCCTCTCGTTTGGCGACATCTCCGGATCGGCCACGAACGCCGGGCGGCGACTCGCCAGAAAGTCCTCTATGGATGGCGCGAGGGGCCCGTTCGTGCGTTGAGAGGATCGTGTCGGAACTCAAAGTCACGCTCGCCCTGGCCGCCGCCGGCCTGATCCTGGTCGCCGGCGGCGTCTCCGCCTGGATGGACCCGGCGCCGAGGCCTGGCCTGCGCGCCGCCCGCCCGGCCGCGGCGACCCGGCGACTGGTCGACGCGCCGCCGCCGGTGCGGCCGACCCGGCCCGCGCCCGGGGCCTTCCAGGCCGACCTGGAGCGGCTGTCCAAGAGCTTCCCGGGCGACGTGGGCGTGGCCGTCTTCGACGTGAACGACGGCTGGGTCGCCTCCTGGCAGGGCGACCGGCCCTTCCCGCAGCAGAGCGTGTCCAAGGTCTGGGTGGCGGTCGGCCTGCTCGACCAGGTGGACCGCGGCATGATCGACCTGGGCCAGAGCCTGACCATCGGCCGCCAGGACCTCAGCGTGTTCTCCGAGCCGATCCAGGTCCTGGTCAAGCCGACCTTCACCACCACCCTCAGCGACCTTCTGGTCCGCGCCATCCGCGACAGCGACAACGCCGCCAACGACCTGCTCATCCGCGCCGCGGGCGGCGTGCGGCGCATCCAGGCCATCCTTGCGCTCAAGGGCGTGGACGGCGTGCGCCTGGGCATGGACGAGAAGCATCTGCAGGCGGTGATCAACGGCCTGACCTGGAAGCCGGAGTTCGCCGGGACGTCAGCGCTGTCGCTGGAGCGCGCGCGACTGCCCTACAAGCTGCGCGAGGCGACCCTGGCCAACTACGTCACCCATCCGATCGACGGCGCCACGCCCATCGGTACGGTGGAAGGCCTGGCGGCCCTGAGCGAGGGCAAGCTGCTGTCGCCGCAGTCGACCCAGCGGCTGATCGACATCATGGACAAGGTGCGCACCGGCAAGCGCCGCCTGAAGGGCGGGCTCGAGCGCGGCTGGACGCTCGCACACAAGACCGGCACCGGCCCCGACCTCCGAGGCGCGGCGGTGGGCATCAACGACGTGGGCCTGCTCACCGCGCCTGACGGCCACCTCTATGCGGTGGCGGTGTTCATCGCCCATACCCGCGCCGGCACGCCCGAGCGCCTGGCCTTCATGCAGCGGGTCTCCGAGCTGGTCGAGGCGAGCTGGTCGGGATCGCCCCCGCCAGCCGCCTTGCCGCCGGCGAAGACCGCCGCGCCGAAGGCCGCGCCAGGCCATGCCAGACGCGCTCATCGCCATCACGGCCATGGGCGCAAGCCCGGGCGTCGTCATTGAGGCCCTGGGCCGGCCCGGCTAGGACTTGGCCGTGACGCCTACGCCGCCCGACGTTCCGGTGCTCGAGGCCGCCGACCTGCACAAGGCCTATGGGGCGCTGAAGGCAGTCGACGGCGTCTCCTTTCAGGTGCGGGGCGGCGAGATCGTGGGACTGGTCGGGCCCAACGGCGCGGGCAAGACCACCATCATCAACATGATCCTGGGGGTGCTGCAGCCCAGCGCCGGCCGCATCCTGATCGAGGGACTGGACGTCGCCAGGAAGCGGAGCGAGGCGCTGGCCCGCACCAACTTTGCCGCCGTCTATGCTCCCTTGCCGGGCAACCTGACGGTCGAGCAGAACCTGCGCATCTTCGGCCTGATCTACGAGGTGAAGAACCTTTCCGCGCGCATCGAGGAGCTGCTCGGCGAGTTCGACCTCGAGCGGTTCGCCCAGACCAAGTGCGGGGTGCTGTCCTCGGGCGAGCAGACCCGCGTGGCCCTGGCCAAGGCCATGCTGAACAAGCCGCGGCTGCTGCTGCTGGACGAGCCCACCGCCTCGATCGACCCGGCCACGGCGCGCGAGATCCGCGCCCACATCCAGCGCTTCGCCACCGGCGGGCGCGAGGCGGTGCTGTGGACCAGCCACAACATGTACGAGGTGGCCGAGGTCTGCGACCGGGTGATCTTCATTTCCCGCGGCCGCATCCTGCTGCAGGGGGAGCCCGAGGCCCTGGTCAGGGCGCATGGCGCCGCCAGCCTGGAGGACCTGTTCGTCACCGTCGCAAACGAGACGCTCGAAGGCGAACGGGCCCGGTCATGAGCCCGCGCCGCGCCTTCGCCATTGTCCTTCGCCAGTTCTACCTCTTGAGGGGAAGTCCCGCGCGAGTGTTTCCGCTGTTCGCCTGGGTCGCCATCGACGTGGTGCTGTGGGGCTTCATCACCCGTTATTTCGCGGGGGTCTCGTCGCCGGGACTGCGGCTGGTGCCGGCGCTGCTGGGGGCGGTGCTGCTCTGGGGCTTCCTGACCCGCGTCATGCAGGGAGTGACCCTGGCGCTGTTCGAAGACGTGTGGTCCCGCAATTTCCTGAACGTGTTCGCCACCCCGCTCACGATCTCGGAGTATCTCACCGGACTTGTCGCCACCTCGATCTGCACCAGCCTGATCGGCCTGATAGTCATGCTGCTGGTGGCGAGCCTCGCCTTCGGCTTTTCATTGCTGAGCTACGGCCTGGCCCTGGCGGGGTTCCTGCTCATCCTCTTCCTGTCCGGCGTGGCGCTGGGGATCTTCGCATCGGGCGTCGTGCTGAGGTTGGGGCCTGCTTCGGAGTGGCTGATCTGGCCGATCCCGGCGGTGCTCTCGCCGTTCGTCGGCGTGTTCTATCCGCTGTCAGTCCTGCCCGGCTGGATGCGGGTGATCTCGTACGCCCTGGCCCCCGCCTATGTGTTCGAAGGCGTGCGCCAGGTGGCGGCCGGCCATGCCGCGCCAATGGACAAGCTGGCCCTGGGGTTGGGACTGTCGGTCCTCTACCTGGTGCTGGCCTGCCTCTTCTTCGCCGGCGTGCACCGCTACGCCCTCAAGACCGGCCTGATCGCCCGCTACAGCGCCGAGACGGTGAGCTAGCGTCCGCCGGATGTGCTAGGTTTGGAAGGGTCAGAAGGAGCGCGTCTTGTCCGACACTCTCGAGATCATGAGCCCCGAGCGCCTGGACCGGCTACCGGCGGTCGAGGCCGGACTGTTCTATCTGACGCCGATGGCCGAGAAGCCCTACACCGTGGCCTATCGCACCGACGAGGCTGGCGAGCTGCCGACCAACGCCGTCTACGAGGAACGCCAGGTCGCCATCCATGACGCCCGCGCCGCGGCGGCGGGCCTGGACCTCGACCGCGAGGGCGTCGCCTTCCTGAAAAGTCCCTCGCGCGTGCGCGACTTCTACGACGAGGCGGAGCTCGACGCCGTGGCGCACGCGGAGGCCGCCGATCTAGTGGCCCGGGTCACCGGCGCCTCACGCGTGGAGGTGTTCGATCACACCCTGCGACGGCGCAATTCCGACCTGCCGGATCGCTCGGCCGGCGTCCCTCGCCAGCCGGTGATGCGGGTGCACAACGACTATACCGAAGGCTCGGGGCCCCAGCGGGTGCGGGACCTGATGGGCGAGGAGGCGGAAGCCCTGCTCAAGCGGCGCTACGCCTTCATCAATGTCTGGCGACCCTTGAAGGGGCCGGTGGTCGACACCCCGCTGGCGGTCTGCGACGCGCGCTCCGTCGCGCCTTCGGACTGGGTGGCCAGCGACATCGTCTACAAGGACCGCACGGGCGAGATCTACGTCGCGACCTGGAGCCCCGCGCACCGCTGGCTCTACTTCCCCAGGATGACGCCGGACGAGACCATCCTGATCAAGTGCTACGACACCCGCACCGACGTCGCGCGCTTCGCCCCCCATTCGGCCTTCACCGATCCGACCACGCCCCAGGGCGCGCCGCCGCGCGAAAGCATCGAGATCAGGACGGTGGCCTTCTTCGACTGAGCGATGACCCAAGTCAGCTTCACCGAGAACCTGCGCAAGCACATCGAATGTCCGCCGGTTTCGGTGACAGGATCGACCGTGCGCGAGGTGCTGGAGGCCGTCTTCGCCGAAAATCCGCTGCTGCGGTCGTATATCTTGGACGACCAGAGTCGGGTCCGGCGTCACGTGAACGTCTTCATAAACAGCAGGGCCGTGTCCGATCGCCGGGGTCTGACCGATCCGGTCGGTCCCAGCGACGAGGTCTTCGTGTTCCAGGCGCTCTCGGGAGGATGAGATGAGCGAGCTGTTGCAGGTGGCGAGCCGCAAGGGGCTGTTCAGTTTCCGCCGCGGGCCTTCGGGCTGGAGCGCGGACGCGCCGGCGTTCATCGGCGAGCCGGTCTCGGCGGTGCTGACCGATCCGCGCGACGGGGCGGTCTATGCGGCGCTGCGGCTCGGCCACTTCGGGGTGAAACTGCATCGTTCCGACGACGGCGGCCGGACCTGGAAGGCGCTGCCGGCGCCGGCCTTCCCCCCGGCTCCGACGGCGGGCGAGGACGCCCCATCGGTCGACACCATCTGGACCCTGGCCGCCGGCGGCGCCGACCAGCCGGGCTGGATCTGGGCCGGAATCGCACCGAGCGCCGTCTTCCTCAGCCGCGACCGCGGCGAGAGCTGGGAGCTGGTGCGCGGCCTCTACGATCGGCCCGAGCGCGAGAAGTGGTTCGGCGGCGGCACCGAGCTGGCCGCGCCCCATTCAGTGCGGGTGGATCCGCGCGACAGCCGCCGGATCACCGTGGCGGTGTCCTGCGGCGGCGTCTGGAAGAGCGACGACGCCGGCGACAGCTGGCGCCAGGCGGGCCATGGCCTGCGCAACGCCTACATGCCCCCCGACCAGGCCTTCGACCCCTCCACCCAGGATCCGCACCTGATCGTGGCCTGCCCGGCCGACCCGGACGTGGTCTGGTGCCAGCACCACAACGGCGTCTTCAAATCCGAGGACGGAGCCGAGACCTTCAACGAGATCACCGACATCGATCCTTCGGTGTTCGGCTTCGTGGTGGCCGCGCATCCTCGGGATCGCGACACGGCCTGGTTCGTGCCGGCGGTGAAGGACGAGTGCCGCGTGCCGGTGGACGGCAAGCTGGTGGTCACCCGCACCCGCGACGGCGGCAAGAGCTTCGAAGTGTTGGACGGCGGCCTGCCGAACAACTGCTGGGACCTGATCTACCGTCATGCCCTGGACGTCGACGGCTCTGGCCAGCGGCTGGCGATGGGCTCGACCACGGGAAACCTCTGGGTCTCGGAAGACGGCGGCGAGCGTTGGGCCCATGTCTCGGCCCACCTGCCGCCCATCGCCCAGGTGGCGTTCGGGTAATTGGAAATGTCCCGGAAGCCACGCGAGCGGCTATTCGGGATCGCGCCTCGGATCAGGTCCGGGGGCCGGCGACCTTGACGATCCCGGATCTCCGCCTTGCGGCTCCGTCCGGGATGGCAAGGGGTCAGGAGGCCAGGAACGCCATGATCGCCGGCAGGGCCTCGGGGTCCTGCAGGGTGAACAGGTGCCCGCCTTCGAAGAAACGCAACTCCGCGCCCGGGATGCGGCCGGCCAGGTTGTGCTGGGTCTCGGGCAGGGCGATGCCGTCGTAGCGGCCGGCGGCGATCAGGACGGGGCAGGCGACTTGGTCCAGCCGCTCCCAGGTGTCGTGGTCCTTGCGGGCCTCGAGCTGCCGGCGGGCGCCCTCGACGTGGCCGGGCTCGTCGGCGAACGGGGCCTGGGCGGCGAAGGCCAGCATCTGGAGGAATTCGTCGGGATGGGCCGCCGCCCACGAGGAATCGTGGCGGGTGTCGGTGATCGGGATCATGTGCCGGGCGCGGGCCTCGCCGGCCAGGTCCTGGATCTTGTGGAAGGCGAAGGACGAGCCGCCCGCGCCGCCGGGCGAGGTGCAGGCCAGCACCAGCTTCCTCACCTTGCCGGAATGCCTCAGCGCCAGCTCCTGGGCCACCATGCCGCCGAAGGAGAGGCCGATCACCAGGGCCTCATCCCAGCCCAGGGCGTCCATCAGCCCGGCGGCGTCGTCGGCGTAGTCGGCCATCGAGTAGCGGATGTCGGGCTTGGAGGAGCGGCCCATGCCGCGCTGGTCGAAGGCCAGCACCTCGAAGCGGCCGGGCAGCGCCCCCTCGAACACCCCGGGGCGCAGCCGAAGATCGCCGCCGGTGCCGGAGATGTAGAGCAGCCGGGGTCCCGAGCCGCCCAGTTCGTAGCAGATGTCGATCTGGCCGACCCGGGCGAACGGCATGGCCGGCTAGTTCCGGAACGGCAGGGTCAGGATGAACAGGGCGGTCTTCAGGTCGAGGAGCTTCAGCGCCTTCTTCGCCTCCGCGGGCCTGAGACGCGCGGTCATCGGCATGGCGCCGAACACCTTGCCCTTGATCACCAGGTCCGAGCCGTCGCGCTCGATCGAGCTGACGTCCATCAGCTCGGATTTGTCGGGCGAATAGAGCTTCATCAGCCTTTCGAGACCTTGCCGAAGTCGAGGTTCAAGTCGTCGAACATGGTCATGGCCGCTGCGCGGCCGGCCCCGAACACCCCGCCGCCCGGATACTGGAACGGGCCCACCAGATAGAGCCGCTCGACGCCGGGCACGGTCCCGCGGCCAAGCTCGGGCGTCGGGCGCCAGGCGTTGGACTGGTAGGTGGTGGCCGCCACCCCGTGCAGGTCGCCCCGGCGGAAGCTGGAGGAAGTGCGCTCCATGTCGACCGGGCTGTCGACGTGCTTGGCGATGATGTTCCCCGCGTCGAGGTTCTCGATGAACTTGCCCATGTGGTTCAGCATCACCCGGGCGTAGTCCTCCTTGGCGTCGTCCCAGGAGCGGCCCTCGGGATGGTCGTAAGTGACGTAGTCCCAGGCGTGCATCACCGCCTTGCCGTCGGGCGCGCGCGACGGGTCGTGCAGCGACAGCGAGCCCACGCCCACTAGCGGATGGCGGGCGAAGCCGCCATAGCGCAGGTCGTCGAAGCCCTGGCGCAACAGGTTGTAGTCGTTGGGCAACAGCTCGATCATCACCGCCCTGACGGGATCGTGCGTGCGGAATTTCAGCGGCTCGTTCAGGGCCGTGTGCACGGTGATGCAGCCGGGCGAGGTGATCCGGGTCCGCTCGGCGGTCTTGACCACCCAGGGGTCGACGCCCTCGACCATCTTGCCCAGGTCGTGCGGATGGATGGAGCCGATCACGCCGTCGCGGGCCTCGTATTCGCGCCCGTCGGAGGTGACCACGCTGGCGGCTCGGCCGTTCCTCACCGTCACCCTGGCGACATCGGCGCTGGCGATCACCTCGCCGCCGTGGGCCTTGATGCAGTCGATCAGCGCCCGGGTCAGCTCGCCCGAGCCGCCGATGGCCACGCCGAAGCCGAACATCTCCAGGAAGCCCAGGAACACGAACACGCCGAAGCCGGTGGCCGCCTCGTCGGGCGAGCAGAGGTTCTCGCCGGCGATGCGGGCGAAGTGCATCTGGACCTTGGGGTGCTCGAACCACTCCTCCAGGAGGTCGTGGATCGACATCTGCATCATCCGCCACAGCTCGCGGCCCTCGCGGCTCTGGTCCATCAGGGCGTTGGAGGCGCCGACCGGGGCGGGGGGGCTGTAGAGGCCGCCCAACAGCATCGGCATGAAGCCGGCGGCCGTCTCGGACAGGCGGCGGAATTGCTCGGCGTCCTTCTGCGAGAACTTGGCGATCTCGGTCACGCTGCGCTCGCGGTCGCGGAACAGAGCCAGCGTCGAGCCGTCCTCGAACACGCTCATCATCGGGCATTCTGGGAAGGCGTAGCGCAGGCCAAAGCGCGACTTCAGGCCGAGGTCGTCGTTGCGGAGCAGCGGATTGCCCTGGATGAAGATGTGCGCCATCGAGTGCTGGTCGTGGCGGAAGCCCGGGACGGTCAGGGGCTTGGTGACCACCCCGCCGCCGAACCATTCGTTGCGCTCCAGCACCAGCACCTTCTTGCCCGCGGCGGCGAGATAGGCGGCGGCGACCAGGCCGTTATGGCCCGAACCGATGGCGACGACGTCGTAGGCTTGGCTCATGAATGGGCTCTCAATCTCGTCGCTCCCCGCTGCAGACGGGAGTCTGGTTTGCTGGCGACTTTCTATTGTCATCCCGGAGAGCCGCAAAGCGGCTCGTCCGGGATCGCCGGAAACGCATGCGTCTGCCGCGATCCCCGATAGCGGCCGCGCCGCTTCCGGGGACGACGACGGAAGGGGAGTTCACGCCGCGGTCTTCGCGGGATGCAGCGCCGGCAGCGGAGTCTTGCCGAGGATCATGTCGGCGGCCTTCTCGGCGATCATCACCACCGGCGCGTTGGTGTTGCCGCCCACCACGCGGGGCATGATCGAGGCGTCGACCACGCGCAGGCCCTCAACGCCCCTGACCCGCAGCTCGGGGTCGACCACCGATCCCGCGTCGGCGCCCATGCGGCAGGTTCCGGCGGGGTGGTGCACGGTGCCGAGCGTACGCTTGACGTAGTCCCGGATCTGGTCGTCGGTCTGCACATCGGCGCCCGGGAACAGCTCGGCGGGCTTGTAAGGGGCGAAGGCGGGCGAGGCGAAGATGCGCCGGGCCAGCTTCAGGCCCCGCACCACCGCATCGGCGTCGCCGGGCGCGGCCAACAGGTTGGGGTCGATCAGCGGCGGGGCGGAAGGGTCGTTGCTCTGCAGCGCGATGGTCCCGCGGCTTTTCGGATAGAGCAGCACCGCCGTAATCTGGAAGCCGTGGCCGATCGGCAGGGGGAAGGTCATCAGCTTGCCGAGGTTGCGGCGCGCGGGCTGGAACACCAGCTGGATGTCTGGCCGGTCCAGTCCGTCCCGGGTCCTGATGAAGGCGGTGGACTCGAAGACGTTGCTGGCGAACGGGCCTTTGCGGGCGGCCAGGTATTCCACCACGTTCCAGACGCCGCGAGGGAAGGCCTTCAGCGAGACGCCGTAAGACGTCGGGTCGTTGGTGGTTTCCTGCACCAGGGCGGCGAAGTGGTCGTGGAAGTTCTTCCCCACGGCGGGAAGATGATGCTTCACCTCGATGCCCTGGGCCTTCAGCTCCTTGGAGTCGCCGATGCCCGACAGCATCAGGATCTGGGGCGAGCCTATGGCGCCGCCGCAGACGATCACCTCGCGCCGGGCGCCGATGCGGTCCAGCCCGTCGGGGCCGCGGATCTCCGCGCCGGTCGCGCGGCCGCCCTCGATGAGCACCCGCTGGACCACCGCGTCGGTGATGATCTTCAGGTTCGGCCGCCCCCGTGCGGGACCCAGGAAGGCGGTCGAGCCCGACTCGCGCCGGCCGTCCCGGATCATGCCCTGGCGCAGGCCATAGCCCTCGCCGTTGGCCCCGGCGAAGTCGTCGGTGCGCCGGAACTGCAGGCCCGACATGGCCTCGGCGAACACCGCGTTGAGCGGGTTGGGCCCGCGGATGTGGGTGACGTTCATCTCCCCGCCCTGGCCGTGATAGGGCGACCCCGCGTAGTCGGGGTTGTTCTCGGACCGGATGAAATAGGGCAGCACCTCTGCGTAGCTCCAGCCGGTGTTCCCCTCGGCCGCCCAGTCGTCGTAGTCGGCCGGCTGGCCGCGATGGTAGGCCATGCCGTTGATCGAGGACGAGCCGCCCAGCACCCGCCCGCGCGGGATGGGGATGCGCCGTCCGTCCAGGTGCGTCTGCGGCACGGTCCAGTAGCCCCAGCCGAGCTTCCTGGTCCCGATGGCGGCCGCCACCCCCGCCGGGACGTGGATGAACGGATGGCTGTCCCTGCCCCCCGCCTCGATCAGGCAGACGCGCGTCTTGGGATCGGCCGATAACCGGTTGGCCAGGACGCACCCCGCGGTGCCGGCGCCGACGATGATGAAGTCGAATTCGTCCAACTTGCCCTCGGCTATTCCCTATGCGCGGCGAGGCTGTGCGTGGTTCGAGATGCGGCCTTGCGGCCGCTCCTCACCATGACGAGCTTTGGTGCAGCCCGCTGAATACGTCATCCTGAGGAGGCCGCGCCAGCGGCCGTCTCGAAGGACGCACGGTCAATCCACCTCGAACTTCCACGCCTCGCCGTCCTTCACGATGTGGCCGGCGCTGGGGTCGAAGAAGTGGCTGGCGATGACCAGGGCGTCCTTGTCGGCGTAGCGGTCGAAGAAGGCCTTGCGGGTGGCCGCCCCCTTTTCGATGTCGAAGTCGAAGTTGTTCACCCAGTCCGGCTCGGCCAGCTGCACCGGATGGTGCACCACGTCGCCGGTGATCACCGCCTCCTGGCCCTGGGAAGCGATGTGCACGCTGACGTGGCCGACCGTGTGGCCCGGCGTCGGGATCAGCCAGACCTCGTCGGTGATCTTGTGGTCGGGGCCCACATAGTCCGCCAGGCCCGCGTCCAGGATCGGATCGATGGCGTCGACCACGTGCTCCATGTGGGCTTCGCCGGCGGCCTTCTTCTTCTGCCAGAAATCGACCTCGGACTTGGCGAACAGGTAGCGGGCGTTCGGGAAGCTCGGGACCCACTTGCCATCCACCTTGTGGGTGTTCCAGCCGCAGTGGTCCAGGTGCAGGTGGGTGCACAGCACCGTGTCGATGGTCCCGCGCGGATAGCCGGCCGCGGCCAGGTCCTCCAGGAAGGTCCCGCTCAGGTTCGAGAACACGTCGTATTCGCGCTGCCTGTCGTTGCCGATGCAGGTGTCGACCATGATCCGCCTGCCCTGCGAGACCACCAGGAAGGCCTGGAAATTCATCCGCATGCGGCCGTCGGGCGTGGAGAACTGCGGCTGCAGCCAGTCCTTGTGCCTGAGCATCACCTCGGGGGTGGCGTCCTTCAGCAACACCCAGATGTCGTCCTGGAAGTCGTAGAGCTCGACGATCCGGATGACCTCGACGTCGCCGATCTTCCAGCGGCGGATGGTTTCGACGCTCATGTGGCTCAGTCCACGATGGTCTGGATGAAGGCGGTGTCCATGTACTCGCGGATCTGGAAGATCTTCCCGTCCTTGATCTGGATCAGCCAGGCGTAGCGGTTGTCGTAGACCTTGCCGTTCTTCAACTTGCCGGTGCCGTGGGTTTCGGCGGCGACCATGTCGCCCTTGGAGAACAGCGAGTGGATCTCGTTCTGGGGATCCTTGCCCTCGAACAGGCCCCGCACCGGCCTCAGGAACTCGTCGATGATGCCCTTGTGGCCGTGATGGCCGCCGGCGCCCGGGATGTCGGACGTGGTCATCGGCTGCCAGGTGGCGTCCGGATGCAGGATGGGGCGCAGATCATCCAGGGCCTCGCGGTTCAGGCAGTCGATGAACTGCTCGACCAGCTTCTCGTTGGCGGTTTCCGCTTTCACCAAAGGGGTGTTCTCCGAATGCTGGGTTGATGTCCGGTCAGGCGACGGGTGCGATGACCGGCTCGGCCGAGGCGACGCCGCCGACCTTGGCCGGGGCGGTCTCCTTCAGGAACAGGGAGATGATCCCGGCGATGACCGCGCAGGCGATCATCATGTACATCTCCGCCGGCCGGCCCAGGCTGGTGTGGTCTGCCAGCCAGCCGGCGATGAGGGGGCCGCAGACCCCGCCAAGGATTTCGCCCACGCCCACCACGATGCCCATGGCCGTGGCCAGGCTCGCCCGCGGCAGGCTCTCGCCGGGGATGGTGCCCATGAACATTGGGAAGATGCAGTTCCCGACCCAGCCGAAGAACAGGATGGTCGCCAGGATCGCGGTCGAGCCGTGGTACCAGAGCATGGCCATCGGTCCGATCACGCTCAGGAAGCAGCCGAGGATCAGCACCGGCTTGCGGCCGACGCGGTCCGACAGGGCCGGAACCAGGGCGCCGCCGATGAAGGCGCAGATGCCCAGGGCGAACATGATGTGGCTCATGGTCGTCGGCGTCAGGCCGCGAACCTGCACCAGATAGAGCGGCAGGAAGTTGAAGCCGGTGATCAGCCAGGACACCATGAAGATGCTGACCAGCGAGCAGACCAGCACGTTCCTGACCTTGAGCATCTCCAGCAGGTTGAGGTGCTTGATCGCGTGGCCGTCGGCGCCGGCGTCATAGCGGGCCGGCTCCTTGACCCACAGCCAGATGGCCCCGGCGCAGAGCAGGCCAGGGATGCCCGAGAGGAAGAAGGCGTCCCGCCAGCCGAGGCCGGAGGCGGTGGCGATGGCCACCAGGATGACCGGACCGGCGGCGTTGCCCACCAGGTTGGAGAAGCCGTTCTGCACGATGCCGGCGTTGAGGCCGCGCCGGCTGTCGCTCGACTCCATGGTCATGATCGCCAGGCAAATCGGCATGACCCCGCCTTCCAGCAGGCCCATCAACAGCCGCGCGCCGATCAGCATGCCGAAGTTGGCCGACAGACCCGAGACCACCGAGCAGACCGAGAAGCCGATCACGCACCAGATCAGGACCGACTTGCGCTTGCCCGTGCGGTCGGAGAGCAGTCCGACCAGATAGGCCGAGATGGCCCAGGTCGCCGACAGCGCCGAGCCGATGGCCCCGACCTCGGTCTGGTTCAGATGCAGTTCGGGCTGGATGAAGGCCATCAGGTTCGACGCCGCCTGGCGGTCGAAGAACACGAAGCCGAAGGTCATGCCCAGGATCAGCACCAGGGCGTTCTCGTACGTAAAAAGGCCGCGACGCGGCATGGGGGACGCCCCTCCCGAGGGCTATTGATTGGTTGCCCCCAATTCACCCCATGGCGAGGCGATTGGGAACCACCGATTTCAACTCGGGAGATTCGAGGTTCAGCCGACGGCGGCTCGGGGCGCCTCTTCGACGACGCGGGCGGGCTTGGCGACCACCGTCAGGGTCAGGTCGGTGCGCTCCATGACCGCGCCGCCGAAGTCCGGGAAATGCAGCCGCCCGTCCGGCAGGGACAGGGGCCTGAGGTCCGCGCGGCAAAGGTTGGCGTGCGACAGCTTGGCGCCCCGGAAGTTGGCGCCCCTGAGGTCGGCGCCCTGGAAGTTGGCGCCCCTGAGGTCCGCGCCTTCGAAATTGGCCCCCTGCAGCTGGCTGCCGGAGAAGTCGGCCCTGACGCCGCAGACGTCGCGGGCGGAGAGGGCGGTGAGCGTGCGCGCGCGCAGCCGCCACTCCAGCGGGCGCAGGTCCTCGCCGTCGAGCACGGCCGGGGCGCCGCGGCGGCCGCCAGTTTCGACCCAGAGCTCGGCCTGGTCGAGCATGTCGCAGAGCGCCTCCGCCCGCTTCAGCGCCAACTGGCCGGGATCGACGACACAGCCCTTCAGCTGATCCTCAGTGAGCGGCAGGCGGCCCACGTCCATGCCCGTCATCACCGCGCCCGAGAAATTGGCGTCGGTCAGCTTGGCCCCGGCGAGGTCCGCCCCGTCCAGGATGGCGTCGGCGAAGTCGGCGCCCTTGAGGTTGGCGTTGCGCAGCCGCACGCCGCGCATGGCGCAGTTGCGGAAGTCGGCCACCGCGCCGTCGGGCCCGACCTTGTCGGCTCTGGGCGCGTGCAGGCGCATGCCGGTCTTGGCGTCGGCGATGGCGATATAGGCCGCGCGCATGTCGGCCTCGTCGAGCATGGCGCCGTTCAGGGTGGCGCCGGCCAGGCAGGCACCCCTGAGGTCGGCCCGGCGCAGGTTGGCGGCTCTCAGGTCGCAGCCCGACAGGTCGGCGCATTGCAGCGAGGCGGCCTCCAGGTGGCACCCGGCGAAGCCGCCGTTGGAGAGATCCGCGCCGGTGAAGTCCGCCTCGTTCAGCAGGCGGCTGCGGCCGTCCAGCCCGCCGCCCTTGATGAAGCGCAGGATCGCGCGCCGGCCGCCGGCGCCATTCAGGAAGCGCTCATGGTCGCGGGCCGAAGCGTCGAAATCGGCCTGGTCGAGCTCGCTGCCCGCCGGCAACGGCTTAAGGTTAGCAAGATTTAACATTAATATCAGCTGAACGCCCCGCCGTATTTGGATCAAGCTATACTGATATTCGCAATATAGTCAAGTGTAATACAAATATAACCATATCTCGCCGCCTGCGCCGGCCGGGGCTCGCGCCGCGCGATGGCCCTGTGCTAGGGGATGGCCATGACCAGCAATCCGGGAAGAGGCTCACACAACCGAGTGGCGCTGATCTGCGCCGTCGTGGCGGCGGCCATGACGGGAGCGGCCTTCGCCGCGGTGCCGCTCTACAAGGCCTTCTGCCAGGCCACCGGCTTTGGCGGGGTCATTCCGCGCGCGGCCAAGGCGCCCGGCCAGGTGCTGAACCAGACCGTGAAGGTCTATTTCGACACCAATGTGCGTGGCCTGCCGTGGCGCTTCGAAGCGCTGCAGCGCAGCCAGGCGGTGAAGGTCGGGGCGACCAACGTCGCCTACTTCCGGGTGGTCAACAATTCGGACCGGACGATCACCGGCCGGGCCGTCTACAACGTCACGCCCGACAGCGCCGGCTGGCACGTCCGCAAACTGCAGTGCTTCTGCTTCAACGCCGAGACTCTTGAGCCGCACGAGACCGTCAAGTGGCCGGTGATCTATTTCATCGACCCGAAGTTCGCCTCGGACCCGGACATGAAGGGCTACAGCGACATCACGCTGTCCTACATCTTCGTGCCGGACCCCCAGGAAGCGGCGCAGGCCAAGCACCCCGCAGCGAGCAGCTAGCCGCGGCCGTTCGTCCCGCGCGCCATGTTCTTCAGCACGATCGCCCCGGTGATGATCAGGAAGGCCAGAAGCCGGATCAGATAGATCCGGCTCTGGGTCTCTTCCGGCGCATGCACGAAGGTCGCCAGCCCCTGGTTCAGGGCCAGCAGCCAGAAGGCCGCGGCGAAGGCCACGAACAGCGTCTCGCGCGTGCGCCTCCAGAAACTCACGAAGAACAGGCCCGCCACGGCGAAGCCCATGGTGATCAGGCCCGAGACGAAGCTCTCCAGGGAGTTCATCGCTCCAACCTCCAGACGAAACCGTAGAGCAGCACGCAGATCGCCGCGAGCGAGGCGGCGTGGCGCCAGGGCGTGAGGTCGATGTCCCTCAACACCAGCATGTCGAGCACGACGATGAAGCTGTTCAGCGACAGCAGCACGAAGCAGAGCGCGCTCCAGAACAGCAGGCTCGTCCGCGTGCGCAGGTAGGACCTCACCAGCAGTCCGGCGCACAGGACGCTGGTGGCGAAGCACAGCAGATAGACGGCGACCTCGATCCTCACTTGCCAGGCCCCCCCTTGAACCGGAACGCATCGGCGAAGTTGCGCAGGCTGCCCGAGTGAGAGGACACGATCGCATTGACCACCGCAACCGGGCGCTCGCGGTAGGTGTCGACCAGCCGGCCCGCCAGCGTGTCGAGATCCAACGAGGCGGGGGCATAGAAGAAGCCGTCCGGGCTCGGGGTCAGCAGACCCGCCGCCTCGAAGATCCGCAGCGATTCGGCCGCTAGACGCTCGTTGCTGCGCAGCTCGCGGGCAAGCTCGCTCGCCGTCCAGCCGCGCTCGGGCCGCGCGCGCACGAAGAGAAGCAATTCCAGCGCCCAGACCGAGCCCACGGCCGCCCTGATGAAGTCGAGGATGTCTTCGTCCACGCGCGCCGCCCCAACGCCTGAGTTGTCCTAGCGCGCGCCGGATACGATGGCGGTGTGGGCGTTGCGGTCCCTGGCCCAGGCCTCTTCGCCCTCGCCCGGATCGATCGGCCGTTCCTTGCCGTAGGAGATGGTGGTGATCCGCGCCGGGTTCACGCCGTGCGAGACCAGGAAGTCCCGGACCGAATTGGCGCGCCGGGCGCCGAGCGCCAGGTTGTACTCGCGCGTGCCGCGCTCGTCGCAGTTGCCCTCGATGCGCACCTGCACCGCGCCGTAGCGGTTCAGCCACGAGGCCTGGGCGGCCAGCACCGGCTGGGCGTCGGGGCGGATGTTGTACTGGTTGAGGTCGAAATAGACCCGGTCGCCGACGTTGATCACGAAGTCCTGCACCGACCCGGG
>JANWHQ010000032.1 GCA_025450315.1 Caulobacteraceae bacterium
CATGCTTGAGATCGGGCGACAGGCGCACCTCGGTGACGGTGACCGAGGCCGCTTCCAGCGCCTCGTCGTGCAGATCGCCCTGGCGCAGGATGTCGGCCAGCGCGTGGCGCACCAGCTCGCCCGCGCGCAGCTGGCGCTGGGACGGGGGCTGGCCCTGGGTCTTGCCCCCCCTGGCCGCGTGTTTCATGGAATGGCCTCCTGGCGCCGCCGCCGCCACGCCAGACGGGCGCGCCCGAAAAGGGGGGGTGTTTAGAACCCGGGCCGGGACAAGTCCAGGGCGCGCCATGGCGCCGCACTTCGCCGGGAAAAGGCGGACTGCGACAACCCGCGCATTGAAGCGGCCCGCCGGGATCGGCATCAAGGGCGGGTGTTTCGACGGGGCGTCGTAGTGGTCGGGGCGTCGGTGTGGCGAGCTGCGGTTGTCGCCGGCCTGGTGGCCGGGGTCTTTGGCGCGGAGCCGTCACATGCGACGCCCCTGCCGGTCCAGGCGTTCTTCTCGCCTCCCGCCTCCCATGGCGCCGAAATCTCTCCCTCAGGCAGGTTCGTCGCGCTGATCGAACGTAGCGGCGGACGCGACGTGGTCGACGTCATCGAGGTTTCCAGCCGCCAGAAGACCATCGCGCTCGCGCCCAAGGACGGCCGCCGGGTCGACGACGTCCACTGGAAGGGCGACGACCGCATCCTGGCGGCCCTGGCGCCGGCCGGCCGCGGCCATGCCGACGACGAGGACGGTCCGCCCTCGCGCGCCGGCGAGACCCTGATCGCGGTCGACCGCGACGGCGGCAAGGCGGTGACCCTCGAAGCCGGCACGGCGGGGGCCAGCAAGGCCCCCCAGCGCCTGCGCCTGGCCGACAGCCTCGCCCGCGATCCCGCCCACGTGCTGCTGGCCGCCGTGAACGGCAAGGGCGGCGTGAACCTCTGGAAGGTCGACGTCCATTCCGGCTCGGTCGAGGCGGTGCGTGCGGGCGAGGAGGTGCACCAGGACTTCGCGCCAGGCTCGATGGTGGTGCGTTACGACCACCGCGCGCCGTCCAGCGACGACTTCGACGTGCTGGGCCCGGTCGAGGGCTCAGGCCACAAGGCCTATGTGTCGCTGCAGCCGCGCAGCCCCGCCGACGGCGACACCGCGACGCTGCGCATCTACGACTTCGACCGCAAGACCTTCTCCGATCCGCTCTGGCAGGCCCTGCCCTACGACGTCTCGGACGTGGTCTACCACGAGGGCGACAAGGCCCTGGCGGGGGTCTGCTACACGGCCGACACCTATGTCTGCGACTTCAAGGACGCCAAGCTCGAGGCCGACTACAAGAAGGCCGAGGCCGCCTTCGACGACCGCGCCGGCCTGACGCCGCTGTCCATGTCCGACGACGGCCGGTTCTGGCTGTTCGGGGTGCGCAGCCCCACCGACCCGGGCGCCTATTACGTCTACGACCGCCAGAGGGCGTCCATGACCCTGGTGGCCAACCGCCATCCCGACCTGACCGCCGACCGCCTGGCCCCGATGCAGGCCATCAGGTACCGCGCCCGCGACGGGATGATGATTCCGGCCTATCTCACCCGGCCGCCCGGCGCGCCCTCGGGCAAGCCCCTGCCGCTGATCGTCATGCCGCACGGCGGACCCGAGGCGCGGGACTCGCTCGACTTCGACATCTGGGCCGAGTTCTTCGCCACCCGCGGCTATCTGGTGCTGCAGCCCAACTTCCGCGGCTCGGCCGGCTACGGCCGCAAGTACGCCGAGGCCGGCTATGGCCAGTGGGGCGGCAAGATGGACGACGACATCACCGACGGGGTGATGCACCTGATCAAGTCAGGCCAGGCCGACAAGAGCCGCATCTGCATCTTCGGGGCCAGCTTCGGCGGCTATGCGGCGCTCTACGGCGGGGCCAGGACGCCCGAGCTCTACAAGTGCGTGGCCAGCTTCGCCGGCGTCGCCGACCTGAACGCCCTGGTGAACTGGGAGCACGCCACCAAGGGCCATGAGGGCCGCTATCGCTACGCGGTGCGCTCGATCGGCGATCCGGCCAAGGAGGCCGCAAGGCTCGCGGCGGCCTCGCCCGTCACCTATGCGTCGAGCTACAGGCCGCCGGTGCTGCTGATCCACGGCGCCGACGACACCTCCGTGCCGGTGGCCCAGTCCAAGCTGATGCAGGCCGCCCTGCGCAAGGCCGGCAAGGACGTGCGCCTGGTGATCTATCCGCATGAGGGCCACACCGACTGGACCCCCACCGACGAGCAGGCGGCCCTGACCGAGATCGCCGCCTTCATCGAAAGCCACATCGACCCGGCCAAGCCCGCGGCCTGATCAGCGGTCCTTGCCGCCGAACAGCCGCGACAGTCGGCCGGGCCGCGGCGCGGACGCCTCGCCGAACAACACCGCGCTCTTGGCCTGGATGGCCGCCACCTCGCTCTGCATCTGCCGCCGCTGGGTGGGCGTCAGCCGCTCCGGATCCACCCGGGCCAGGGTGTCGCGCAGCTTCTGCAGCAGCTGCAGCGCCCGCGCCGGCGAGCTCAGGTCCTGCAGCTCGGCGCGGATCCGCTCCATCAGGGCGTGAAGCTCGCCCGCCAGGTGCTCGGCGCGCGCCGGATCGCAGAGGATCAGCGCCAACTGCTCGCGCGCGGCCTTGTCCAGCGCCAGCGAATCCCCGGCGTCGGCCTGGGCGGCCAGCCCCTGTTCCTCGGCTAGGCGGCGGATCGCCAGCAGCGGCAGCTGGCCCGGGATCGGGTCGGCGAAGGGGAACTGCCGGTCGAAGGGGCCCTGGATCGCGGCCCGGCCGCAGATCATGGCCATGCCGGCCAGCGTCCACAGCTCCGCCAGCGACGGCGGCATCCGCCGCAGCTGGCCGTAAAGGCCCGTGAACAACGGCTCGGCGTCGGCGATCAGCGAATAGGCGCCGGGGGCGCGCAGGTAGCGCTCCAGATAGTCCTCGGCCAGCGCCAGCTCGCCCAGCTCGACCTCGATCCGCCCCGGATCGGCCAGGCGGTAGGCGCGCTGGATCTCCGTGTCCGACAGGCCCATGTCCTGGCGCTGGCGGCGCAGCTTCAGGCGACGGTTGATCCAGCCGTAGGCCAGCTTGGTCTCCGGCGCCATCTGCAGCGCCGCTTCGGCCGCCTCGATCTCGGCGGGGGTGACGTCGGCGGGCAGGACCGCGGCCGAGACCGCCGAGAAGCCGGCGTAGCGCACCGGGTCGCGGGCGAGCAGCGCCCGCATGGCGGCCATGCGCCGGTTGCCGTTGATCAGCACCCCGTCGGCCGAGATCAGCAGCGGCTCGACCTGCTGGCCCTGCTCGGCCAGCTCCTGCAGGATCGGGCCCTCGGCCGCGGCGGCCTTCTCGACCAGGAAACGGTGCAGCAGCCGCTGCACCTCCAACGTTTCCTGCCGCGCGCGCAGTTCGGCGAGGTCCAGGCCCTGGCGACGGGCGTGCTCCTCGATCTCGGCGATCAGCCGGCCGTTCTCCACCCGGTAGAGCAAGAGCGCTTCGGGCAGCTCCACCACCGGCGCGGCCTCGTAGCGGCCCCGCAGCGGCGCGACGTGGGTGGCCCGGGCCGCGGCGGCCAGCTCGCCGATCATCCGGAAGCGCTCCTCACGCGGCGGCGGGGCGGCGGCGGGAATCTCGGGGGCGGTGGTCGCGCCGTCGGCCATGAGCTGCTCCGGTCTGCCGCGCCTTATAGGGCCCGTGCCCGCGCCGGCAAATTGCGGTCGGAGCGGAAGCGGGCCAACCTGCGCGCCCGTCGATCCGCCTTGGGGAGCCCGATGTCGAAGACCGGCGCCGGCCCGGCGCCCGCCGAGGGCGCAGCCGCCAGCAGGCCCAGGGCGGTCGTCTATGGCCTGACCCAGCGCGGCTTCTTCTCTGAGGTCTATGTGCTGGCCTGCCACTACGCCTTCGCCCTGGCGGCGGGCGAGGCGTTCTTCGTGGACGACGCCGGCTTCGTGGCGCCCTGGCCCCAGCTGTTCGAGCAGCCTCCGCCCCTCCTGGCCGGGATGGATCGCGGCGCCTACGCCGAGGTGATCGACTGCCACCCCAAGCGGTCGCGCGAGCTCTGGCTGGAGCGCCTGCGCCGGGTGGTCGGGTCCTGCCGCGAAGGCGCGCGGGTCGAGGTCCCGGCCCTGGATTTCGCCGGCACCTGGACGGAGCTGGTGATCGGCCTGTGCCGGCGCCTCTATCGCCCGGTTCCGGGGATCGTCCGGCAGGCCGCCGCCTGGCGCGCCGAGCTGGGCCTGGACGACCAGCCGTTCTGCGCCGTCCATCTCAGGCGCGGCGACAAGACCCGGGAGATCGTCAAGGCCAACGGCGCCCGCTGGAGCGAGGGCGAGGCGATCGGCTTCGCCGCCTATGCCGAGGCCCTGGCCGCCCTGGCGCCGGGGGTGCGGCGCGTCCTGATGCTCACCGACGACCACCGCGAGGTGGACCTGGCCCGCGCCCGCCATCCCGAGCTGGACATCGTCAGCCTCTGCCGGTCCGAGGACGAGGGCTATCACCAGTCGGCCTTCCGGGCCCTGCCGCGGGAGGCGCGCATCGACGCGGTGCGCCGGCTGATGGCCGAGGTGCTGATCGCCGCCAGGGCGGAGGCCTTCGCCGGCGTCTACAGCTCCAACGTCTCCCTGATGGTCGCGGCCCTGCATCCCCGGCCCGAGCGCTGCGTCAGCGTCGACTCCGAGAGGATCTGGCCGCCGTTGGTCTAACTCTCGCCGCAGGGCTCGGCGTGGCCGGTGGCTACCTCGATGCGGAAGCACTGCTCGCCGCCGCCTTCGTCGCGCACGATCACGACGACGTCGCCGTCGGCGTCCGCGGGGGGATGGCATTCCTCCAGATAGGCCAGGGCGGCCGCCTCGAAGCTGTCGCCGACGACGCTGCGGCGCACCCGGCCGTCGTGCAGCCTCACCTGGTAGTCGCGCCCAGAGCTGGTCATCGCGCCTCCGATCGGGATCCGAACGCGCGAGACGGCGGAAGGATTCCACCGAACCGCGGCGGCCCTATCCGCAGTAGGGTCCCTTCACCCGAAGCCGCGCGTAGGCTCCGGGCGTGAGGCGCAGCCTGGCCCGCGCCGCCTGCTGCAGCCGATCGAGCCCGGGCGTCGAGACCCGCCCGCATCCGGTGGCCTGGAACACGTCGCCGGTCCTGGGGTCGACGTCGAAATAGCCGAGCACCGCAGCCGGTCGCGCCACCATGTACTCGGCCAGGCGCGGATATTGCGGATCGGGGCCCAGCGCCCGGATCTCCAGGCCCGGCAGCCGGCGGCGCGCCTCGGACAGGCCCGCCATGACCAGCCGCTTCTGCTCGTCCGGCGAAAGGCTCGCGGCTGCGGCCGCCAGCAGCAGCGTCGGCGCCAACAGGCCGGCGACGCCGACCAGGACCGCGATGGTCCGTTTCATCCGCTCGGCGCCTTTGCGTCTCATCGCCCATTGGGGGCGGACGGCGGGACCGCAAGTCAAGGGGTGAGGGGCGGGTGGTGGCTGGGGGCAGGATCGAACTGCCGACCTGAGGGTTATGAATCCTCCGCTCTAACCATCTGAGCTACCCAGCCAGGCGCCGCGAAGGGGCCGGTGTATAAGCGTGGGACTTTCCCGGTTCAAGGCGTCGCCGGCGCGGCGCCTTTCGGACCCGGATCAGCCGCCCAGGGCGGCGATGATCGGGCGGAACAGCCAGGGCAGCAGGTAGTGGCGCAGGCCCTCGATGATCAGAAGGGCGATGATCGGGCTGATGTCCACCGCGCCCAGGCTCGGCACCACCTTGCGGATCGGCGCCAGCACCGGACGGGTGACCGCGTCCAGCACGCGTTCGAGCTGGCGCACCATCGGGTGGCGGTCGTTCATCACGTTGAAGGCGACCAGCCAGCTCATCACCGCCCAGACGATGATGGCCACCTCGATGAAGCCCAGCAGGCCGTCGAGGATGTAGAGGATGAATAGGCCCATGAGTCGACGCCCCCGGTTCGGCCGGGGTTGTAGCCCGGCGCGGCCAGCCGCCGCAACTTGGCCTCAGCCCGCTCCCCGCCCCGGGCCCAGCCGGTAGCGCGCGAGATCGTCCAGCGCCGGCCCGACCAGGCTCCAGGGCTCGATCAGGTAGCGAACGAACAGCCGCCCCGGGTCGTGCAGCAGGCGGAACAGCCATTCCAGGCCCAGCGCGCCCAGGATCCGCGGCGCGGCGGCCTGGACTCCGGCCTCGTAGTCGAAGGCCGCGCCCACCGTCAGCACGGCGGCGGCGTTCAGGGCGTCGTAGTGGCGCTGGGTCCAGGCCTCCTGCAGCGGCATGCCCATGCCCACCAGCAGCACCTGCGGGGCGAAGGCGTTGATCTCGGCCAGCACCGCCGCGTCGTCGGCCGCGCCCGGGCGGTGGTCGAAATAGCCGTGGCGGACGGCGATCTTGGCCCCGGGCCAGCGGGTGGACAATCGCCGCGCCGCTTCCTCGGCCACGCCGGGCGCGCCGCCCAGGTAGAACACCCGCCAGCCGCCGGCGTCCGCCAGCCGCCAGAAGGCTTCGCGCCAGTCGAGGTAGGTGCAGCGGTGCGCGCCGGTCGCCGGCAGACCCATCAGCCCGCCCCAGGCGAGGGCCGGACGGGAATCGATCTCGATCAGGTCGGCCCGGGCGTAGAGCGCGGCCATCTCGGGCGTGCGCCGGACCAGGTGAAGGCTGTGCAGGTTGTGGTTGGCGATCAGCGCTCGCGGTCCGCCCGCCGCCGCCTGGGCGATGCGCGCCAGCACCTGGTCGGGCGTCACGAGGTCCATCGCCGAGCCCAGAAGCTCGATGCGCTGGGGCGGGTCGGGCGGTGCGGCGATCGGCGCATCCATGCCGGCGGAGGCTACAGGATTCGCGCCCTCCGCGCGCTTGACACCCCAGGGGGCCGGTCCTTATCTGCCGCCTCCCTGCCGCAGGGGTTCCTGCGCAGGCCGTGTGGGGCCGTAGCTCAGTTGGTAGAGCGCTACGTTCGCAATGTAGAGGCCAGGGGTTCGACTCCCCTCGGCTCCACCATCCTCCCTCAGCCCGCCTGACGCTGCGTCCCCAGCGCCGCTTCGCGCAGGTCGGCCATGCGCTCCCACGAGCGGGCCAGGGCCAGCAGCGCCTCGCGCGCGGCTTCGCGGTCCTGGCATTGGGCCCGGGCCCGGCAGTCGGCGGCCCTCCGTCGGTAATCCTGCGCCCTGTGCACCTGTCGATGGCCCCGTCCGGCGTCGCGGCCGGGCGGCCGCCTTGATGTGCGCCGCCCCATAGGATGACTCGCCCGCGAGCGAACCGGATAATGCAACGTCGGCGCGATATGTCGCAGGCTTGGCCGTGGGCCCGCCGGTCTTGAAGCCCGTCCCGGATCGATGTTCAGTCCCCTGCCGCGGGGGGTTCAGGCTGCATGACGGGCATCGACCGCCTTTCGGATTCTCTGCTCGCCAACGCGCCGGCGACCCGGCCGATGCGCACGGCGGCCGGCGCGACGGTGGTGGTCGCCATCCTGTTCTTCCTGGCCCTGGCCCCCTTCGCCCGCATCCGCCTGCCCGAGCTCCCGGCCTTCCTGCCGGCCTACGAGGCCGCCCTGGCGCTCTGCGACCTGCTGACCGGCGTGCTGCTGCTGGCCCAGTTCGCGCGGCTCAGGACCTGGTCGCTGCTGCTGCTGGCCAGCGCCTATCTGTTCAGCGGCTTGATGATCCCGCCCCACGTCCTGACCTTTCCGGGGGCGTTCTCGGCCGGCGGGCTGCTGGGCGCGGGACCCCAGACGGCCGCCTGGATCTATCTGGTCTGGCATTTCGTCTTCCCGTTGCTGGTCATCGGCTACGCGGTGCTGGCGCGGCCGGGCGAGCCGAGGGCCTCCAGGCCTGGCCTGGCCCTGGCCCTGGCGGTGCTGGCCTGCTGCGCGCTGACGGTGCTGACGGTGGCCGTCGCCACCGGCCTGCAGGACCGGCTGCCGGTGGTGATCCAGGGCCAGAGCTACGCCCGCGTGATCAGCCTGGGCGTCAGCCCGGCCATCGTGGTCCTGACCCTGGCGGCGCTGGTGGTCATCGCCCTGCGCGGGCGCGGAAGCGTCCTCGACATCTGGATCATGGTGGTGCTGTGGGTCTGGCTCTGCGACGCGGTGCTGAGCGCCCTGGTGGGCGCCAACCGCTACGACCTCGGCTGGTACGCCGGGCGCGCCTTCGGCCTGGCGGGGTCGGCCCTGCTGCTGGGGGGCCTGCTGGTCGAGCTCAACGCCCTCTACGACAAGCTGGCGGCCGCCCTGGTGGAAGCGGAGGCCCGCAACCACGAGCTGGAGCGCTCGCGCGAAGAGCTGGCCCGCGCCCAGCGGCTGGAGGCGGTGGGCCAGCTCACCGGCGGGGTCGCCCACGACTTCAACAACCTGCTCACCGCCGTCATGGGCGCGCTCGAGCTGATCTCGCGCCGGCCGGGCGAGCCCGAGCGGGTCCTGCGCCTGGCCGCCAGCGCCACCCGCGCCGCCGAGCGGGGGGCCCAGCTGGTGCGCCAGCTCCTGAGCTTCGCCCGCCGCCAGAGCCTCAATCCCGAGATGCTGGACCCCAACGCGGTGCTGGCCGAACTTCGCGAGCTGATCGCCCGCACCCTGGGCGAGGCCGTCCCGATCGAGCTGGACCTGGACCCCGACACCCGGCCGATCCGGGCGGACGCCGCCGAGCTGCAGGCGGCGCTGCTGAACCTGGCCAATAACGCCCGCGACGCCATGCCGGGCGGTGGGGTGCTGCGGCTGGCCACCCGCAACCTCGACGTCGGCTGCGCGGAGGCCGCCCTGTTCCCCGAGCTCGAGCCCGGCGCCTATGTGGCCGTGGCGGTGGCCGACACCGGCGAGGGCATGGACCGCGCCACCCTGGCCCGGGCCTTCGAGCCCTTCTTCACCACCAAGCCGGTAGGCAAGGGCACGGGGCTGGGCCTCAGCCAGGTCTATGGCTTCGCCAAGAGCGCGGGCGGCCACGTCACCCTTCTCTCCGAGCCGGGCGCGGGCGCGACCATCACCCTCTATCTGCCGGCCGACGCCGGTCACGCCGCCGTCGCCGCCGCGACCCGGCCGGCGCCCCGGCGCCGGGCCGCCGGCGTGCGGATCCTGGTGGTCGAGGACGACCTCGACGTGCTGCAGTCCACCCGCGAGGGCCTGAGCGAGCTGGGCTTCTCGGTCGCCTCCGCGGTCAACGCCGCCGAGGCCCTGGCGCGGCTGTCGGATGGCCTGGAGGTGGACCTGCTGTTCGCCGACATCGCCATGCCGGGCGGCGTCAGCGGCGTCGAGTTGGCGCGCCAGGTCCGCCGCCTGCGGCCCGACGTGAAGGTGCTGCTGACCTCCGGCTATTCGCAATCGGGCCTGGACCTCGGCGAGGACGCCCCGCTGCTGCTGGCCAAGCCCTACCAGCACGACGAGCTCGCCCGCCGCATCCTCGAGGCCCTGGAGGCCGCCCCGGCCTGAGGCCGCCCGCCCGACCCCCCGCGCCTTCCCTGCGTCCTCGGCGTTGAATCTTGCGGCGCCGCCGCCGCGTCGCCGTCCTAGGGCCTGTTGAGATTTGGGATTCGCACAGAGGGCGGATCGTGATTCAAGCTCCAAAACGGAGCCTGTCATGGATCGCCTGAGTTTGACGGATGCCCAGTGGGCGAAGATGGAG
>JANWHQ010000033.1 GCA_025450315.1 Caulobacteraceae bacterium
CCAAGATCGAGTTCCGCGGCGCGGCCATGCACGCGACCCGCACCGGCGACACCCTGGTGCTGACCTTCTCGGGCGCGGGCCAGCCTGACCTCACGCGCCTGACCGTCGATCCGCCCAGGTGGGTGAAGTCGGCCAAGGCCGACCAGAGCGGCGGCCGGCTGACCCTGACCCTGACCCTGGCCGACGGCGCCGACGCCAAGACCGGCTCGGCCGACGGCGCCGACTTCGTCAACCTGTTCCAGAAGGCCCCGGCCCCGACGGCGCCGTCGCCGGCGGTCGCCGCGCCGCCCAATCCCACGGCCGGCCGGCCCGACCCCCTGCCCGCCTCCGGCGTGGTGGTGGCCCAGGTGGTGAAGTCCGGCCCGCAGGTGGGGATCACCTTCCCCTGGAAGAACCCGCTGGGCGCCGCGGTCTTCCGCCGCGGCGAGGCGGTCTGGGTGGTGTTCGACGCCAAGGCGCGGCTCGACCTGGCCGCCGTCCAGCGCATCGCCCCTCAGTACCGGCCCCAGGTGGTGGAGGGCGCCGATTTCGTCGCCGTGCGCTTCGCCGTGCCGCTGGACACCCCCTACAGCGCGGCCGGCCAGGGCGCCGACTGGACCCTGATCCTGGGCCCGGGCCCCCAGGCGCGCTCGCTGCAGATCCCCGTGGCCCGCGCCGGCGAGGACGGTCCCGCCGCCCTGGCCGCCAACGTCGCCGGCTCGACCCGCATCGTGTGGCTGGACGACCCGGCCGTGGGCGACCGCCTGGCGGTGGCCACCGCGCTCTGGCCCGCCAAGGGCGTGATGCTGCGCCGGGCCTATGTGGACCTGATCACCCTGGCCTCGGCGCAGGGGCTGGCCATCGATCCCCAGGTCGACGACCTGCAGGTGACCACCAACGGCGACGTGGTGCGCATCACCCGCCCGGACGGCCTGCAGCTGTCGCCGGCGGTGCGCACGCAATTGGCGGACGCGCTCGACCTGCCCCTGGCGGCGATCATGCCGGGGCTGGTCAACTTCGACCAGTGGTCCCACACCGGACCCGGCGGCTTCTCGGCCCGCTACGACGCCCTGATGAACGCGGTGGCCGCCGAGACCAACCGCCAGATCCTGGGCGACAAGACCGCGGGCCTCGCCGCCCGCATGGGCTTCGCCCGCTTCCTGGTGGGCTCGCAGCTGTCCTTCGAGGCGATCGGCGAGCTGAACCTGATCGCCAAGGACCATCCGGAGCTGATGGCCAACGCCGAGTTCCGCGGGCTGAGGGGCGCGGCCAAGATCATGGCCGGCCGCTATACCGAGGCCCAGACCGACTTCGCCTCGCCCGCCCTGGCCGACGATCCCGCCAGCGCGCTCTGGCGCGGCTACGCCGACGACAAGCTCGGCCAATGGACCGAGGCGCGCCAGGAGTTCCAGAACGGCGGCAAGGCCCTGCCCCTGTTCAACGCCGCCTGGCGGGCCAGGTTCGCCAGGTCGGAAGCCAACGCCAGCCTGCACCTGAACGACTTCGTCACGGCCACCGCCAAGATCCAGTACGCCATGAAGCAGCCGCAGGCGCCGCTGGAGCAGCTGGCGACCTTCCTGGTCTATGCCCGCCTTTTGGAGACCGAGGGCCAGCCCCAGCGGGCGCTGCCGATCTATGACGCGGTGTCCAGGGCGCCCTTCGACAAGCTTTCGGCCCCGGCCCTGATGCACGCCACCCAGATCCGGCTCTATGCGGGCCAGGTCTCGCCCGACAAGGCCGCCCAGGTGTTCGATTCCCTGCGCTTCCGCTGGCGCGGCGACGCCTCCGAGCTGGAGGACATCCGCGCGCTCGGCGAGCTCTATCTGTCCCAGGGGCGCTATCGCGACGCGCTGGACACCTTCCGCACCGCCCGCCAGGTGCGCCAGGACCTGCCCGAGGCGTCCGAGATCCAGAACGACCTGTCCAACGCCTTCCGCAACCTGTTCCTGAACGGCCAGGCCGACGGGCTGGAGCCCATCCAGGCGCTGGGGCTGTTCTACGACTTCAAGGACCTGACCCCCATCGGCGCCGACGGCGACGAGATGGTGCGCAAGCTGGCCCAGCGGCTGGTCAACGTCGACCTGCTCGACCAGGCCGCCGAACTGCTGAAATACCAGGCCACCAGCCGCCTGGACGGCGTGCCGCGGGCCCAGGTGGCCACCGACCTCGCCACCATCGAGCTGATGGCCCGCCATCCCGAGGGGGCGCTGGACGCCCTGAACATGTCGCGCTCGACCCTGCTGCCCACCGCCCTGCAGGGGGAGCGGCGGCTGATCGAGGCCCGCGCCTGGCTCGAGCTGGGCCAGCTCGACCACGCCGACGAGCTGCTGGGCGGCGACACCAGCGCCGAGGGGATCACCCTGCGCGCCGAGCTGGCCTGGAAGCGTCGCAACTGGCCGGCCGCCGGCAAGATCTTCGAGGAAAGCCTCGGCGACCGCTACAAGACCCAGGACGGCCGGCTGCAGCCCGAGGACGAGTCCAAGCTGCTGAGGGCGGCCACCGCCTACAGCCTGGCCCAGGACGACGCCTCGCTGGCGCGGCTGCGCGACCGCTACCAGTCCTTCGTCCCGCGCGCCCACTGGCCCGACGCCCTGCGCGTGGCCCTGTCGGGGGTGAACGTCGAGCAGATCACCAGCGCCAACTTCGCCCAGGCCATCGCCGACGATCAGACCTTCGCCGGCTGGGCCGACCGGATGAAGGCCAGGTTCCAGCAATCGCCCCTGGGCGGCCCCGTCCCGCCGCCGACGCTGAGACCCCTGACCACCGCCGACGCCGGCGCCACTGCCACGGCGGCCGCCGCCCCCGGCGCCCCGGCCAGGCCGGCCTCGCCCAGGACGGCCAAGAGCTAGGCCGTTTCCTCCGTCCACGTAACCAACCCTGGCCCTTCGCGTTGAGCTTGGCGGAGGCCCGAGTGAATCAAAGCGAGGATGAGCGGCCGCAGCCGCCGGCGGCGCGTTCCGTCACGATCGTCAGCTGGCGGATTATCGCCGCGCTCGCCCTTGCGGCCGCCGGCCTGGCCGCGTGCGACCAGGGCGGTGGGCAGGGCCCCGCCTCGACGCCGCCCGGCCGGAGCCAGGGCGCGTCGCCGGCGGCCCCGCAGATCGCCTTCACGCCCCGCGAGACCCAGGCGATGCTGCAGGTCCTGAACCAGGCGCCCCAGCAGGGGTTCGCGCCCGGCGCCTTCGGGGACGTGGGGCGGCTGGCCTCGCTGGTGGCGTCCACCGACCCCGCCACGCGGGCCCAGGGCCAGGCGCGGCTGCGCACAGCGATCCTGGAATACGCCCGGGCCGAACACGGCCTCGGCCTGCCGACCGACCAGTTCCCCAAGGAATGGGGCATCCGCCCGGCCCGCTATGACGCCGGCCTGGAGCTCAGGACCGCCCAGGGCGCCCATCGGATCTGGGACTGGCTGGTCAAGCTGCCGCCGCCCGAACCGCGCTACCAGGACCTGGTCAAGGCCCTGGCCGCCTATCGCGCCATCGCCGCCAAGGGCGGCTGGCCGATGCTGGAGGCGCGCGGCCGGCTCGGCCAGGGCGCGCGCGGCCCGCGCGTTCTGGCGCTTCGCGACCGCCTCGCCGTCGAGGACCCCGCCGCCGCCTCGGCCGCGCCGGACGGCCGGTTCGACGAGTCCCTGCGCCAGGCGGTGGCCCGCTTCCAGTCGGTCCACCAACTGGACGCCACCGGCGAGGTCGGCCCCAAGACCTGGGCGGCGCTGAACACCCCCGTCGAGGTGCGCGTGGGCCAGATCCGCGCCAATCTCGAGCGCTGGCGCTGGCTGCCGCGCGATCCGGCCCCGACCCGCATCGAGGTCGACGCCGCCTCCGACACCATGGACGACTACAAGGACGGCAGGGACGTGCTGCACATGCTGGCCGCCGCCGGCAAGCCCGACGACCAGACGCCCATGCTGATCTCCAAGATCACCGACGTCGAATTCAACCCGCCCTGGCGCATCCCGGCCGACATCGCCGACAAGGAGCTGTTCCCCAAGGAGCGCCGCGATCCCGGCTATTTCGCCCGCGAGCAGATCGTCAAAGGCCCCAGCGCCGCCGTGCCCCTGGTCCAGAAGGCCGGCCCCAAGAGCGCGCTCGGCCAGGTGAAGTTCGAGTTCGACAATGCCTACGGCGTCTATCTGCACGACACCCCGGCCAAGGCGGCCTTCGGGCTGGACGCGCGGGAGGTCAGCCACGGCTGCGTGCGGCTGCAGCGCGCGCTGGACCTGGCCAAGCGGCTGATGGAGGGCGTTCCGGGCTGGTCGCCGGACCGGATCGACCAGCTGGTCGCCACCGACGACACCCAGACCGTGAAGCTGCTGCAGCCGGTGCCGGTGATGATCCTCTACTGGACCGCCTATGTGCAGAACGGCCGGGTCGTCTTCGGTCCCGACCCCTATGGCTGGGACGACATCCTGGTGCGGCTTCTGGACGCAGCGACCACCCGCCCAGCTTGATTTCCCTCGTGCGGGGCACAAGGTCGTGCCCTTCGCAGTCGGTAGGGAACCCTTGGCCGCCACGGTTCGGCGCCTGGGGCGGTCGCTTATGGAATTCGCCAGACGTCAGTTCCTCACGCTCGGCGCGGGCGTGATCGCCGTGTCCGCCGGCGCCTCGGCCTTCGCAGGCCTGGGCCACGCCGCCGCCAAGCTCCCCAAGCTGCAGACCAGCCACGAGCTGATCCAGCCGGTGATGGAGACCCCGCTCGCCGCCTCGGCGCCGGCCGCGCCGGGGCCGCTCGCCACGGCCCTGCCCGCCGCCCAGATCCGCCGCGCCAACATCCACAACCTGCACACCGGCGAGATGCTCGACACGGTCTACTGGGAGAACGGCAAGTACGTGCCGGGCGCCCTGTCGGAGGCCATGCGGGTGATGCGCGATTGGCGCAACGGCCAGGAGCACGTCATGGACCCGCGCCTGTTCGACGTGCTGCACGCCATCCAGTCGAAGCTGGAGGTGAACACCCCGTTCCAGCTGATCAGCGGCTACCGCTCGCCCCAGACCAACGCCATGCTGCACGCCGAAAGCGGCCAGGTGGCGTCCAAGAGCCAGCACATGGTGGGCAGGGCCTCCGACATCCGCGTCGAGGGCGTCGAGCTGGCCCACCTGCACAAGGCGGCCCTCAGCCTGAAGGCCGGCGGTGTCGGCTTCTATCCGGTCTCCAACTTCGTCCACGTCGACGTCGGCCCCGTCCGCCAGTGGAGCGGGACCTGATCGGCTGACGGGCGCCTCGGCTTCGGCTGAAGCTGGGCTCCCCGGCGGAGCCCTCCCATGGACCTTCAGCTCAAGGACAGGCGCGCGCTGCTGACCGGCGGTTCGCGCGGCATCGGGCTGGCCTGCGCGCGGCAGCTGGCGCGCGAGGGCTGCCGGGTGATGCTGGCGGCCCGGGACCGGGCGGCGCTGAAGGCGGCGGCGGCCTCCATCGCCGAGGAGACCGGCGCCAAGGTCTTCACCTGCCAGGTGGACACCTCCTCCGACGCCTCGGTGAAGGCCCTGGTCCAGGCGGCCAGGGACCAGCTCGGCGGCGTCGACATCCTGGTCAACGCGGCGGCGGCATGAGGGGCCCGATCCACTACTGAACCGCCCCGCGCCAGGCCTCGGGAGAACGAATCACCAACCCGAAGGTCTAGTGGGTCGAACTGGCCGAGGCGCCAGCTGTTGTTCGATGTTCGCGCGCCGTTCCAGAAATTAACCATGTTTTCCAGAGGCTTGGCGCGATTCGTCCGAAGCCTGAGGGAGTTGGGAGGCCGGCGGGAGGGCCCGCGCGCGGTGTTCATGGGTGGCCGGGACAAGCCCGGCCATGACGGTGGCAAGCGAGCAGGGGAGAGGGCGACGCGCCTGGGCGCCGTCGGCTGCACCTGCACGCAGGTGCGGCGGGAGGTGAAGGACGGGACCTACGCCCGACGGCCGGCCGCGGCGAGGTTGTCGAGGCCCAGGGCCTGGATGGCGGCGGCGGTGATGCCGTCGGCGTCGAGCCCCGCGTCGGCGTACATGACCTCGGGCTTGTCGTGGTCCTGGAAGATGTCGGGCAGCACCAGGGTGCGGATCTTCAGGCCGCGGTCCAGCATTCCGCGCTCGGCCAGCAACTGCAGCACGAAGGCGCCGAAGCCGCCCCGGGCGCCTTCCTCGACGGTGATCAGGGCCTCGTGGTTGCGCACCAGCTGGCCGATCAGCTCCTCGTCCAGCGGCTTGGCGAAGCGGGCGTCCGCGACGGTGGCCGACAGGCCCCGGGCGGCCAGCTGGTCGGCGGCCTTCAGGCACTCCTGCAGCCGCGCGCCGAACGACAGTATGGCCACCGCCGAGCCCTCGCGCACGATGCGGCCCTTGCCGATCTCCAGCGGGTCGGCCAGCTCGGGGATCGGGACCCCCGCGCCCTCGCCGCGCGGATAGCGGAACGCCGAGGGGCCGTCGTCGATGGCCACGGCGGTGGAGACCATGTGGGCCAGCTCGGCCTCGTCGGCGGCGGCCATGATCACGAAGCCCGGCAGGGCGCCCAGGAAACCGATGTCGAAGGATCCGGCGTGGGTCGGGCCGTCGGCGCCCACCAGACCGGCGCGGTCCATGGCGAAGCGCACCGGCAGCTTCTGGATGGCCACGTCGTGGACCACCTGGTCGTAGCCGCGCTGCAGGAAGGTGGAATAGATCGCCGCGAAGGGCTTCATGCCGCCGGCCGCCAGGCCCGCGGCGAAGGTCACCGCGTGCTGCTCGGCGATGCCGACGTCGAACATCCGCTCGGGGAACCTCTTCTCGAACAGGTCCAGGCCCGTGCCCGAGGGCATGGCGGCGGTGATCGCCACCACCTTGTCGTCACGCTCGGCGTGCTTGACCAGCTCCTGGGCGAACACCTTGGTGTAGCTGGGGGCGGAGGCCGCGGCCTTGGCCTGCTGGCCGGTGATCACGTCGAACTTGACCACGCCGTGGTACTTGTCGTCGGCCTTCTCGGCCGGGGCGTAGCCGTGGCCCTTCTGGGTGACGACGTGGACCAGCACCGGCTTGTCGTCGATCTCGCGCACGTTCTTCAGCACGGCCACCAGGTCGGCGACGTTGTGCCCGTCGATCGGGCCCACGTAGTAGAAGCCCAGCTCCTCGAAGAAGGTGCCGCCGGCCACCATGCCGCGGGCGTACTCCTCGGCCTTGCGGGCGGCTTCCTTGATCGGACGCGGGAAGGCCTCGGCGACGCTCTTGCCGATCTTGCGCAGCTGGCGATAGGCGCCGCCGGAGACCAGCTTGCCGAAATAGGCGCTCATGCCCCCCACCGGCGGGGCGATCGACATGTCGTTGTCGTTGAGGATGACGATCAGCCGCTTGGTGGAGTCGGCGGCGTTGTTCATCGCCTCATAGGCCATGCCCGCGCTCATGGCGCCGTCGCCGATCACCGCGATGACCTGGTTGTCCTCGCCCTTGCGGTCGCGCGCCACGCAGAAGCCGAGCGCGGCCGAGATCGAGGTCGAGGCGTGGGCGGCGCCGAAGGGGTCGTATTCGCTCTCGGCCCGCTTGGTGAAGCCCGACAGGCCCCCGCCGGTGCGCAGGGTGCGGATGCGGTCGCGCCGGCCGGTCAGGATCTTGTGCGGATAGGCCTGGTGGCCGACGTCCCAGATCAGGATGTCGCGGGGCGTGTCGAACACGTGGTGCAGGGCGACGGTGAGCTCCACCACCCCCAGGCCCGCGCCCAGATGCCCGCCGGTGTTGGAGACGGCGTCCACAGTCTCGGTCCTGAGCTCGTCGGCCAGCTGGCGCAGATCGGCCACGGACAGCCCGCGCATGTCGGCAGGCGACCGGACCGTATCGAGCAGGGGCGTGTCGGGCATGGGGCGCGCAAACCGTTTCCGAACAAGGTTCTGGAAGTCCTAGCATGAAATGTGACGTGTCGAATGCGACATCGCGCCGGAGGTGAGGCGGGTGTCTCCTCCGCCACACCGCCGTTCGGCTAGGCCCTGAGCTCCATCACGAAGTCCACGCAGTCGCGCAGATAGACGGCCCGCTCGCCGAAGGGCTCCAGGTGGGCCTTGGTCTGGGCGGCCAGCACGCCCAGCCGTTCGCGCGCGGCGGGGGCGCCCAGCAGCGAGACGTAGTTGGCCTTGCCGCGGACCTCGTCCTTGCCGTGGGGACCCTGGCAGGGATGGTCGGCTTCCGACTCCATGAGGTCGCCGGTGATCTGGTAGGCGAGGCCGAGATCCTGGGCGAAGCCGATCAGGGCGTGGCGTTCGGCCTCGCTGGCGCGGGCCAGCACCAGCGGCATCTCGAAGGCGCAGGCGATCAGGGCGCCGGTCTTCATCCGCTGCATCCGCGCCATGCCGCCGAAGTCGTCGCGCGGGCCCAGAAGGTCGATCATCTGGCCCCCGACCATGCCCCGGGCGCCCGCCGCGGCCGCCAGGCGGCGCACCAGCTCGGCCCGGACCTGGCCGTCCTCGTGGGTGTCGGGGTGGGCCAGGATCTCGAAGGCGATGGCCTGCAGCGCGTCGCCGGCCAGGACGGCGGTGGCCTCGTCATAGGCGTCGTGGACGCTGGGATGCTCGCGCCGGGCGGCGTCGGGCTCCATGCAGGGCAGGTCGTCGTGGACGATGGAATAGGCGTGGATGCACTCCAGCGCGCAGGCGGTGCGCAGCACCGGCCGCTCGTCGAGGTCGAACATCTTGGCGGTCTCGAGCGCGAAGAAGGGCCGCAGCCGGCGGCCGGGCCCCAGGGCGGCGTAGCGCATGGCCTCGGTCAGGCGGGCCTCGGGCCCCTCGGCCCTGGGCAGCAGCTGGTCGAGCGCCACGGTGACCAGATCGGCGGTTTCTGAAATCCGCTCGGCGAGGGTCAGGGCCTTCACGCCAGTCCGCCCGCTCTAGGAGAAGTCGGCCGGCTCGACCCGGTCGGCCTGGCCGCCCGGACCCATGACGATCTTCTCGACCCTGAGGCGCGCGGCCTCGAGCCGCGCCTCGCAGTGCGCCTTCAGCCGGGCGCCGCGCTCGTACATCTCGATCGAACGCTCCAGCGGAGCCTGGCCGGATTCCAGCTCGGCCACGATCTTCTCGAGCTCGGCCAGCGCCTGCTCGAATGACAGCGCGGAGATGTCGGCATCGTCGCCCATGGCGCCCCTGCGGAACCCTTGCGGGCTTCCACCATAGGCCACGGCAGGCCGCTGGCAATCGGCTGATTGGCCGCCTACCGCGCGTAATATCTCGTCGACCAGTAGCGCCAGCCGCGACCGCGCACGAGCCGCCAGCCGAGCTTCTTCAGCTCCAGGCCGATCATGGTGTTGAAGAAGCCGTGGGCGACCACCAGCACATCGCCCCCCCTGTCCGCCAATTCGACCAGACGGCTGGCGGCCTCAGCGGCCCGCGCCTCGGCTTCGGTGCGACTCTCCTGGTCCTCGTGATGGCCGAAGTACCACCACCAGATCCGCGAGATCACCCCCCAGTGGCGGGGCGACAGCTTGATGGCGTCAGGCCAGCGCGGCGGCGGCAGGGGCGCTTCGATGAACAGGGCGTCGGGGGTGAAATCCCGGCCGGCGACCAGCGCGGTCGCGGTCTCGATCGAGCGCAGGCGCGTCGAACTGTAGATCGCCGCCGCGCGGGCGGCGGCCTGCTTCAGATGATCCGGCGGCGACTGGCCAGGGACGATGCCTCCCGCCTCATAGAGCGCCCACCAGTCGCTGTACTCACGCGCCGTCAG
>JANWHQ010000034.1 GCA_025450315.1 Caulobacteraceae bacterium
CCGACGCTCGACCCGATCTGGGCCTCGCCGATCTGTCGGTGGGTCGCGCGGACGAGGCCGAGCAGGCGCTGGCGGCGGCGATCCGCCTGGCGCCGGGCTGGGTCCAGCCTCACGTGACCCTGGCCTACGTCCGCCGCTGGACCGCCGGGACCGGCGACCCGCAGGGCCTGCGCGCCAGGTTCGAGGACCAGACCCTCGCGCTCTCCGACCGGATCGGTCTGGGCTTCGCGCTCTTCAAGGTGCTCGACGATCTGGGCCGCCCGGACGAGGCCTGGCCGGTGCTCGAGGCCGCCAACGCCCTGGCGGCCGCCGCGGACCCCTGGTCGGCGGACCAGGAGCGCGCCCTCGTCGACGCCCTGATCGAGTCCTTTCCGGTCGAGCGGTTCGCCGGCCTCGAGCGGCGGCCGCAGGGACCAGGGCCGACGCCGATCTTCGTGGTGGGCCTGCCGCGGTCGGGAACGAGCCTGGTCGAACGCATCTTCGCCGCCCACTCGAAGGTCGCCGGCTGGGGCGAACCGCCCGCCTTCCAGTTCCAGTTCCGCGAAGCCTCGCGCGCCCAGGACCGCCAGAAATTGACGGCGGAGCTGGTCCGGCGCGCCGCGGGCGCGGACTGGCGGCGGGTCGCCCAGGCCTATCTCAAGGACACCGCCTACCTGCACGCGCCGGACAAACCCTTCGCCGTGGACAAGGTGCCGGCCAACAGCCTCGTCGCGGGCGCCCTGCGGCTGGCGTTCCCCAACTCGCCGATCGTCTGGGTGCGGCGCGCGCCAATGGATACGCTGTTCAGCTGCTATCGGATCCCGATCGGGGGCGCCTATGGCTGGAGCAGCCGCTTCGAGGACCTGGCCGCGCACTGGGCCGAGCACGAGCGGCTGATGGCGCATTGGCGCTCGGCGCTGGGCGCCGGGTTCGTCGAACTCGTCTACGAGGATCTCGTGGCCGATCCCGAGCCCCATATCCGCCGGCTGCTGCAGGCCTGCGGTCTCGAGTTCGAGCCCGGTTGCCTGAACCCCGAGCGTTCCGAGGGGGCGGTGCGGACCGCCAGCATGACCCAAGTGCGCGAGCCGATCAGCGCGCGGGGCATCGGCGCCTGGCGCGCCTACGCCGAGCGCCTCAAGCCGCTGCGCGCCCGGCTGGAAGCCCAGGGCGCGACCTGAGCCTTGCCTGAAAAAGAAAGGGCGGCGGGCCGAAAGCCCGCCGCCCCGACTCTGATCTGACCGGTCGGCCTAGAAGTCGGCGGTCATGCCCAGGAAGGCGTACCGGCCCAGGGCGTCGTACACCGTCGGATAGGTGTTGCCGTTGAACCGGATGTCGGTGCCGCCGATGCTGGACCCGACGAGCGGAGGATCCTTGTCGAACACGTTGTTGACGCCGAGCCGGAAGGACACGTGGTCCGCGACCTTCCACTGCGCCGAGAGGTCGAAGTAGCTCTGGGCGGCGAGGTGGGCGTCGGCCGTGGTGGTGGGGGTCGAGCCGGCCAGGTAGGGGTTGGACGACAGGCCCTGGGCCTCAACCGAGCCATAGTAGCGCCAAGCGCCCGACAGCTCGAAGCCGGACCACGGGGTGGTCCAGGTCACGCGCAGGCGGTGACGCCACTTGGGATTGGGCGAGCCGCAGGTGCTGAGGCCATAGAAGCCGGCGCAGTTGTAGTCGGTCGCCGTGCCTGAGGGCGGCGGAACGCCCGGGCTCGTCGACAGATCCATCAGATAGGTGCCGTTGAAGGCCACGGCCAGGCTGCCGACTTCGCCGATGCCGAACTTCGACAGCGGCGTGCGATAGTTCAATTCGAAGTCCAGACCGCTGGTCTTCAGGTAACCGACGTTGACGTCGGTCGCCTGCACATAGCCGGCCTGGCCCAGCCACAGGGTGCCGTGGGTGTCGCGGTGCACGAGCGCGCAAAGGGTGGGATCGCCGCTAATGCCGCAGGAATTCAACACCAGCTGCGGGTCCAGCGCCTGGATGTAGTTGTTCACCTTGATGTTGTAGTAGTCGACCGAGGCGCTGAGGCCCGGGATCATGTGCGGGGTCAGCACGCCGCCCACCGTGAAGGTGTCGGCCTTCTCCGGCTTCAGGGAGGGGTTGCCGCCGAGCAGGCCGTTGTACTGGGCCGCCGGGTTGGTCGGGATGTTGCCGTACTGCGCGGCCGTCACGCCGGTGTTGGCGCACTGGGCCTGGGTGTACTGCGGCGTCTTGCCGGAGCAGGGGTCGGCGCTCAACAGCAGCCCGACAGACTGCGGGGTGAACAACTCGACCACGTTCGGCGCACGCACCGCCCGCTCGTAGGTCGCCCGCAGCAGCAGGTCGTCGACCGGACGCCAGTCACCCGCGAACTTGTAGGTGCTGGTGGTGCCGGCGGTCGAGTAGTCGGAGAAGCGGTAGCCGACGTCCAGGTTCAGGGACTTGATCCCCGGCATGTCCTGGGCGATGGGCAACCGGCCTTCGCCGTAGAGCTCGTACACCTGGTAGGCGCCCTCGACCGGTTCGAGCGGGCCGCCCTGGCCGGTCAGGTCGCCGGACTGGAAGGCGCTGTCCACGCGGAAGTCCAGGGTCTCACGGCGATATTCGGAGCCGAAGGCCACGCCCAGCGGATCGCTGGCGTAGGGGCTCTTCAGGGCCGGAACCTTGCCGGTCACGTTGGCGGTGACGTCGATTTCCGTCGTCGAGCCGTCCTTGAAGCCCGGCTCCGACACGTAGTTGATGGCCGCCGGCGTGACGCCGCCCACCTTGAAGATGTCGTAGGGCACGCAACCGGCGGGCGCGGTGGGCGCGCAGGCCAGCGTTCCGCCGTTGGACACCACCCCTTCCATGGCGTTGTGCAGGTTGGTCAGCGACAGGTCGTTCAGGAACTCTTCCTGGTAGATGGCGCGGCCGATCTGCCCGGAGATGTCGTAGGTCCAGTTGTCGACGATGTCGCCCCGGGCGCCGATCAGGATCCGGTAGTCGGTGTGCCGGTTGTCGTCGATCCGCGGGCCGCCTTCCACGTTCCGCTTGAGGATGGCGAGCGTGGCCTTGTCCGTGGGCCCGAGGCCTGCGTTGGTGCAGAGCTGCTGGACCTCGTCGGCCGAGAACAGCGGGCTGTTGCACCCGATCGAGAAGGTGTAGCCGAAGGTGCCCGACGGCGCGACCTGGGCGACCGTATGGTCGTCCTCGAACATCAGCTCGGTATAGGCGTCGAGGTGATCGTTGACCTCGTAATGGGCGAAGGCGCCGGCCGTGTAGCGCTCGTCCGGACGCTGGTAGTAGTTGTAGGGCGCGTAGTTGAAGGCGTCGGTGGCGCCGTTGTACGGCCGCAGGGTGTTGCCCGGGCCGGCCTTGTCGACGATCAGCGAGGTGTTCGCGTCGAAGCTGTAGAAGACCGCCGGCGAGGTGGTCTCCGAACCGCGGCAGCCGAAGAAGCTGCCGACTTCGCCGAAGGTGCAGTTGCTGTAGTCGCGGGCGTTTTCCAGGATCGGCTTGATGCTCAGGTAGGTGGCGTAGAGCGTGGCGTTGCCCTTGCCGTCCGGCGTGTTGACGCCGAGAGTGGCGCTCAACTGGACTTGGCGGCCGTCCCAGACGCTGCCGGTCGGCGGGGTGAAGCCGTGCGCCGTATTGACGGCCTGGGCCGCGCTGTCGCCGTTGTTGTGCTGGTAGGTGCTCGCCTGGGCGTCCAGCCGTACGCCTTCGAAGTTCTTGTCCATGATGAAGTTGACGACGCCGGCGACGGCGTCCGAGCCGTAGGTCGCCGAGGCGCCGCCGGTCAGGACTTCAACGTGGTCGACGAGGCTGGAGGGGATGAAGTTCAGGTCGGTGACCGGCACTTCCGGGTCGCCCGGCATCACGCGGTGGCCGTTGACCAGCACCAGGGTGCGTGTGTAGCCGAGGCCGCGCAGGTCGACGGTGGCGATGCCGATGCCGCCGGTGGAGTTGGTGATGCCTTCGCCGAAGCCCGCGAACACTTGCGGCAGCTGGTTCAGCAGGCTTTCGGTGTTGGTCACGCCCTCCAGCTTGGCTTCCTGGCTGCCGACCACCGTGATCGGGCTGGCGCTGGTGAGGTTCGGCTGCGGAATGCGCGAGCCGGTGACGACGATCTCGCCGACGGTCGAGCCGCCGGAAGACGCCGCCTGCTGAGCCAAAGCCTGACCGCCGGCGGCGAGAGCCGCCCCGCAGATCATCGATGACGCCAGAAGGCGTGCGCGCGTGGAGTTGATTTTCACTTAGGGACCTCCGATTGGGCGGGGCGCTGTGATGGCCTCGCCGCCCTTACGAATTGCAGTGTGTCCCGGGAAACAGGCACCCAGCCCCCGGTTAATCGGCACGTTATGGAGCGGTCGTCGGACGGGTCAACGCAGGTTACATTCGCGTAAGGTGATCACCGCGCTGTTGTTACATCTTGGTCACAGCGTGGTGAGAAATAGGGCAAGACTCCGCCGCTAACCGCCCAAGCTAAGCAAAATCCTACCTTTGCCGTACGGAAAGGCCCGGGTTTGGACCCATTGATGCGGCCTCCGAATGGCGCCTCAATGGCTGAAGATGGTTGGAAATCTCTCAATGAATGCTGACCGCGCCCGGACGATCGCGGGGATCGGCGCCCTGCTCGCAGCCTCGGCGCCCATGGCTTTCGCAGCGCCGAACCCGGCGCCTGCGGCCCGGGCGCCCGAACTTCAGGCCATCGTCGACTGCCGCGCCCTGACCGATCGGGACGCCCGACTGAACTGCTATGACGCCGCCGCGGCCAAGCTCGACCAGGCCGAAGCGGCCGGCCAGGTGGTGGTGGTGGACCGCGAGCAGGTCCGCCGGGTGCGCAAGGAGGTGTTCGGCCTGGAGCTGCCGAGCCTGGACATCTTCAGCTCGCTCACCAAGAAGACCCCCGGCGGCGCGGGCGAGGAGGTCGACCGGATCACGGCCACGGTGAAGACCGCCTGGCGCGGCGGCGACGGCCGCTGGAACCTGGAGCTCGACAACGGCGCGGTGTGGCGCCAGGTCGACGACTCGCCCTTCGCCAACGACCCGCACGCCGGCTCCAAGGTGGAGATCCGCAAGGGCGCGCTGGGGTCCTACTTCATGAAGGTGGACGGCCAGCCCGCCTTCAAGGCCCACCGCGACCGCTGAGCCGGCTCTAGGCGGCCTGGGGCGGCGGCGGCCGCATGCGGCCCGGATAGGACATCGCCTTCTTCACGCCCGGGCGCTCTTCCATGCGCCTCAGCCAATCGTGCACGCGCGGCGAGACCTCGGCGTTCAGCGCGTCGGGCAGCACGCGCTCGGTCCCCGAGATCATCGAATAGGCGTTGACGTCGGCGAGCGAGAAGGTCGGCGCGGCCAGCCACTCGTGCTCGGCCAGGGAGGCCTCGGCCCTTTCGACGGTGACCTTCAGCTTTCGCCGGGCGTCGGCCACGTCCTCCTCGCTGTAGCCGGTCGAGGACACCGTCGCCCACTTCTTGCGCGGGCCGTCCAGCGGGATGCGCGAGAGGATCTCGTTCATCTCGGCCTTGTCGATCTTCTGGGCGAAGGGGGTGGCGAAGTTGGCCCCGATTACCGTCAGGGCGGGACACAGGTATTCGTCCACGAACTTGGTCCAGATGCGCATCCGGGCGCGCCAGTAGGGATCGGCGGGCCTGAGCGGGACGGTCGGGAAGACGTCCTCGATGTATTCGTTGATCACGGTGGACTCGGTGATCACCTTGCCGTCGTGCACCAGCACCGGCACCTGGCCGTCCGGATTGATCTTCAGGAACCAGTCCGAGTACTGCTCCCAGCGCCGGCCCTCGAGGTTCAGCTGGCGGCTGACGAAATCGACGCCCTTCTCCGACAGGGCCAGCAGCGGCTTCATCGAATTGGCCGCCGGTTCGAAGTGATAGAGCTCCAGCATCGCGCGCCTCCTTGGGGCATGACAGCCGAAAGTGCCTGCGGTGCCGGCGGCCGTCACGGTCTCGATCATGATTCAGGACACGATGCATCGCGCCCTGGGCGGCGCTCGCAAGCGCCAGTTGGAAGGCATCCTTACAAACCCGCGCCATCCAGGCCAAGGCCGCGCGGCGGACGCTGTTGCGAAAGGCCAGGCGGCGCTAGAAGCTGGCCGGAAGATCTGCCCGGAAGGAGCCTCGCCATGACCGCCGACATCCGCAAGGTGACGCCCCGGTTCTCGGTCGCGCCCCAGATCGAGCCGGCGGACATCGAGGCCGCCAAGGTCCAGGGGTTCGTCAAGCTGATCAACAACCGCCCCGACGGCGAGGCGCCGGGCCAGCCGGCCAGCGCCGAGATGGAGGCCGCGGCGCGCGCCGCCGGCCTCGGCTATGTCCATATCCCTTTCGTGGGCCGGCCCAGCCCCGAGCAGGCCGAGGCGGTGGCGCGGGAGGCCGAGGCGGCGGACGGTCCGGGGCTGGCCTTCTGCCGCTCGGGCACGCGCTCGATCACCGCCTGGTCGCTGGGACAGGCCATGAGCGGCCAGCGCTCGCGCCAGGAACTGGTGGAGCTGGCCGCGGGGGCCGGCTACGACCTCTCGGCCGTTCTCGGCTAGTCGCCGATCAGGACCCGCGCGGCGGTGGGCGACACGGCCAGCTCCGGATGGCAGCTGGTCAGCATCAGAAGGCCCTGTAGCGCGATGAGACAGAGCAGCGCCGCGGCGGCGCGCTGGAGCCGCTTTGATACGAAAATGGCGATGTCGCCGGCCATGAACCGCTCTCCCTCGGGCTTTCGAGGGACTGAAGCGCAAGCTCCGGGCCGTCAGGGGCGATGATCCCCTTCGTCCGCGAGATGGCCTTCCGCTACGGCGAGCCCGACCAGGTCTCGCCCCTGGTCCGGCGGGTGATCGCGGACAACCCAGGCCCGTTCACCTTCACCGGCACGGGGACCTATATCGTCGGCTCGGGCGAGGTCGCGGTGATCGATCCCGGGCCCGACGATCCGGCGCATCTGGCGGCGCTGACCAAGGCTGTGCAGGGCGAGCGCGTGACCGCGATCCTGGTCACCCACACCCATCTGGACCACTCTTCGCTCTCGGCGGCCCTGGCCCGGGCGACCGGCGCCAAGGTCCATGGCCGGCCGGCGCCGCGCATCGAGGAGGCCGCCATCCGCCTGGACGAGGGGCACGACCGCGCCTTCGCGCCGGACGTCCTGGTCGCCGACGGGGATCGCCTGTCCGGTCCCGGCTGGACCCTGGAGGCGATCGCCACGCCAGGCCACGCCTCCAACCACGTCTGCTACGCCCTCGAGGACGAAAACACCCTGTTCTCGGGCGACCACGTCATGGGCTGGTCCACCACGGTGATCAGTCCGCCCGACGGCGACATGGCCGACTATCTGGCCAGCCTGGACAAGGTGGCGCGCCGGGACTTCTCGGTGCTGTGGCCCACCCACGGGCCGCCCGTGCGGGACGTGGCGCCGTTCCTGGCCGCCTATCGCGATCACCGGATGCATCGGGAGGCCCAGATCCTGGACCAGCTGGCCCGGGGGCCAAGGCGCATCTCAGAGATGGTCGGCGAGATCTACGCCGAGGTGGACCCGCGACTTCACCCGGCGGCGGCGCATTCGGTGCTGGCGCACCTGATCAAGCTGGTGCGCGAGGGGCGCGCCGCCAGCGACGGCCCGCCCGGCCCCCTGGCCGTCTATCAGCTGCGGGGCTGACCGGAGATCAGGCGCACCAGCTGGGTGACCCGCCGGCAGTTGTCGCCGTAGTCGGCCACGCCGCCCCGGCTGATCGAGCGCACGTCCACCCGCGAGCCGCTGCCGGACGCGGCCACCCGCACGGCGACGTCGTCCTTCAGGCCCAGCCACAGATTGGTCGCGGTCGCTTCCAGCCGGCCGGCGGCGGGCGCGTCGGTGACCAGCTCCAGGCCCTCGTCCGCCAAGGCCGCCTTGGCGCGGGCGTAAGCCTGGTCGGCGGGCGCGTTCAGGGTGACGGGGTGCGCGCCCGGGCAGGTCTCGCCGTTCACCTCGGCCACGCGCCGGTTCATGAAGGCGCCTGCGCTGGCGGGCACGAAGGGATCGTTCTCCACCGGATAGGCGTCCGGCCCGCGCTCGCGCAACAGGGCGGGGCTGAGGGTGATCGGCTGGGTCCAGTCGGTGGCCACGTCGTGGACGGGCGGATAGCTGTCGCCCACCGACTTCAACCAGACCAGGGCCGCCAGGGTCGCCAGCGGCAGCACCAGGCTGAAGGCGGCCTTCACGCCGTATCGGCGGAAGCCGGCGGTCATCGCCGCGAAGATGGCGAAGACGCCGCCCAGCACCGCGATCAGCGCGAGCTTGGAAGGCCAGTCGAGGATCATCTGGCCCACGCCGACCCGCCAGTCGATCAGGTCGAAGCGGACGCCAAGCGCGCCGGCCAGGATCATCGCCACCGGCGCCAGGGCCAGGATGGCGGTCAGGTTCAGGAACAGAGCGGTGCGGCCGAGCCGCTTCTTGGCCTGGCGCCGCTCCTGATGAGGACGGGAATCCAGGCGCAGGAACAGGGCGGGCTCGGCGGGCTCCGCCTCCGGCTCGGGCGGGGACGCGGCGGCGGCCAGCGGTCCCAGCGCTTCCGGTTCGGCGGCCGGCTCGGCCCCTCCGGCGGAATCGACGGCGGCCTCGGCGGGCGCCTCGGGATGGGATTGCGGCTCCGGCTCGGCGGGCGCCGGAGGTTCGGCCGCGGCCTCGGGCGCCTCCAATTCCGCGGCCGCTGGTCCGGGCGCGGGCTCCGCGGCCGGCTCCGCGGCGGCCGGTTCGTCCTTGAACAGCACCGGCGCGGCGGCCGCGGCGAGGGCGGCGACGGGGGCCAAGGCGGGGACGGGCTCTGGCTCGGGCTCGGCGGCCGGTTCGGGAGCCGCCTGCACCGGCTCGGGCGGGGGTGGCTCGGTCGGGTCGGGCGATGGAGGCGGCGGCGAGATCAGCTGCTCCAGCCGTTGACGCAGCAGCCCCTTGTCGATGCGGCCCGCGCCGTCCAGCGGAAAGCCGTTGACGAACAGCAGCTCGCCCAGCTTCAGCCCGCCCAGCCGCTCGGCCAGGAAGCGCAGATATTCCGGCTTGCCGGCCAGCGCCCCGGGCTTGCGCTCGACCACCAGCACCGGGCCGCCCGCCTCCAGGCCCCGCGGCGGGTCGATGGCCGCCGCCCGGGCGGTGGCCGGATGCTCGAGCGCGGCCGCCTCGATCGGCCAGGCAGGGATCTGGGCGCCGGCGGCGATCACCTGCTCGTCGGCGCGGCCCAAAAGGGCGACGCGCCCCTGGGCGTCGATGGTCGCCAGGTCGCCGGTGTCCACGGGACCGGCGCCGCCGGATCCGGAGATCAAGGGCCCGCGGGCCGACAACCGGCCGATGGCGACGCCGTCATGCGGGCGCGGGCGCCCGTCGGCGTCCAACAGCTCCAGCTCGATCCCGAACAGGGGCAGAAGGCTGGCGGGGCCGCGTCCCACCGCCGCCACGCCGGCGACGTCGGCGGCGCCCCAGGCGGACCAGAGCTCCACGCCGAAGCTGTCGCGCCAGATGCGGGCCAGGCCGGGCGGACATGGCGCGCCGATGGCGATCGCCCGCTTCAGGGCGCCGGGCCGGCGGCTCTCGGCGCGGAACTGGTCGTGCAGGGCCTGCAGCTCGGCCGGGGAGCCCACCACCACCGTGGCGGTCTCGCGATCGGCCAGGATGCGGATCTGCTGGATGTCGGTGCGCGAGCCCGGCAGCACCAGCTTGGCGCCCGCCAGCGGGGCGGCCAGCAGCAGGGCCGCGCCGGCGGCCCGCCACGGCGGGGCCAGCAGCAGCACCGCGTCGTCCGGCGTCAGGTCCAGCCCGCCCGCGCCCTGGGCGGCCAGGCCCTGAAGCACGCAGGCGCGCTGGCTCCAGATCGACGTCCGGCCGGAGCCTGCGCTGTGCATCACCAGGGCCGGATCGCCTTCCTCGGCGAGGCCGGCGGCCAGCGGCCGGGAGGCGCCTTCCATCAGGGCGTCCTGGCTGACCACCGCGTTCATGCGGGTGTGCAGGATCTGGCCGGCCTCGCCCATGGCGACCACCCGCTCGAGTTGGGGCAGCTTCAGCAGCGCCGGCTCCAGGACCTGCAGCAGCTCCGGGTCGACCATCACCACCTTGTCGCCGCGCGCGCGCAGGAGGGCGGCGGTCTGGTCGGGGGAAAGCTGCGGGCCGATCGGATGGCAGGCGGCGCCCGCCATCATGACGGCGAACCAAGCTTCCAGCTGACGGCCGGAGCTGGCCCCGATCACCGCGACCCCGTCGCCGCGCCCCACGCCGCCCTCGGCCAGGGCGCCGGCCAGACGCCGGACGCGGGTCTCCATCTGAGCGTAGCCGACCCGGCGCGGCGCGCCCTCGGCGGCCGCGGTGGCGACCTCGGCCTGGCCATGCGTGGCCGCCACGTGGCGCAGAATCCGGTCGACGGTCAGCGGAGAGCTCTGGATCAGGCCCTGCATCGGATTGGGACTCCTCGGCGCGCGCCGTGCAAACCCCCTGCCGTGACGCCCATGCGCTTCGCGACGGCTTCGCGCCGGAGACGAGTATGGTTCAGGGAAACAGCGCCGTCACCGACCAAGGGGCCGCAGGGTCCGCACGCGTGAACAGGGTGCGCCGGTGCAGCCGGAACCGCCCGGCGCGCCAGAACTCCATGGCCAGTGGCTGGACGCGGAACCCCGACCAGTGCGGCGGCCGGGGCGGCCTGCCCACGGCGAACTTCAGCGCGTAGGCGGCCACCGCCTTTTCCAGGGCGTAGGGCTCCGGCAGGGGCCGCGACTGGGCCGAGGCCCAGGCTCCGATCTGGCTGTCGCGGGCGCGCGTGGCGAAATAGGCGTCCGCCTCGGCGTCGGAGACCTTCGACACCGTCCCGCGGATGCGCGCCTGCCGGCGCAGGGACTTCCAGTGGAAGAGCAGCGCCGCCTTCGGATGGGCCGCGAGCTCCTGGCCCTTGGCGCTGTCCAGATTGGTGTAGAAGACGAAGCCGGCCTCGTCGAAGCCCTTGAGCAGCACGGTGCGGGCGTCGGGAAGGCCGTCGGCGTCCACCGTCGCCAGGGTCATGGCGTTGGGATCGGACGGCTCCTTCTGCGACGCCTCGGCCAGCCACTCAGCGAACAGGGCCAGGGGATCGGCGTGTTCGGCGGCGACGTCCTCCTCGGTCGCATAGGCCTGGTAATCGGCCTCGGACGGGGTCGGCGGGATCAGGGCCTGGCGGTCGATCTTGCGGTTCATGAGGTCCGCTTATAGCGCGACCTTTGCGATTTAACGTCGAATTGACCCCCGGCGCGCAGGATGGCCGGATGACGCAAGCGGCGGGGGCGATGACAGCTGGCCAGGCGCGCGAGCTCCTGGGGCTGGCTCCGGGGGCCGACGCCGATGCGCTTGGCCGCGCCTATCGCACGGCGGTGAAGGCCGTCCATCCCGACCTGGACGGCGGCGATCCCGAGCGTTTGCGCCAGGTGATCGAGGCCCATCGGCTGCTGAAATCGCGGGCCCAGGCGCAGATGATGTTCGCGCCCGCGCCGAGGTCCGCGTCCGAGCCGCACCTCACGGTGAAGATCACCCTGCGCGAGGCCATGGCCGGCGGCCGGCGGCGGCTGAAGCTCAAGGGCGGCAAGGCGCTGGACGTGCGGCTGCCCAAGGGCCTGCGCCCCGGCGACGTGCTGCGCCTGACCAAGGTGTCGCAAGCCGGCGGCGACGTCCTCGTCCACATCGCGGTGCAGACCGGCAGCGGCGTCACCATCCGCGGCGGCGACCTCTGGCTGGAGGTCCTGGCCGGCGCCAGCCAGATCCGGCCGGGCGCGCGCTTCGAGGTCGACACCCCGCGAGGGCGCCGGTCGCTGGTCGCGCCGGAAGGCGCCGCCGAGGGCCGGCCGATCCGGCTGAAGGGCCAGGGCCTGCCGGCGCGGGGCGCCCATCCGGCCGGGGACCTGATCCTGAAGCTGCGGCTGGATCCCTCGGCTTCGGAGCCGGCGGCCAAGGAGCCCACCTCCAAGAAGCTGCTCCGCCGCTTCTCCGCCCGCTGGGCGGCCTAGCACCGCTGGTTTGTGAGCCCGGACGCATCGGGCTAGAAGCGGCCGCAAAGCTTCATCCGCAAAGGCGATGTCCCACAACACCTTCGGCCAGCTGTTCCGCGTCACCACCTGGGGCGAAAGCCACGGGCCGGCGCTCGGCTGCGTGGTCGACGGCTGCCCGCCGGGCATCCCGCTGGAGGCGGCCGAGATCCAGCAGTGGCTCGATCTCAGGAAGCCTGGAACCAGCCGCTTCGTCACCCAGCGGCGCGAGCCGGACGAGGTCAGGATCCTGTCGGGGGTGTTCGGCGACGCGCGCACCTCGGGCCAGGTGACCACCGGCGCGCCGATCTCGCTGATGATCGACAACCTCGACCAGCGCTCGCGCGACTATTCCGACATCGCCACCGCGTTCCGGCCCGGCCACGCCGACTATCCCTATTTCGCCAAGTACGGCGTGCGCGACTACCGCGGCGGCGGCAGGTCCTCGGCGCGCGAGACCGCCGCGCGCGTGGCGGCCGGGGCCATCGCCCGAAAGGTGCTGGGCGAGGGGGTGAGGATCCGGGCGGCCCTGGTGCAGCTCGGCAAGCTGAAGATCGACCCCGGCCGCTGGGACTGGGCCGAGACCCGCAACAACCCCTTCTGGGCGCCCGACGCCGAGGCCGCCGCGCGCTGGGAGAGCTATCTCGACGAGCTGCGCAAGGACCTGACCTCCGTGGGCGCGGTGGTCGAGGTGCATGCCGAGGGCGTCCCGGCCGGCTGGGGCGCGCAGCTCTACGGCAAGCTCGACGCCGAACTGGCCGCCGCCCTGATGTCGATCAACGCCGCCAAGGGGGTGGAGATCGGCGAGGGCTTCGCCTCGGCCGAGCTGACGGGCCAGCAGAACGCCGACGAGATGCGCATGGGCGAGGACGGGCCGCTGTTCCTGTCCAACCACGCCGGCGGCGTCCTGGGCGGCATCTCCACCGGCCAGACGGTGATCGCCAAGGTGGCGTTCAAGCCGACCTCCTCGATCCCCACCCCCAGGCGGTCGCTGAACGAGACCGGCGAGGAGATCGAGGTGCGCACCACCGGCCGCCACGACCCGTGCGTGGCGATCCGGGCCGCGCCGGTGGTGGAGGCCATGACCGCCTGCGTGCTGGCCGACGCCTTCCTGCGCCACCGGGCCCAGACCGGCGGCGGCGCGTTCGTTCCCGGGCAGGACGGGCGGCGTTAGGCCCGAAGGGCTGTCAGATTCAACGCGGAGGACGCGGAGAAGGCGCAGAGATCGCCGAGGCCATGGCCTCTGTGCGTCCTCCGCGCCCCTCCACGATCTCGGCGTTGGAGTCCTTGCGGCTTCTCTGCCTTCAGAACCTCAGGAAGCGCACCTCCTTGACGTAGGGCAGGGACTTCACCTTGGTCAGCAGGGCCTCGCCGGGGGGCTGGTCGACGCCGACCAGGGCGATGGCGTCGTCGCCCGAGCTCAGGCGGCCCAGGTAGAAGGTCGAGATGTTGATGCCGGCGTCGCCGAACAGCGAACCCAGCCGGCCGATGAAGCCCGGCCGGTCCAGGTGGTTCACATAGAGCATGTCCGGACAGAACGGCGCGTCCAGGTCCATGCCCTTGATCTGCACGATGCGCGGCACCCCGCCGATCACCGTGCCGGCCAGGTCGACCCGGCCGCCCTCGAACGCCACGCTGATCCGCATCAGGCTGTCGTAGGTGGGCGACAGCTCCTGGCGAGCTTCCGACACGGTCATGCCCCGCGCCTTGGCGATGGCCGGGGCGGAGACCACGTTCACCTCGGGCAGCATCGGGCGCATGACCCCGGCCAGGGCGGCGGAGGTCAGCGGCTTGACGTTCACTTGCGCCAGGTCGCCCTCGTAGACGATCTCCACCGACTTCAGGCCCTCTTCGGCCATCTGGCCGGCGAAGGCCCCCAGCCGCTCGGCCAGCGCGATGTAGGGCCGCAGCTTCGGCGCGTCCTCGGCGGAGATGGAGGGGCTGTTCAAGGCGTTGGAAACCGCGCCGGTGAGCAGGAACTCGGAGATCTGGTCGGCCACCTGCAGGGCCACGTTCTCCTGGGCCTCGAGCGTCGAGGCGCCGAGGTGGGGCGTGGCGATGAAGTTCGGCGCGCCGAACAGCACATTGTCCTTGGCCGGCTCCTCGACGAAGACGTCGAAGCCGGCGCCGCCCACGTGGCCGGAATCCAGCAGCTCGCGCAGGGCCTTCTCGTCGACCAGGCCGCCGCGGGCGCAGTTCACGACCAGCACGCCCTTCCTGGTGCGCAAGAGAGCGTCGCGCGAGAGCACGTTGCGGGTCTTGTCGGTGAGCGGGGTGTGCAGGGTGATGATGTCGGCCCGGGCCAGAAGGTCGTCGAGCTCGACCTTCTCCACCCCGATCTCCACCGCCCGCTCGGGCGACAGGAAGGGATCGTAGGCGATGACCTTCATGCGCAGGCCCAGCGCCCGGTCGGCGACGATCGAGCCGATGTTGCCGCAGCCGATGATCCCGAGCGTCTTGCCCGACAGCTCCACGCCCATGAAGCGGTTCTTCTCCCACTTGCCGGCCTGGGTGGACTGGTCGGCCTGGGGCAGCTGGCGGGCCAGGGCGAACATCATGGCGATGGCGTGCTCGGCGGTGGTGATCGAATTGCCGAAGGGGGTGTTCATCACCACCACCCCGGCCTGGGTGGCGGCCGGCACGTCGATGTTGTCGACGCCGATCCCGGCCCGGCCGATGACCTTCAGCTTCTTGGCGGCGGCGAGGACCTCCTTGTCGGCCTTGGTCGCCGAACGGACGGCCAGGCCGTCGTAGTCGCCGATGATCTTGAGCAGCTCTTCCTTGGAAAGGCCGGTCTTGGTGTCCACCTCGACGCCGCGCTCCTTGAAGATCTGGACGGCGGCGGGCGAGAGTTTGTCTGCGATGAGGACGCGAGGCATGGGTTCTTCTCGTGATGAGTGGGTGAGCCCCCTTCGTCGCCCTGCGGGCGCCACTTCCCCCAGAGGGGGAAGATCCAGGGCGCTGGATGCTCCCCCTCTGGGGGAGCTGGCAGCCCGCAGGGCTTGACTGAGGGGGCCGAAGGGTGCGGCTAGGCCGCTTCCTGAAGCTCGGCGACGGTCTGGGCGAAGGCCCAGTCGAGCCAGGGCGTCAGCGCCTCGAGGTCGGAGGTTTCCACCGTGGCGCCGCACCAGATCCTGAGCCCGGCCGGGGCGTCGCGATAGGCGTTGAAGTCCATCGCCACCCCTTCCTTCTGCAGCATGCCCGAGAGCTTGGCGGCGAAGTCCTTTTGGGCCGCGGCGGGGAGCGCCGTCACCCTGGGGTCGGTGAACTTCAGGCAGACGCCGGTGTTGGAGCGGGTCTTGGGATCGGCGGCCAGGAAATCGATCCACGGCGTCTTCTCGACCCAGGCCGTCAGCACCGCAGCATTGGCGTTGCAGCGCGCCTGCAGGGCCTTGAGTCCCCCGATGGACTGGCCCCAGGCCAGTGTGTCGAGATAGTCCTCGACGCACAGCATCGAGGGCGTGTTGATGGTGTTGCCCTCGAAGATCGAGCGATCGAGCTTGCCCGGGGTCTTGGTCATCCGGAACAGCTTGGGCAGGCCCCAGGCCGGCGTGTAGCTCTCCAGCCGCGCCACCGCGCGGGGCGACAGGATCAGCATGCCGTGGGCGGCTTCCCCGCCCATCACCTTCTGCCAGGAGTAGGTGACCACATCGAGCTTGTCCCACTCCAGCTCCTGGGCGAAGGCGGCCGAGGTGGCGTCGCAGATCACGATGCCTTCGCGGTCGTTGGAGATGAAGTCGGCGTTCGGCACGCGGACGCCGGAGGTGGTGCCGTTCCAGGCGAACACCAGGTCGGCGTCGGGGCGGACCTGCGAGAGGTCGGGCAGCTGGCCGAAGGGGGCGGTCAGGGCCTCGGCGTCCGTCAGCTTCAGCTGTTCGACGACGTCGGTGACCCAGTCCTTGGAGAAGCTCTCCCAGGCGGCGACCTGCACCGGGCGGGCGCCCAGCATCGACCACAGGCACATCTCGACCGCGCCGGTGTCGGAGGCCGGGACGATGCCGATCAGGAAGTCTTGCGGCACCTCGAGCACCTCGCGGGTGCGGTCGATGGCCAGCTTCAGGCGCGCCTTGACATCTCCGGCCCGATGGTTCCGGCCGAGGAGGGCGCCTTTGAGGTTTTCGAGGGACCATCCGGGGCGCTTGGCGCAGGGACCGGACGAAAAATACGGACGCGCCGGCCGAAGGGCCGGCTTCTGGGTCGTGCTCATGATGTCTCCCATCCTTGCAGATGGACTGCGCCCCGTTGGGAGGGCGTGGCCCGAGGCGGGGGATACACCAATTTGCGGCCTTGACGAGGAAAACTTTGGCGCCACATGCCGGACATGGGGCCGCAGGTCGGCCCTGCGCGGAGAGCCTGGTGCAGCGATGAAGCGGCTTCTGATCATCGGCCTGGTCGCCCTGGCGGGCGCCGCCCATGCCGCGCCGCCGCCGCCGCCGGCCTGGGCGACATTGGCCGCGCGCGAGGCGCGCACCGGCGCGCGCATCGAGACCGCCGCCAGGGCCCGCCAGATCTCGGCGGCGGAAGCCGACCGGTTGCGCCTGAAGCTGCGTCGGACCGAGTCGCTGCGGGCCTACTACCGCAGGAGCCACGGCCTGTCGGCGTGGGAACGCCGCGACATCGAGCGCCGCCTGAAGACCCTGGACGCCCGCCTGGCCAAGGAAATCCGCGCCGCCAGGCGCTAGACCCTGAGGCGGCCCTCCAGGACCGTGACCGCCTGGCCGACGAGCAGCACCCGCTCGCCCTTCAGCTCGCAATCCAGATCGCCGCCGCGGCCCGGATAGGCCTGGTGGTACTTCAGCCGCGCCCGGCCGAGCTTGCCCGAGAACAGCGGCGCCAGGATGCAGTGGGCCGATCCGGTGGCCGGGTCCTCGGCGATGCCCGAGCCCGGTGCGAAGAAGCGGCTGACCACGTCATAGGGCCGGCCGGCATCGGCCAGGGCGGCGACGATCAGGTTGCCGCGCCCCCGCGTGGCCTCGCCGGCGATGGTCTTGATCGCCGCGATGGCCGGATCGAGCCCGCGCACCTCCGATTCGTCGGCCAGGATGGCGACCAGATAGGGCCCGGCCCAGACCTCGGCCGGCTCCACGCCCAGGGCCGCGGCCAGGCCCGCGGGGGCGCCGGTCCTGACCGGCGGATTGGACGGGAAGTTCATCTCGTAGCCCGCGCCGCCGGCGCGCACCGTCAGCGGACCCGATCGCGTGTCGAAAACGATCTCGGAGGCCTCCACGCCCAGCTCGGCCTTCAGCACGTGCCCGGCGGCCAAGGTGGCGTGGCCGCAGAGAGGGACCTCCAGCGCCGGCGTGAACCAGCGCAGGCCGAAGCGGGCCGGGTCCGGGGTCTTCAGCAGGAAGGCGGTCTCGGCCTGGTTGTTCTCCATGGCCAGGGCCTGCATCCAGCCGTCCTCGGGCCATGCTCCGAAGGGTTCGACCACGCAGGCGGGATTGCCCTTGAAGGGTCCCGAGGCGAAGGCGTCGACCATCCACTGGCGCACAGCGGGAACTCCCTCGAGCCCGGGTTCAATCGAGGACGTCTTGCCCTCATCCAGGCCGGGGGAGCACGCCTATCCCACCCCATGGCCGGGCCAAAGGCAGGTTTTCTGCAACGCCGCTCAGCGCGGCTGCAGTCCGAACGCCTCGGCCAGGAGCTCGTAGGAGCGCACCCGGTCGGCATGCTCGTGGGTGATGCTGATCGCCATGATCTCGTCGATCCCCAGCGCCGCCGCCATCGCCTCCAGCTCCGCCTTCACCCGGCCGGGCGCGCCGATGAACACGCGGGGCCACTCGCCATCCGAGCCCGGCGGCGGATGCGGCCCCTCGGCCAACTCCCTCAGCGCCTCCTCCGGCGCCGGCAGGGGCGCGCGGACGCCCAGCCGGATGCGCCGGCCCATGGCCCGGTAGACCGAGCCGATCCATTCGGCCTTGGCCTCGCTCTCGGCGCAGATCACCCCGACCGCGGCGACGGCCCGGGGCTGGGGCGCCCGTTCGGTCGGCTCGTACTGGGCCCGGTAGCGGTCGACGCAGAGGCGCGTGCCGGTGGGGTTGATGAAATGGGCGAAGGCGTAGGGCAGCGCCAGCCGCCCGGCCGCCATGGCGCTCCAGGCGCTGGAGCCCAGCAGCCACACCTCCGGTTCGCCCGGAGCCTCCGGCGTCACGTGGATGCGGCCGAAGGGATGATCCTCGGGGAAGTCGTGGCGCAGGAAGGCCAAGAGCTCGACCAGCTGGTTGGGAAAGTCGTCGACGTCGAACTGGGCCTGGTCGCGGGTGCGGCGCAGGGCGAAGGCCTCCAGCGCCTCGCCGCCCGGCGCCCGGCCGAGGCCAAGGTCGATGCGTCCCGGGAACAGGGCGTGCAGCAGCCGGAAGGTCTCGGCCACCTTCAGCGGCGAATAGTGCGGCAGCAGCACCGCGCCCGAGCCGACCCGGATGGTCCTGGTGGCCTGGGCCACCAGGCCGATCATCACCTCCGGGACCGAGGTGGCGATCACCTCCATGCCGTGGTGCTCGGCGATCCAGTATCGCTCGTACCCCAGCCGGTCGCAGTGCTGGGCCAGGTCGATGGTGTTGCGCAGCGCCTCGGCCGGCGTCATGCCCGACGACACCGGCGACTGGTCGACCACCGAGAGCTTCACGCCCGCCTCCGATCCATGCCGGGGCAGGTCGCAGGCGCGGGCGGGACGGTCAAGTCCCGGCCGGCTCCACCACGATCTCCGGCCAGCGGGCCTTGGCCCTGGCGGCTATGCGTTCGTAACCCGCGATCACCGGGCGCGACCGGTTCGGCCGGAGCCTCATGGCGAAGAGGTCGGCCAGGCCGAACGGCGCCTCGATCGTCAGGCGGTCGCCAGCGTCCAGTCGCACGCCCACCGCGAACATCGGGGACACGAAGCGGCCGAGCGCCTCGGCGGAGCACTGCAGCGGCGGATAGGCCTCGCCGTACTTGCCCTCGAACCAGACGTGCACGCGGGCCTGGTTCCTCACCTCGACCAGGTTGCGCAACGGCTCCTCGAAGGCGGCGGCGGCGCGCCGGATCACCACGTCCTCGGCCTCGTAGGAGATGTCCGACGCATCGAAGTAGCCGAGGTCGTAGTCCTTGAGTCCGTGGTCCGGCGGCCGGCCGGTCAAATGGTTCAGCACCGGCTGATAGACCGCCCCCGACATGATCAGCCAGTCGGGCAGGTCGAGATCGCGCGCCGTGCGCAGCACCTGCATGAGGCCAGGCGTCCCGCGAACAATCGCTTCGAGCCGCTTGCTGAGTTCGCGCTCCGTCGCCGATTCCGTGATCGCCATGCCCGAACGAAGCGGGAACGTCAGGCCAGGTCAAGACCGTTCGCGCAGGATCCAGCCGTGGTCCAGCGGGCCCGCCCCCGCGCCGAACCCCGGCGCGCGGGCGATGGCCTCGGCGGTATAGGCGACCGCCCGGGCGACGGCGTCGGTCAGGCCCAGGCCCTGGGCCAGGCCGGCGGCGCAGGCCGAGGCGAGGGTGCAGCCGGTGCCGTGGGTGTGGCGGGTGTCCAGCCGCGGGCCCTCGAACGAGGTTTCGCCCGCGGAGGTGAGCAGAAGATCGATCACGCGCGGCCCCGGCACGTGGCCGCCCTTGACCAGCACCGCCTTGGCGCCGGCGCGAAGCAACGCCTCGCCGGCCCGCCTCTGGCCCTCGACGGAGGTCACCGCCTCGCCCGTCAGCGCCGCGGCCTCCGGCGCGTTGGGAGTGAGCAGGGTCGCCGCCGGGATCATCAGGGCGCGGAAGGCGTCCAGGGCGGCCGGGTCCAGCAGGGCCGCGCCGCTCTTGGAGATCATCACCGGGTCGACCACCGCCGGAAGGCCCGCGCCGGCCAGCACCCTCGCGGCGGCCTCCACCACGTCGCGGTCGCCCAGCATGCCGGTCTTGATGGCGTCCGCGCCGATGTCGTCCAGCACCGCCCGCGCCTGGGCCTCGACGAGGGCGGCCGGGATCGGATGCACCACCTTCACCCCCAGGGTGTCCTGCACGGTCACCGCCGTGACGGCCGTGGCCGCGTAGCCGCCAAGCGCCGTGACCGTCTTGATGTCGGCCTGGATCCCCGCCCCGCCGCCCGAATCCGAGCCCGCGATGATCAGGACCCGGCCGCGTTGGGGCGAAGCGCCCATCCTCAGGGCGCCTTCGCGGGCGGCGGCGGGCTGACGAAGGCGCCGGCAGGGCCCGGGAATTCCACCGGACTCTCCCAGCCGTCGGCGGAGATGGCCGAGACCCCGAAGAACCAGTCGTCGATCACCACGCCCTTGAGGGTCAGGGAGTCCGCGTTCCCGGCCCAGCGGCTGTAGCGCCAGAGCGGATCGGTGGTGTCGCGGCGCCAGACCTCGTAGCCGGCGGCGCCCGGAGACGGCGTCCAGCTGACCTTGGTGTCGGGCGAGACCGCGCCCTCGATCTTCACCTCGGCCGGCGGCGCCGGGGCCGAAGCCAGGGACGCCAGGGTGATGGCGTTCAGCCGCGTCACCTGGGCCAGATAGGGGAAGTCGACGCCGGAGATCACGTCGCCGTAGGCGATCCCGTCCTGGGTGCGCACGTCCTGGTGCTGGCGGGTGTAGTTCTCCACCGCCTCGGTGACCCGCACGGCCGGATAGCCGGCCTCCAGCATCCGCACCTGGTCGCCGCCGCGGCTGAAGCGGTCAGTGCGATAGACCATGCGCACGGCGAGGTTGGTCAGGTATCGGTCGGCCAGACCGTCCATGAAGCGGGCGAGCTGGCGCGAGGGGCTGTCGACCTCCCCGCCGTTGTAGCGCCGCCGGTCCGCCTGGGCCGGGGTCTCCACCGCCTTGGTCCCTTCCGAGAACACCCGCACGTGGGTGTTGTCGACCACCCCGTTGAGGCCGTGGATATTGCCGTCGATGTCGTTGTTGAGGTCGGCCTCGACCTGCCAGCCCTGAGCCTTGGCGTATTTGGCCAAGAGGGCGCCGCCGTAGAGGTTCTGCTCCTCGCCCTGCAGCACCGCGTAGACGACCGTCGCCGCGAAGCGGTGGCGCGAGAGCACCCGGGCGGCCTCGACCACCTCGGCCACGCCCGAGCCGTCGTCGTCGGCGCCGGGGGCGTCGCTGGTCGAATTCATGATGTCCGAGACGCGGGAATCCAGGTGGGCGGAGATCACCACCACCCGGTTGGGGTCGGAGGTTCCGGGCTGGATCGCCAGCACGTCCATGATCTCGGTGGGCTTGGGGATGCGCTCGCCGGAGACCACGTCGGTGGGGATTGCGATCCTCAGGCAGCCGCCGCAGGCCGCGCCGATGGCCTCGAAGCGCGACTTCACCCAGCGCCGCGCCGCGCCGATGCCGCGGGTATCGGAGGTGGTGTCCGACAGGGTGTGCCGGGTGCCGAAGCCCACCAGCCGTTCGAGGGTCGCATGCAGCTCGTCGGGGCTGACGTCGGCGGCGATCTCGCGCAGCAGCGGATGATCGGTCGAGGGCGCCTGGCGGTCGGCGGCCAGGGCCGGACCCGTCACGAGCGCCAGTATCGCGATGGCCGCGGCCAAGGCCTTCATCGTCCGTCCTCCTGGATTGCGTCCCAGACCTTCAGGGCCTGGACCGTCTCGCGCACGTCGTGCACGCGCAAGGCCTTCACCCCCTGGGACGCGCCCCAGAGCGCGGCCGCCAGGGAGCCGCCCAGCCGGTCGCCAGTCTCCACCGCCGTCCGGTCCACCGAGCGGATGAAGCGCTTGCGGCTGACGCCCAGGAGCACGGGGAATCCCGTCCCAACCAGCCGGTCCAGACGGCGCAGCAGATCCAGGTTGTGCCCGGGCCCCTTGCCGAAACCGATGCCGGGATCCAGCCAGATCTTGTTCCGCGCCACGCCCGCCGCCATGGCGGCTTCGGCGCGGGCGGCCAGGAAGCCGGAAACCTCGGCGACCACGTCGTCGTAGTGCGGGTCCTTCTGCATGGTGCGCGGGTCGCCCTGCATGTGCATCAGCGCCACCTCGCAGCCGAGCTCGGCGGCGACGGCGGGGCTGTCGGGGGACCAGCCGAGGGCGGTGATGTCGTTCCAGAGGTCGGCGCCCGCGGCCACCGCGGCCCGGGCGACAGCGGGCTTCATGGTGTCGATGGAGAGCCGCACCCCGCTCTCGGCGCGGATCCGGGCGATCAAGGGGACGACGCGGGCGATCTCCTCGGCCTCGCAGACCGGCAGGGCGCCCGGCCGGGTGGACTCCCCCCCGACGTCGATCATGCCGGCGCCCTCGGCGATCAGCCGGCGGGCGTGGGCCAGCGCCGCCCCGGCGTCCAGGAACCGGCCGCCGTCCGAGAAGCTGTCGGGCGTGACGTTGACCACGCCCATGACCAGGGGCCTGCGCATACTCGCCACATCAGGCCCGCGGGCGTCCGCGCAAACCAAAAGGGCGCGCCCCGCGTGGAGCGCGCCCCTGGATCTGGATGGACCTTGGCCCTACGCCGGGGCGGCGCCGGTTTCCGGCGGGCTGTCGGGGGCGTGGGTGAGGGGCACGGCGACCGAGGCCGGGGGCGCGCGGCGCTCCTCGGCGGTCTCGCGCACGGGCGGGATGCCCTGCAGCACCTTGATGATCTCCTCGCCCGAGAGGGTCTCGTATTCGAGCAGGGCCTTGGCCAGGGTGTGCAGGTCTTCCAGCTTGGCGGTCAGGATGTTCCTGGCCTCGTCGAAGCCCTGGTGGACCAGCCGCTTGACCTCCGCGTCGATGACCTTGGCGGTCTCGGCCGAGATGTTCTGGGTGCGGGCCACCGAATGTCCCAGGAACACCTCTTCCTGGTTCTCGCCATAGGCCACCACGCCCAGCTTGTCGGAGAAGCCCCACCGCGTGACCATCGCCCGGGCCAGGCGCGTGGCCTGCTCGATGTCGGAGGCCGCGCCGGAAGTGATGTTCTCCTTGCCGAAGATCAGCTCCTCGGCGACCCGTCCGCCCATGAGGATGGTCAGGCTGGAGGTCATCTGCTGGTAGCGCATGGAGTAGCGGTCGGCTTCCGGCAGCTGCATCACCATGCCCAGGGCGCGGCCGCGCGGGATGATGGTCGCCTTGTGCACCGGATCGGCCGAGGGCACCGACAGGGCCACCAGGGCGTGGCCGCCCTCGTGATAGGCGGTCAGGCGCTTCTCCTCGTCGGACATGGCCATCGATTTGCGCGCGGCGCCCATCATGACCTTGTCCTTGGCCTCTTCGAAGTCGGCCTGGGTGACCATGCAGCGGTTCTTGCGGGCGGCCATCAGGGCCGCCTCGTTGACCAGGTTGGCCAGGTCGGCGCCGGAGAAGCCGGGGGTGC